>NZ_JAQLOI010000001.1:2277107-2602408 GCF_028204155.1 Vibrio algarum | reverse complement strand
CTTGATTCGTTATATTTGTATGACAAATATCACTGGCAATAGTTAAATTCGTTTTTTCCTCAGATATACCCATCTTGTAATCGTCATACAACGTGGCTTTATTTAGTGTTAGCTTTTTTACAGCCAATCTTTCAGGTTGAGGGATAGCTTCAATAATGGGATATTCAAATAGTTTTTTATCAACCTTGTCGATATCTCGTCAAACCGATACCCACATAATAACTAGGCTTATTTGGTCGGTATAATCGTTTGGCTCTATTAAATTAATAGCCAAAATTTATCAACTTAATTGTTAGGAAAGCGCAGTTAATTATGTGAAGTGGATTAGATGTAGTTGATGCTTCAGATGGTCAAGGTGACCACCACAAGTCAGAGCGTTCTAAAGGCGTTAATTCTGGCAGTAACGGGTTACCTACCACAATAATACGTCTATTTTTTATATCTGCTCGCTCGATATGATGAGTGAAATATTTATCAAATATGACCTTCAGTGTTCCATTCGCTACCATTAATTCAAGTCCATCTTCAAATCGTTGAGCAAGGCGAGGGTATTTCGGTGATACGAATAGATACGTAGGTGACGGAATATATAGAACGAGTTCAGGTTCTATAACAACATTGTTTAGTTTTGATTTACGACTATCCAATTCGTTATAAATTTCATTGATGCCGCGAGGGATATAATGAAACCGTTGGCTATTTAGCATAGCGAATAGACCTTCATAGCTTTTTGACGGGACAATATCAAAGCCACGTAAAGACAGTATCTTGGTTATTGACCAGTTGTGGCGCAATCCGACCTGTAATGACATTAAATCTGACACGTCGTTAACGTTTTTTAGAAGCGGTAAGTACCGTTTATGGGTAAGCAAAAGCCGATAACTTAATAGCCCCCGGCGAAGGGGATTCGAATTGGAATAGTTTTACTTTCCCAATCTTTATTTGTTAGTGCGATAAATACATTCAGCAACTCCCCGTTTTGCAATTGTCTCATTGCTTGTAGTGAGTTCATTAGAGGCGCACTCGTTGAAATTAAATAGGGTCCATATGTGTCTTTTGTATGCTCTAAAGCTGACTGTATAACTTCAATTTTATAAGCCATACGGGCATCATTTTGGGATTGACCTGCTTCAAATTTTACGATGTCGACAGCCCACAATAATGAGCTGAAAAAGATAGAGATTATTCCAGTAAGAAGGCATGTCGCTTGAACAAAGCTAGTTATAGTATTCATCCTTACGTTAGTATTCCTACCTATTATTGGTCTTTTTAATTGTAGAACAAAATAGTGCTATTTGTTTTCAATACGCTGCCCATTGTGCCGTATTGGCATCATGTTTTTTTATTCATAAAAGAAAGATATCACAGCCTGAGCGTTCACGCTGCCTGGTGTTATTGTTGGTTCGGTTTGCACATATTTGGCCAAAAATGGAATAGTATAATTCATTGCCTCTGCGCTTTCAGAGCCAGCAATATACCATTTGTTGACGCCATATATGACGGGGTTTTCATTGTTGTTGGCAAGCACCTGAATACCTACTCCTGCTGCCGTTGAACTATCGTTCAGCGTTAGGGCGTTGCTTACATTGGCAGGTGAATTTGCATCTGTCATGTAAGCAGAAAGGGAGACTTTAGCACCACAATTCATCTTTATAAAAAATTCGCTTATAGCTATGGTTGAACCTATGCCACTAAAGTCACTAAGGGCAGCGGTTGGAAGTGCAACAACTTGATGAACACTATTACTATTAAGTGTACAAGTAGGACGAGTAATAGGAACATCAGCAAAGCCTACTTGCGCTTGTACATTTACCCCATAAGAGCTGTTTGTTCTAAAAACATCATATTGCAGATTGTGGTCAATGTGAGAGGTGCCCAAAAAGTATGAACTACCAGACACGGACACGTTGTCTACCTTTTTTACGTGAAACAACGGCCCTGATACAACACCGGACGTACTACTATTTAAAGTGGCAAATTTTACGGAATTCGTATGTGGCCCTGATGTACCTACTGAATATGGTGTCACTAGTTGTATGCCATCCAAATTTGACGCATATGTATTGCTTGATAGGTAAGATTTTTGCCCCCATGTAGCAAATAAGATAATTGTGTGGGCATCTGAGAACGTACAATCATAATTAAAAGAAACATTAATTGTCCCTAAGGTTTCACCAGTTTTGTCACTTCCAATAGGGATCGGTTCACCTACATATTGAGAGCTATAGTTTGTAATTGTGCACTGGTTTGCATGAGATTCGTCTGAGTGTAAAAAAATTAATAAGAATAATGTAAAACTTGCTAAGTATTTCATGCACTTCTCTTTCCGATTTATAGTTATTTAGGTCGGTAATTTACAAATGAGTGGTAACAGAAGCCTCAAGTAAAAGATTGCTCGTACTCAAATTTAATGTCTGGAAGCCGATCCTAATGCGATTGTTTATCTTGCTAGCGAAAATACGATATTTCTTACAGTTATGGCTCTAACGTAATAGTGTTAGCAGATTGCATGGTATTAAGATTTAGCATGCTAATGTGAGTGCTCTCTTTTAAGGCGATAATACGGGCTATTTATACTGTCTTCGGAGAAGTGAGTGTTGAAGATTTCATATTCGGTTGCGTTAATAGTGGCCTTCTTTATATTTTCTGAACCTGTACTAGCAAAAAACACTCAGGTTACCTTTGAGAAAATTTTGACCGTTTGGAATGCAGATGGGGGCCGTGAAGTCGATACCAAAGGTTGCAATGTGCACTCGTTTCAGAAGCAAGGTTTAACCCACCTGATCGTAAATAAAGAATGCAACTTACTGCATTTTTCGATGTTTGCCTTTTATAACGAATGTAAACAAAATCCTGGTCGACAAATTCGCATCGAAGGAGAGGGTGTATTCATTGATTTTGAAGCGAACAAAGTCAACTGCATCAAAGTAAATAATGAAGTATTTGAGAACAACACTCAGCAAACGGTTTCAAATGATGATACCAAAAGTAAAATGTCACAAAATAAATACGTGATACAGTTTTACTCTGGCAAATCATCACCCTCTGTCGATGATGTTCGATGTAAAACAGACAAGGTATTAATCACAAAGTTAGGTAGTATCTATTATTTGTTATCACCCGACTTTACGAAAGAAGAAGCGTTGGCTGAGTTAGAAAGGCTTAAAGCGAAATGCTCTAGTTCAGGTTGGGTTCGCTTGCACCCCATGCAGTAGCCAATGTTGCTTGTACCGTAAGGCAAAGAATAGAGCGCAATTCGTTATTGATATGAAAATGTGATAATAGATTGTGCGTTGACGGAACCTGCGCTTTTGGTCGCTGACGTTTGTACGTATCGAGTTACAAATGGAATGGTATAATTGGTCGCCGGCGAACTTGCACCGCCGCCGACTTTCCATTGGTTAGTATTGCCTTTTACCGCAGATTCTGGTCCATAGGATACTGCCGTAGAGCTATTATTAGCGAAAATCTTCAACCCGAAACCCGACGCGGTTGAGCTTTGAGAAAGAGTAAGAGTACTGCTGGTATTTGTTGGTAAATTAGCGTCTGTCATAGTGGCGTACAGCGCTATACCTGAAGGGCAATTAACTCTGATATTAAAAGATTGAGAACCGCTCATAGAACCCACACCGTTAAAATCACCTATTTTGCTACTAGGCAAGATAACGGTTTGGTTCTTATCGCCAACATTTACGGTGCATGTAGACGCAGTAACAGTAAGAGTGAAGCCTCGATAATAAAATTTTTGTTTTGTTACAGAAGACAAAGTGGCAGAACTATTGGATAACACGGCGACTCCGGCTTGCTTTCCGGTAAGGGTGTAAACACCTGCTTGTAACTTACCGAGGTTAACGAACCTTATGGTTGTCATTATATTAGTGTAAAACGATGTACCGTCGGTAAACCATGTACGGAAAGGTGTAGTCAATAGAGGGCTTCGATAGTCCTTTCTAGTTAGCACGACATAACCAATGTTGTCGTGTTCAGTTGGATATACAGGATAATCGTCAATTACTCCCACTGCTGGTTGATGACTATATACCCAGGTTGAGTAGCCATTACCAGTGCACGTACCTCGCTGAAAATACTGCGCAACCGTACTAGACCAACTCGTCAGATACGAGATACCTGCCTTACCATGGAGTGGTCCTAATTCTACAGCTGTAGAATAGGGGGACATATCTTCATTTTCACTTATAGCGCATGAATGCGCTTCTAAACTCATTAAAATAGTGATGGAAAGAAACAAGTATGAAGCAAAGCTCATGAGATAACATCCTATGTATTCAGTCTCCGAATTAGTGGTTTACTCATAAAAAAACGAGATGATTGCTTGGGCGTAGACACTTCCAGGACCAATGGTCGATTTAGTCTGCACGTATTTAGCGAGAAATGGAATGGTATAAGTAGTGGCTGCTGCACTAGCAGAACCATCTATATACCACTTGTTGACACCATAGGTGACTGGCGTCGATTTGTTGTCCAAGAATACTTGTATACCCACCCCAGACGCTGTCGAATTACTGTTTAATGTTAAAGCATCACTTACATTAGCGGTAAAGTTAGCATCGGTCATGTTTGCTGACAGGGTCACTTTTGCATCGCAATTAAGTTTAATGGAAAAATGGCTAGGACCAGTGGTTGAGCCTACGCCAGTGAAGTCTCTTGGGGCAACAGTTGGCAGTGTAACTGTTTGAGTGACATCGTTAGTATCGAATCGGCAGGTAGGACGACTTATGGAAATATCCGCAAAGCCCAAATGATCTTCTAGTACGGTCCCATAAGATGCGCCTGGTTTAAAGACGTCATATTGAAGATAGTGAGTGTCATGAGAGGTGCCTAAGTAAACGCTATCGCCAGAATAGGTCACTTTACTCACTTTATTGACATAAAATAGGGGGCCCGAGACAGTGCCAGAGGTATTACCAGAAAGACTAGCAAATATAACAGAGTTGTAATGTGGCCCTGATGTTCCTATCAGATGTGGTGTTACTAGCTGTATACCATCTAAGTTTGATTTGTAAGTTTTGCCGGATATGTAAGATTGTTGTCCCCAAGTACCAAACAATTTAATGGTATGGGCATTTGTAAACGTACACGAATAATTGAAAGAAACATTAATTTGACCTAAAGTTTCTCCTGTCTTTTCGTCCCCTACCGGAATTGAGTCACCCACATATTCGGTATTATAATTTGAAACGCTGCACTGGTTCGCTGTCGCGGTTTCTGGGTATATTAACACCCCAATTAGCAGTGTAAAATTGATCAAATATTTCATTTTTAGGCATCGATATTATCATGATTCATTTAAAATTAGCCTGTCGAAAAAACAAAAAAATGCAATTCAATTAACGTGTTAAAACGAAAATTCAGGCTCGTTAATATTAATCAACAAGTAAAAAATGAGCAGGCAACGTAACTGCTCAAAGCAATATTATTTATTTTATATATCTGAAAACTCAAAACCAATATTACTCATCTACAGTATATTGGAAAGACAGTATAATAAGTTCTACCCTACGATTTTTCGCTCGTCCGGGAGCGTACATATTGGTAGCAATGGGTTGTGATTCACCTTTTGCAATAACACTTAAACGGTTTGTATCAACGCCCTTTTTCTTCAGAATCTCTAAGACTGAAAGTGCACGTTTTTCAGACAGTTTTTTGTTGTAGTGCTTAGTGCCAATAGAGTCAGTGTGACCAACAATTTGGGCGTGGGCGTAGGGGTACTGATTTAGTAATTTTATTAGTTGGTCAAGTTTAGTCGTCGTCTCTGGCGTTTCAATAAATTTATCGCTATTAAATTCAAACGCCACATCAGATTGAATGGTGGTTTCGAATAATTTTGTAACTTTCTTTGGTTCCACTGGGGTCGGGGTAGGGGAGGCTTAACAAAGCTTTTGGCTGTTATTGGGGTAGGCTTTGCGGGTGCTTGTTTTTTACCCTTAAAGTGATAACTAATACCTGCCATCAATGTTCTAGCATCATATTGACCAGACTTTTCATTACCAACTTCATCCATATATTGATAACCAGCATTTAAATATACATTTGGAGTAACACGATAGTTGACACCAACTTCAGCTAATGGAGAAAATCCATTTTCTTTTATTGATTTTTGATATTTCTCATTTGTGTTTATGTTCCAATAGGCGATACCTAATTTACCATATACGCTAATATCGTTAGTGAAATACCAATCATGGCGTATAGCGGTATCAAAGAAGCTGATATCGGTATATTCGTTTTTTGAACTTAAATTACCATGATATTGATAACCTAAATCCCAGCTCCAGTGCTCAGTAAACTGAGTTCCGATATACGCTCCGGATACTGGCTCTTTAGGGGCGTCATTGAGCGAGGACAACTGCACTCCGCCTTCGACACCAACAAATAGGTGAGGGTAAACAATAGGTGCCGTGGTTTTCTTTTGGTTTCTTGCTTGTTGTACGATCTCATCTTGAGCGATGGTATTGGTCGAACACAATAAGCAAAGTGCAGTCATTTTTGTCCGTTTTTTCATGGTTAACATCTTCATCATTGTGGGTTTATTTCAGCTTTGTCATCGTTGTTATGGCCTTACCCTTTACAGTTTGTATTTATGGACTGTAATCGTGTTGATTTAGCCTGGTCAGGCGTAAGTGAATAAACGATATTACATTGCTCAGTGTTCGTTTCGCCCCAAGATATAAGCAACGAACCTTGTGGCTCTGCAACTCGGGCGTATATTTTTCCACCCTGACCGACATGTCCTACGGTATTACCTTGTGCGTCGTAAACTGAAGCGCCAAAAGGCACTGGTTTATCGTTGAGCGCACTATTAAAGAGCAGTGGAATACCCATTTTCGTATTGTATTTAACCAGGACTACAGCATTAGAATAAGGTGCGGTTCGTTGTGATGTGTTTGTAAACTCAACGTTCTGAGATGCGCCTTTAGGGTTGATATAGACCTCATTCATTTGATAAGGGTTTAAATTTGGTGTAAGGGCATAGCCATTGCTGTCAATTTTTATACCTTTATAGCCAGAAACAGAGGCACCTTCAGCACCTTTTGCCTCAATTAAAGCATAAGTATTGCCATTGTATGGCGACGCAGTAATACCTCCGGCATGTGCTACGAGAGAGCCAGATAAACCAACGCTTTGGCTTTTGTAGTGCTTGCCAAAACTAGCATTAGCGCTTAGTGAGCTAATAGGGCTAATATACCCAAGGTTAACGTCGGTGGTGGTGCCCGCTCCTTTATTAGCATGGGTGCTTGAAATGTTGTAATTGAATAAGTTGTCTTTACCAACACTGTCGGAAACACTTAACTGCTGACGTTCGTTACCATCATCGTCGTTGTTTAGGCGTAGACTAACGCGCGGGTTGGCACCGGTGGTCCTATCCGTTCTCCCCAATGGAAAGGAGAGATTGACCGCTAAATTGGTTTGTGTTTTTCCTTTTGCGTCCTCGTTACGACTAACACTCATACCCCACGTATAACCGTTATAATGATTGCTATATCCACCCTGATATTGGTTTAAATAACCGTCTTGATCCCAATAGTTTTCAAAAGAACCACTAAGATAGAATTGTCCCCAATTTTCGGGTAATTGTTGACTTGCAGTTACAATAAATCGGTTTTTTGAGCGATAAATGTTATTCGTGCTTCTTCCTTTTTGGATCGCGTCTCTCGTCGTCATTGCCGTTTGATAGTCCATGTAACCTTCGGTCGAAAAACGATAGGCAGCTAAGGAAAAATCACTCCCAGTAGACGTGATGTTTTTACTATATCTAACTTCGTAACTTTGCCCTTGTTGATCACTACGACCATTTAACATACGAGTAAAGGACTGCGATATATCTGCAGAAAATGAACCGATATAGGTCCCGACAGCAGCTCCAACTTGAGCTGAAAAATAGTCTTGGTTTGCTTGAATACCTGCATATCCAGTTAATGAATTGGACAAGCCTCTTTGGTAGGTGCCTTCAAATAAAGCTGGGTTAGACAGTAAGGTATCATTACGATATTGCCCAATAGCGGCGGAGAAATGCTGAGCCCCTGGTCGTATCAGCTGAACCATTGCTGCATAAGGTACCAAAAAATTTTGCTCTGAACCGTCGGCTTCAGTCACCGTCACAGCAAGGTTGCCACCAAAACCTGTTGGATATAAATCGTTAATTAAGAATTCACCAGGGCTTACGGTAGTTTCATATATAATGTCATTGTCTTGCTTAACGGTGACTCTAGCTGTTGTTCTTGCTACACCGCGAATTTCAGGTGCGTAACCACGCTGAGAAGCAGGAAGCATTTGGTTGTCCGTATTAAATTGAATACCAGTAAAAGGCACAGAATCAAAAAATTGCCCCTGTGTGTTGGTTTGCCCAACTAAGACACGGCCTTGCCAGTCTGGGATTGCTTTTTCCAGATAGGTGTTTTGAATGGTGTAATCACTACCTTCGTTTTCAGACCAGCTCAAAACGCTATTTTGACGGAAATACCATCCGCCTATATTAACGCCAGTATTGAAATAGGCAGCTAACGATTGTCCCGTTTGGTCACTGTTATAACCATTGATATTGTAAGTTAATAAAGCAGCGGGAATACCTTCATCCCATAATTCAGGGCTAACTGAATCGCGCGCGACTCGCTTCATATGAACTTGTGGAATTTGGATGTTAAGGCGTGACTCACTGCTATCAAAAACGATGCTAGAATTCGGTATGAGAGCCTCCAGATCAATACATGAGCCGCCTTTATCAAGGTTTTCTATAAACATTGCTGGGAGTCTAGAAGGCTCAAAGGCAATATGAGCGAGGATAGCTCGGGTTATACAAGGTCTAGTAGAGTTGTCTTGTTCTTCTTTTATGACGAGATTTTTACTAGTGATGTATTTATCGTTTACATATATAAAAGCTTGATAATTTCCTGGGAGTGCATTTGACCCTTTAGAAAAATAATCAAGATTGACGGCACTTTTGTCATCAACCTTTAAAAATGACGAGTTAAACTCATATTCTTCAGATGCTACAGATGAAGAGTAAGAAAGAATAGGCAATAGAAAAAAACTTAATGATGTAAGCGTTATCAATCGATGAGTTTTATTTAAATCACATTGGTTTTTCAAAATATAACCTCACCAGAAAAGAAAGTAAAAAAATATAAAAAGTTAGAATTTAAAATGGTTAATAATATATGACTGTTAGTTAAGGCTTATTATTGGGTGATACTTTCGAAACTTTTCGTTGCGCCATAGTCATCTAAATAGTTGATAATTATTTTGCTTCCAGATGGAATAGCGGGTAAGTCCGAAAAATTAAAAATCTGTGACTTGTTGGGGTAAACCATAACCGCCTCGCTATCATAAGATTTGTCGTTAATCTCGATACTCACGCGGGTCAGCGATACATGATAAGGTGTTGGATTTGTTGCTTTAAGTCCTGAGCCTATTACATCCCAAACGAGATTTTTACCGGCATCATTCGCATCACCTTGTAAATCAGATGGACGGAAAAACAGTTTTAATCGTGTTCTAAATGCCAGCTGTAATGTGTTCTTGTCTTTTAAATCACTATTTTTAGCGGGTATTTCTAATACATTTAACCAAAAAATCGATTCTTCTGTCGTCGATAGTTCCTCACCTGTATAAAAAATACGTAGTGTTTGACCTTGTTTCGAGTCTATTCGATTAATTGGTGGTGTTAAGATAAAAGGAACTTGAATAGTTGAAGGGTTTTGGTCTGGGTCCCCACTATCTATCCAACTTTGAACTAAAACAGGTTTATTGCCATTATTGTTAAGTTTGACCGATACTTCTTTACTATTATCTAGGTAAACAACACGAGTATTATTAATAACAACGCTCGCCTGAGTAGAGAAAACACTCAAAATTGAAAACGAAATAAATAACAATTGAAGAAATCGGGAAATTAACATTACACACCTATATTCAAAGATCTATGGAAATATGGCAGGCACAACCCCGCCATATTTAATTAAAAAATAAAATTACTTATACATAATGTTGTAAGTGACAGAACTTGCTACCGTACCAGCAGTAGATGCTCCACTTGCAATGTATTCAACAGCGTAAGGTAAAGACGCAGTAGCAGCGCCACTGGCACCAGCTGCTGTTGCGAAAGTATTGTTTGAAGTTTGACTTTCGCTACCAGCTTTGATTGCTGCATTCGTTGTGCCATCAGTAAGGCGTAAAGCGACTTTTGTTGCACTTCCGCTGTTAATTAAAAAGCCTGTACTTACGTCAACGGTAGAGCCCGCTTCAAAATAGGTAGAAACCTTCGTGTCTGCCGGAGTTCCCCCCAACGTACACTTGCTCATTACGATATTAAAATGTGTTTTACCTGCGGTATCACCGTCAGCTTTTAATAAATCTTTTGATACTGTAGGCAGTGTGATTGTTGCATCAGCTCCCTGACCATCAACAACGACTGTACAAGTAGAAGCGGTAATTTTGCCAGCAAATGTGATGGTACCTGAATTTGCTTGTGCCGTTAGCGCAACCATTGGTAAAGCAATGATACTGACTAAAGGGATTATTTTTTTCATTGGGTATGCCTTAATGTTATATGGAAGAAAAGTAGTTGTTTTGTTCAAATAACCAGCCAAAACAAACTCAATGTGCAGTACATTTTGTTATTAATACGGCTGAACTTTTGCAATCATACCTCTGCGATACATGTACTGGCATAGCAGAACAAAATACAAAAGTGCTCAGACATGCCAATATTAGTTAACTTATTGTAATGTAGGCTTTTAATGTGGTATTTCTTGTTTTGTATTTGAGTTTAAGATCGAGGTTTTGATGTTTGGCGCATCAGGAATAGGCGAAAACTTTTTATTAGAGTGTTCGCAGTCCAAAATGGCCAAAATTTGTGCCTATTATTTTTGGCCTTTGCTTGTTCAATAACGGATAAAAGCTAACTCAGATTTAATCAAAGTCCATTAATGACATTTTGTTTCAATTTATGTCTTAACCTTGAAATCAAAATCGGAGACTATATATAAATTAAAATATGGCGTTCTCTAATATATGAGTGCCACTATAATAAAAGGTCAACTGACCAATAAGTGTTTTACTGGAGAAAGTAAATGAAACGAATTATGTTATTTTTGGCAACCAACTTAGCCGTTGTAATGGTATTAAGCATTGTCTTAAATATTGTTTATGCAACCACGGGTATGCAACCGGGTAGCCTAAGTGGTTTGTTAGTCATGGCGGCGGTATTTGGTTTTGGTGGTTCATTAATTTCATTGCTAATGTCTAAGCGGATGGCGTTGCGTTCGGTTGGCGGTCAAATTATAGAGAGCCCAAGAAACGAAACAGAACATTGGTTGCTTAGTACGGTTGAAAGACAAGCAAAACAAGTTGGTATCGGGATGCCTACTGTGGCAATTTACGATGCGCCAGATATTAACGCCTTTGCAACGGGTGCAAAACGCAATGATTCCTTGGTTGCGGTATCAAGTGGTTTATTGCAAAACATGACACGTGATGAAGCAGAAGCAGTGTTGGCTCATGAGATTAGTCATATCTCAAATGGCGATATGGTTACCATGACTTTGATGCAAGGTGTTGTAAATACGTTTGTTATCTTCCTTTCTAGATTTGTGGCAAACATTGTTTCTTCAGGCAATAGAGACGAAGGACAAGGGAGCAACATGATGCTCTATTTTGCTGTTTCATTCTTCTTAGAGATGGTTTTAGGTTTTCTCGCTAGCTTCCTTACCATGTGGTATAGCCGTCATCGTGAATTTCATGCCGATGCAGGAGCGGCAAATTTGGTCGGTAAGCATAAGATGATTGCCGCTTTAGAACGGCTAAAAGTAAGCCACGAACCTCAGTTAGAAGGTTCAATGATGGCCTTTGGTATCAATGGTAAACAGACAATGATGCAGCTTTTGATGAGCCATCCACCGCTTGATAAACGCATAGATGCTTTGAGAAATAGTTAACAGCCTGTCTAATAAGTTTGTGATTTGTATGGCTAACCTTAGCCATACAAATCAACCTATTACTACATTAAAACAACTCAGCCCCACAAAAACCAACGTTATTCTTACGAGATAAGCGTCAGCTCCATGATCCACGCGTCAGCTCCGTGATAGTCGTCTTCGTTATCATCTATTGCCGTAGCTTTGTCTAGAGCCGGAACATCTAGCAAATTTACTTTTGGTACAGTTGTCAAATACAGCACAATACAAGGACACTCCCCTCAATAAAACGGATACGGTAGTTTTTGAGGTAAGCGCCTTGGTTACATCAGGTGCTCTGGAAATACTTTATTATGAAACAACGTTCCATTGGATTAGGCTCTTTTGAGTTTCATCACACTGTGCTAATTGTAGTGCTCTTTTTACCCATGGCCCGGCTTCTTGGGTTTCCGATACCATAGATGACATTGTAGTCGTGCTATAGCACAGAGGCCGCAACGCGATTTTGTTTTAGCTTATTGGTACGGCATTCATTGGTAGTGATGTGCGGTTCTTACTTGATCGGCCATTGTGGTATCGATAAACCCCATTGCTTGAGTCGCTATTTGAGTCAAAATAATAGGAATGGATAGGCGCATTAATGTACTCGATTCACGAGTAATAGGACGGAGTCTCGTTAGCATGGGAGTTCTAAACACCAATATATATACACCAATGATGGCAGGATAGCGGTGTGTATCTTAGGTTGTGCCCGTTAGGCCGCGGGTGTATAAACACCTTATTTTGTAGGGTCAAGTATTGGTCTTATAGAGCGGGTTTTACTGAGGTAGCAGTATGGTTACGTATTCCAATAAGAATCCAGTAGCCAGGCTTCTAAGGCCTCTTCATTTAAAGGACGGGCATATAAATAACCTTGAGCGTATTTACAACCTTTTTGCTTCAAAAGCTCGGCTTGCTCGATAACTTCGATACCCTCTGCCACCACATCAATACCTAGGCTGTTGGCCATAGCCAGAGTTGCTTCAACGAGCCTCATACTTTTCGGATCGGTAACGAGATCGTCGATAAACTCTTTATCAATCTTAATAATATCAAAAGAATAATTCCGAATATAACTTAGAGAGGAATAGCCAGTACCAAAGTCATCCATTGCTATTTTAATGCCACTAGCACAAAGTTCCTGAATAACAGCTTCACTTTTTTCTTTATTATCAATTAATACGCCTTCGGTTATCTCCAAAGTCAGACAATTTGCTGGTAACTGCAAGTCAATCAGAATCTGTATTACATGAGAAGCAAAGTGTGGGTCGTAAAACTGCTTTGGTGAGACGTTTACTGCAATCATATAGTCCTGGTTGTGGCGGTCACGCATACGGGAACAAGCCGAAAGAGACTGTTTCAATATATACGTACCTAGCTCTAAAATCGTACCATTGCGTTCAGCCAACTCAATGAACTCCCATGGAGGAACAACGCCAAGGGTTGGATTAGTCCAGCGGGCAAGGGCTTCAAATTTTCGAGGTTGTCCAGTGGCTAAATCAACAATAGGTTGATAAGCAATACTTATCTCACCGCGCTCAATGGCACCTTTAAGATTTTCTTCAAGCGTCATTTTACGCAAGGTTCTTTTATTCATATCCGTTGAAGAGAAGCTGAAGCTATTTCTGGCCGTATTTTTTGCTTCGCGTTTCGCAATAGAAGCATTTCTTAACAATTCGGTAACCTGACTGCCATCTTTGTTATAGCAGGCAACACCTATACTGGTGGTGATGTTAACTTCTTTGCCATCGAGAAGGAACGGTGCTTTTATAGTGTTCAGTAAATGTGAGCAAACCGCTTCTGCATCGTGCTTTTCACTAGAAATTTTAGTAATAACAACAAACTCATCGCCACCAAAGCGACATATAAAATCTGAAGTTCTCATTGCTGATTTCAGTCTTGAAGCGACGAGTCTTAGTAACTGATCTCCTTTGGCGAGTCCAAATCTATCGTTTTGCTTTTTAAAATCGTCGATATCAATAAATAGAATGGCAAAGCTGGATTCAGAAGACGCTTCGGCAACACGAATTTTCTGATCGAGCTCGGTAAACATCCCAGACTGATTTGGCAAGCCAGTTAAACTGTCTTTAAAAGACTCTTCAACGAGTTGATCAGTTTTAGTTTTTACTGTCTTACTGAGTGTTACATTCCAGAAGCCAATAATAAAAGTAATGATGATGACGGCTGCAAAAATAATACTAAGAAAAACGATAAAAAGGTAAAAGTAGTTGTTTAGAAGATTAATTTGTTTTTTTGCAATGGAGTCTGGAAATATAACACCTATATGCCAGTTCTGATCGATGAGTTCGTTAACGACTAGGATAGCGCGTTCTGAGCCAAGAAAGCTGGAATCGAGTTGAACAAAGGAGCTATCTGAATGGTGAACAGCTGCAACCAAAGAGGTCAGTGATGAATCTGAGTTGGCGACCTTTTCTATATTTTTCATCAGAAGGTCATAATTTCGCGGCAGTGAGGTAGCAACAAACTGTTCGTTACTATCCAGAATAAAGCTGACGATACCCGACTGTGCTTTGATCTCCATCAGAAGCTGATTCACTCCGCTAAGCTCAATATCTATTGTTGCTACGCCCCAAAAACGGCCTTCACGTTCGATTTTGACAGAGCAGGTCACCATAGGAACATTGGAATGCGGGTCAATATAGGCTTGTGACCAGATACACTGGTTAGGTGGCGAGTTTTTAGCGCTCTGATACCAGAGCTCATTCTGGTAAGGGGCGCTTTTTGGCGAATTATAACCTTCATCAAGTCGGTATTGACCGTCCTTTGTTTTTACCCAAAATAATGAGGCTTTTTTTGGTTATCAATTAACTGGTAGGGTTCGGGCCAGATACCGCCCCCAGCAATATTGGTACTGTTTTTTATTAGAATACCAATATTATCGATAAAACGATGTCGGATGAGTGGGACGCTAGAGGCAATTACTGCAAGATTTTTCGTCAGCGCTGCCTGCTCAGAGAATTTTATAGTCAGTTCTTTTTCAATCAGCTTAGCTTGAAGATTAGCTTTAGCAACACTCTCTTTTACGACAGCAGGCGCAACGATATAATGAGCAACATAGAGTTGTGCACTCATCAAGGCGATAAGTACAAAGATAGCCCCCCAAAAAAGTTTCCTTTTTTCTTTAAACACATTCCACCTAAACAAATAACGTTCTATGTTATTAGGGTTGATATCATACCGCTATATTTGATAATAACAAACCAGTCACTATAGGCAACGGTGGTCTCTGATATTTCTGGACACGAATAGTTATTTGAATGGAGGGGTAAGAGTGAACTATTCACGCTCGTTTTTGCTCAAAAAAGAACGACGATCAAATAACATGTTCATAAACAATTATTTCAAATGCTTTTTCTATGTTGCATTGCTGGTCGAAGTAAAAATTGTGAGTTTGTATTATTTACGACATTTTACTTACAATAGGTAAAATGCCGCATTAAAAATGGCTTAATAACAATGAGTTACCTTTGGCTTTCTTTTTGCTTATGAGTAAAGTTTTACTTGAATTAATTGAGCAGGGGTAACTATGTTTAAGCATGAATCTGACCGATACGTGTCATTTTGTAATATTGACTGCGATGAAAATGCTAACAAGTTGATAGAGATGCTGGTTAAGCACATAAAAGAAAGCAATGGGAATGAAAAGTGGCGACAATACTTTTCTCTTAAACGCGAAGAACAATTGCTTATGTCACATGATAATCTTCACTTCATAGGTAATCAAATTAATACGTTATATGCGTATTTCAAAGATTGTGAAGATACTATAGCTTTAAATTTATTGTATCAGCTAGAGCAAGAATGTTGTTAATAAACGAAAATGATGAATAGAACCCACACAAATATAGGTTGTTAAACGATATTTACCGGCTTGCGCATGATAAAAACAAAAGCCCTGTATGAAGAAAACAATCACCAATAAAATAAGGGGCAAAGTGGCACCCATGGTAATGTTTGTTTTTTGTATACAGCAATTCTAGAGATGGATCTCAATCTAATAACCGTAAAAAAGCGTAAATGGGCTGTTAACACATAGACGGCTTTGAGACGATGACAGTTGACCGCTAGTATCGGGTTGAATATTGCGCGATTATCTATTTTGACTTAATTATCAATCTAGGTGATACAATGAGTTTGCATTAGATGAGATAAGGAAGATAAATGAAGCGATGGATTTTAGTGATTTGGATCGCTGTAGCAACAGTTGGTTCTACTTACGCAGCAACAGTTGGTTCTACTTACGCAGCAACAATGAATAACTCTTACTCTAAAAAGAACTTAGCATCGGCGTATTCTATAAAGAACTTTGCAGAGCAAACGCCTGGTGGCGATTATACTATCGTTCTTGCACTTTCGGGTGGTGGAACTCGAGCCGCAGCGATAGCTTATGGGGTGCTAAAGGCATTGCGTGCAGAAACGTTGCCAGAAAATGACCACCAAAGCCTTCTTGATGAGGTCGATGTGATTAGCTCTGTTTCTGGTGGTAGTTTTGTTGCGGCTTACTATGGCTTGTTTGGTGAAAAGATTTTTAGTCAATTTGAGGAAGACTTTCTTTATTACGATGTCGATGGTGATCTTGTTGGGGCATTGCTTGATCCAACGAAATGGTTTTCTGATCAAAACAGGACAGATAAGGCCATAGAGTATTACCAAAATCGGTTGTTTAAAGGAGCGACGTTCGCAGACTTACAACAAGCTGGTGGTCCATTAGTCATTATCAACGCCTCTGATCTAGGGAATGGAGTGCGGTTTTCATTTTTGCAAGAGTACTTTGATCCACTCTGTTCAGAGCTTTCTAGCTACCCAGTCGCAAATGCCGTCGCCGCTTCTTCCGCAGTACCCGTAGTGTTCAATCCTGTGGTTCTTAAAAATCACGATACCTGTGATACGTCTAAGAACCGATTCCTCGAAGGTGATGTTGGAAACGTTCCGGCTATTACTCGATCCACGGTTTATGGCTTGCTAGGGTATAAAGACAAAGAAAAAAGGAAATTTGTTCATCTAATTGATGGTGGTATCACGGATAATTTAGGGCTACTTTCTCTGTATGATACCGCTAAAATTGCGGGAAGAGATTTAGAGTTTTATGAAAGCAGGCGTAAAAAACCTTCCTCCCATTACGTTATTATTTCTGTTGATGCCTCTGCAGTCCCTGAAAACTCGTTTAACCTGTCTGCAGAAGAGCCCAGTATTACAGATACAGTCAGCGCGATGTCAAACATTCAGTTTCTCCGCTATAACGCGAGTACGCGAAATACAGTAGAGGAATGGATGCAGGAGTATGTCGAAACATCGGCTGAGTATGGCAATTCAGTAAAAACCTATTTCGTTAACATAAATTTGTCACCGTCCGCTGTATTGGATGACAAAACGAGGAAGTTCTTAAACGATATTCCGACCGCGTTATCGCTTGAAAAAGAACAAGTCGACGCCGCTATCCTAGAAGGCTATAGCCAGTTGCAAAACAACCCAGACTTTGTTCGTTTCCGCCAAGATATCCGTAAAGATATGAAGAAGGACTGAAACAAAAGGCTTCCATAACTATCTTTGATAAAGGCATCCGTTTAATCATACTGGATGCCTAATGGAGCAGAAAGTCAACAAAAAACAGGTTGAGTTGCATGGGTAAACGCCGCGCCTTGAGTCGCTGAAAGACTTAGGTAAATACCGTTGTGCGCTAGATGTTATGTCTATTTTGAGCGTTAACGCAGGTGCAAATCGATCTTGTCTTGCTAATTGCATTTCTATATATAAAAATTATATTTTATCGATTCTCCCAAGCAAGAAGTCATTGTGGGGGCGGTTCATCCACGTGGGAATGAGCGTAAATCAAATTCGCTGCATTTTTCGTTCCGGAATAGTTCTTGCTTTATTTTTGTACAAAAAATAGACAGGGAAAAAAGGTGCGAAAATGAAATGGTTGCGTGTTTTATGGCTATTGCCGCTCATACAAAGTGTGGCAATGGCGAGTTCTCCTAACTGGCAAGACAATACCAAGTGGGAAAATTGGCCTACAGTAGGCAAAGCCGATCTCAGTTGGTTGTTTTTCAACATTTATAAGTCAGAGCTTAAATCACCAACGGGTCAGTATTTAGAGAGTAACGATGTCACCCCGCATCCGATGGCACTGTCTATTATCTATCAGCAAGACATTACTAAGGAACAATTGATCAATGCGACTCAAGAGCAATGGATTAACTTAGGTTATAGCCAAGAGTTGCAAGATCAGTGGTTATTGGAATTGGATTCGATCTACAAAAGTGTAAAAAAAGGTGAGCGGTTGGTTTACGTTACCGACGGCACGGCAGGGGAGTTTCGTTTCTTTGGCGAAAATAGCAAAGAGATCAAGTTGGGAGAAATAGACAGTGAACAGCTCAATGACGCTTTCCTCTCTATCTGGCTATCGCCAAGTACAGAATATCCAAAACATAGAGCTGGTCTGATAGGTATGAAATAACGACTTTTTCGTTGTGTTCTTATTTAGGTACCGTGTTGTTGACCTTTTTTTCCATATCTTGTTTGACGATATCAAGGGCATTGAGCGCGGTGACTGGATCAACATCGTTACTTTCTAACAAATAGATAAGGTCGACAGCAAGTTTAATTTCATCAGGTGCGCTATCTAGTGGACTAGGTGTTTTGTTTGTCATTTATTTCTTCCTTTCGAGCATCTGTAGTTCGATAGAAGCCTTAGACTGCTGGCATCGGCTTAAACGCTCTTTTGACGCATTGAGTATCAGTTCTGCCGCGTGTTTATCTTCTGCAATAGAGTAAGAATGTTGCTTCTCGTTGACTAATTTAATCAATCGATTTTCCCAATCTTTATGCTGGGCTAGTTGGCTTGTGAGAGATTCAATGCTTTCTTGTTTGTTCGTTATTAAATCAAAGGGGTTTAGCGCGACGAGTTCAAGAGAAATGGCGCTAATTTGATTCATCAGCTTTTCGGTTAGGTGTTCTGCAAGTGCAAGTGACAGCGTATCAGATTGTTTTTCGCGAACTATCGTCTCATACGTGGCTTTAGCTTCAAGTACGCAGGGGGTCAGTAACCGAGAACGACAACTGAATAGCTTTTCATCAAAGAGCGCCTTTCGGAGCGCACCTCTGTGCTTGTCGAGCTTTTTGGCTTTAGCAATGAGCTGATTTAAGTGGGTTTCTAATTGATTAAACTGTTTCATCAAAACCAAGCGTCGTACCCTAATTTGATGGCAAGTATGCTCACTACAGTCACAAAGACAGGGCGGATGAATTTTGAGCCAAATCGAATAGCGGAATGAGCCCCAACAAAAGCACCAACCATTAAACAGACACCCATTGTTAAGCCAAGTACCCAATTGATATGCCCCAAGAGGGCAAAAGTGACTAGAGAAGTAAGGTTACTGGTGAAGTTCATCGCTTTTGAAAGACCAGAAGAAAGCAGTATGTTCATGCGATAGATAGCCATGCTGCTTACTGTCCAAAAAGCACCAGTCCCAGGCCCAGCAACACCATCATAAAACCCAAGTGTTAACCCTTGAGCCCATTGAATTTTATTTAATTTTTTACAGGGCTTTGGTAAAACGTTTTCGTTTGCTTCGGGGGTTTTATGCCAAATAGTATAGATAGCGGTTGCCAGAATGATCACCGGCAACGCTTTTTCTAACCACTCGGTACTTAACGCATCGACCACAAGCGTGCCTATGGTTGCCCCAATTAAGGTTGCGAAAAAAGCGTGGGTCCAAAGCTCTGGAGTGAACAGTCGCTTTCGATAAAAAGTGATGGCGGCAGTGGATGAGGCAAAGGTTGCCGCTAGTTTATTCGTCCCTAACGCCACATGAGGTGGAAGCCCAATAGAGAGTAATGCAGGCACGGTTAACATTCCACCGCCTCCGGCAACCGCATCAATAAAGCCAGCAGCAAACGCGACTAAAGCCAAAATAACCAACATGGTTGGTTCTAACATTTCCATAAATTTTCCGGTACCTAGGTTTTAGTCAGATCGGTCTAAATAATCTTTATTCAATCATTCGTTTAAATGGGGGTAAAGCGTCAAGTAGCAACTTTCCGTACCGTTTACTGATGACTCTTCGATCAAGAATGACGACTCTACCAGAATCTTGTTCTTTTCGCAGTAGACGACCAACAGATTGGATCAGTTTTTTACTCGCCTCTGGCACCGAAATCTGCATAAAAGGATTGCCGCCGCGACTCTCTATATATTCGGAATGCGCCTGTTCTACCGGTGAAGTAGGGACTGCAAAAGGAATCTTAGTGATAACAAGGTTTTCAAGCAGTGCTCCGGGTAAATCAAGTCCTTCCGAAAAACTACCAGTACCAAACAAGACACTTGTTTTACCGCATTGTGTCAGCGTTTTATGTTTATTTAGAATAGCTGTGCGTGACGATTCTCCTTGAACTTGGAGAGCCCACCCATTTTTATTAAATAGAGGTCCAACGATCTCCGCTACCTGCTTCATTTGCCAATATGAAGCGAAAAGAATCAGATTCGCCTTATCTTGCATAATCAAGGGGGGAGAATCTCAGCTAGGTATTCAGTAAATTGTGGTGCCTGTGGTTCGTATTTCATTGCTGGAACCAATAACTGGGCATTATCCTGATAATTAAAAGGTGAAGCTAAAGCCAAAAATTGAACGCCATCCTCCTCTTTATGACTGACCCCCGCTTGATTGCAGAAGAATTGAAAAGAGTTTAGTGCTCGTATGGTTGCCGATGTTAATACGGCACCGACGCACCGGCTCCACAGTTTTTGGTCTAGTTCCCAGCCAACTTCCAATGGTGACACGTTGACAATCAAATCGCCCTCGCGGTCTGGGTTCAGCTCTAACCATTTAACTAGTGGTGCACCTTTTTCTTTTTTCGGTTCGGCCATTAAATGCCAAACCTTGGCGAGGTTTTCTAACCTCTGGCTATAAAAACCCATCTCGGCCAAGGCAGGTTCTGCTATTTTATTAGAAAGCTCACCATCCTTTAGCCTTTCGGCTATAAGGTCGGCTATTTTCCCTAGGGCTAGACTCGCTTTACTGGATATCAGTTTCAATTCTTGGGACTGTTTTTCAAGCCATTCAGGCAGATCACCGTGCTCGAACCGATAAGCCTTATCTTCAAATTGGGTCGCATCAAACTGCTTACTGAGTTGATTTAAAGCGGGAACCAGCTCTTGGATTGAATCTTGTAATTCATTTCGGAAACGATTGACCCGTTTCTCATCCGCAAGGCTGGCAAACTTACTTGAGCTTTGATTCAGTTTTTCTAGCCAAAGTGTTGCACCTTTAAGGCTGGCAGCGGCGGATGAATGGTCTCTTGCTACCTTGGGTAAGTGATGCGCTTCGTCGAAGATATAAATCGTATTGTCTGGCTCAGACAATATTACGCCACCACCGAGATCGATATCGGCCATAACCAAACTATGGTTTGCAATGATGACATCATTTTTATCCAGTTCAGAACGCGCTTTCTGAAATGGACAGCCTCGGTGAACGGGCAGGCTGTTATTGCAGCTGTGCTTATCACTAACGATGGTCTGCCAAAGCGCATCTGGAATTGGCTTTGGCCAGGCGTCTCTGTCGCCATCCCATTTTCCTTGAACCAGAGATCGATACATGGTTTCCAGCAGTTCGATATCTTTTTTCTTTGGTTTGGTCTCAAACATGGCGAGTTGACCGCCATCCACGCCAGAAGCGGCCGCTAGTTTTTCCGCGCAGCAATATCGCTGTCTGCCTTTAGCAAGGATAAAAGAGAAGTCTAAATCGGTAATGCGTCGAAACAGTGGTAAATCTTTATCTAAAAGCTGTTCTTGTAAAGCGACAGTGGCGGTAGAGATAACCACCTTTCGATTGTTCAACACAGCACAAGGAATGGCCCCCATTAAATAAGCCAGTGATTTACCTATCCCGGTGCCTGCTTCTGCCACAATGATTCGGTTTTTTTTGTGATAGTCACCCGATAACGTTTTAGCAATTTCAGCCACCAGATAATTTTGTGCGCGTCTAGGAACAAAATTATCTAACTGGTGCTGCAGATTCTGATAGCTATTACGAATCGATTTTTGGACTTTAGGATTAAGCATAACGGAGCCAACTTTTGATAATGGCGCAGTCTAGCACAGCAAAGACCTCCGCTCTATGGCTCAAGAATATGTGAGTGCAATCACGAAGCATATTTATATGACGGTCTGATTACGGAATTAATTTAGATAAGAATTTATTTTCGTTAGTAATTTATCGTCTTGATCTCGCGATTTGAGTCACAAATTCAGTTCTTTTCTAACTAAAATAGGATCAAGATCACAAAAAAAACTGAACCTTCCAAAATGTTACGTTAGAGGAAGTTGATATAGAATTATATTTTTAAAAAGTGTCTTTTAGTAGCTGTATTGTGCTGTTTTATTGTCTTTGTAATCGTACTTGCAGTGTTATAAGCTGTTATGTGCCGCTGCATCTATGTTTAATTTGGAGCTGTTTGATTGGTATTATGATAAGCGTGATGAATGTTTCCTGTGTTAAGTCTCTGTTTTTTATTGTTTTATGTATTTTTATTTTTATTTTTTTATGTGTTTGACATGAGGCGATTTCTTTTGCAATCTAGGTTTCGAAATTTAGTGGTGGTGACGGGTAGCCAAATTGGTAAAACGTTATCATCAATAAAATAAAAAAAGGGAACCGAAAAGGATTTCCTAAATTTTCTTAA
Organism: Vibrio algarum; assembly: GCF_028204155.1. NCBI lineage: Bacteria > Pseudomonadati > Pseudomonadota > Gammaproteobacteria > Vibrionales > Vibrionaceae > Vibrio > Vibrio algarum. The sequence goes on along the minus strand of NZ_JAQLOI010000001.1, from coordinate 2,579,732 downwards.
GAAAAGGCAGTGGATATTATTATGAAAAAGACTCTATTAGCACTATCAGTACTAGTTGCATCTACAGCAGCTAACGCAGGTATTGAACTATACAACCAAGACGGCGTGTCAGTTGATCTAGGCGGTGACTTAGAAGTTGTTTATCTAAAAGATACAACTAAAGATTCAAACCCTGGTCAAGACCTTCAAGATGCTGACTTCTCTTTTGACGTTCGCTATGCAGCAACTGAAGATATCTCTGTCGGTGCGTTCTGGGAATTCTCTGGTGACGGCGGTACAGCGGACACTGGCGACGCATACTTCGGTATCTACTCTGGCATGCACACAGCTAAAGTAGGTAAAACAGCGACTATCCTAGATGACGCGGGTATCGGTTCTGACTACCAGTTCGGTGTTAGTTCAGCTTTTGATGACTTAGATTTTGGTGGTAGTGAAACTATTAAATATCAACTTGACACAGGTATGGTTTACGCTGGTATCGCATACCAAGGTAATCAAGGTGACAACGCTTATAGTGAAGAATCCGTTCTAGATACGGATAGTGAAAGCGACACTTATGGAGACATTATTACTTCAGTAACAAATTCAGGTACTGAGCTAGTTGATATGAACATCGGTGTTCGTGTTGCTGATTTTGATTTTACAGCATTCTACGGTCACTATGGTAGTGCTGAGAATGATGTGTGGGCGCTTGAAGCTCGCTTTGGCGGCATCGAAGCACTTAACCTAGAACTAGGTTATTATGAACTTGAAAAAACAGCTAACACAATTGCTTTCGCGGCTGACTATACTGTTGAAGCATGGAAATTCGCTGCAGGTGTGAGTGGTACAGACTTTGATGCTGCTGGTGAAAGTGATGTGACTACTTACTTCGTAAACGCAGGTTACGCTGTTGCACCTTCAACTACTATCTACGCTGAAATTGGTGGAACTGACGAAAGTAATACAGATACTGGTTACGCTGTAGGTATCAAATCTGAATTCTAAAATTAGTTTTTTAGATGCTTGATTTAAAACCACCCTTTCGGGTGGTTTTTTGTTATATTCGCTAAAATTCAAATAATTGAGGTGTACATGAAAAAAGTCGTATCAGTGTGTATGTTTAGTCTGTTGTTTTCAGGCGCGTCTTTAGCCGCAGAAATCATACCAACTCAAAACGTGAGGTTACTGGTTGTAAATCAAGTTGAGACTGAATCCACAGTGGAAGTAACATCGGTCAAACCAGGGTTCACGCAGATAGTGGTTCGAATGACCGCGAGACTAGGGAAAGGCTCTTCCAAACAGACGTTCGATTCCGCGCCTTATCTTCTCCAGTTTGATGCGAAAGAAGCTGATATAGAGATCGTTGCCCCTACCGTTTACAGTCATGAACAGGCGAAGAACCACTTTAAGAAAACGCCAGATTGGAAATTGATTTCTAACGGTAAAGATGTCGACTTCACAATGAATAAACTGCCACCGAAACCTGGTTTTATGCCCTATAAAGGCATAGAAAATATGGTGGTGGAATACAACCAAAGTAATGGTATTATGTTTGGCGATAACGCCACGCTTATCACCACGGCCACGGTGACCGATACTGCGGGTGTCGCAGCAGCAACGACTGCAACAGCTGCCACCGTTTCGACTGTAAATGAAGTGAAAAGCAATGGGTCAATGAGCAGTCAACCAGGAACTATTTCAAATACCGATCAACTCAAAGCTTGGTACCTAAAAGCTTCTAAAGCAGAGCGTAAAGAGTTCCGTAAATGGATGATTGACCAAGAATAATCTCTTTATTTTGTGAAAGCCGCCTTTGATTTATATTGGCGGCTTTTTGTTATCTGAATAATATTCCCGCCACGAAAACGTTTGCTTTTTACCGTCTTATTGCTGTTATAAATTACACAGGCTAGAATTACCTTTTCGCCTCTACTATCAGCAGAATCACTCATGAAATTTCCTGGTCAACGTAAATCTAAACATTACTTTCCTGTTCACGCACGTGATCCTTTGGTTACTCAAGCTCAAACCAATAAAAAGATGACGCGTACGCATATTGTTGGGATCGATCAAACGTTAGTGGATATTGAAGCGCGTGTACCTGATCATTTTATTGATAAGTATGGTCTAAGCAAAGGCCATTCATTGGTCATTGATGACGAAACGGCAGAGTCTCTCTATAAGCAACTAAAGAAAGAGGATTTGATTAGCAATGAATTTGCTGGTGGAACCATTGGTAATACGTTGCACAATTACTCTGTGCTTGCCGATGATAAGTCAACACTGCTTGGTGTAATGAGTAAAGATATTGAGATAGGCAGCTATGGCTATCGCTATTTATGTAATACCTCTAGCCGAATGGATTTAAACTACCTTCAAGCTGTTACCGGTGCGATAGGGCGTTGTTTCGCTTTGATATCCGATGATGGTGAGAGAACGTTCGCTATTAGTGAAGGTCAGATGAACCAACTTAGACCAGAGAGCATCCCAGAGTCTATTTTTAAAAATGCTTCCGCGTTGGTATTAACCGCTTATTTGGTTCGTTGTAAAAATGGTGACCCTATGCCTGACGCAACGAGGCAAGCGATAGAATACGCCAAAAAATATCAGGTACCTGTTGTTCTTACACTGGGTACAAAGTTTGTTATTCAAGACGACCCACTATTTTGGCAAGAATTTTTGAACGATCATGTGTCTGTTGTTGCAATGAACGAAGATGAAGCTGAAGCGCTTACAGGGCATCATGATCCTTTGTTAGCAGCAGACAAGACATTAGATTGGGTTGACTTAGTGTTATGCACTGCAGGGCCTGTAGGTCTATTTATGGCAGGTTATACAGAGGATGATGCTAAGAGAGCAACGTCGTTGCCACTTTTACCGGGGGCGATTGCTGAGTTTAATCAGTATGAATTCAGCCGACCTACGATTAAAGCAGCATGTGAATCGCCTATTAAGGTTTACTCCCATATTGCACCTTATATGGGCGGGCCAGAGAAAATTAAAAATACCAACGGTGCTGGTGATGCGGCTTTGTCTGCACTACTTCATGATATGGCGGCAAATAGGTACCATAAAGAAAATGTACCTAATTCAAGTAAGCACCAATACCCTTATTTAACTTATTCGTCATTTTCGCAAGTGTGTAAATATGCAAATAGAGCGAGTTACGAAGTATTAGTACAGCATTCTCCTCGGTTATCTAGGGGATTACCAGAACGCGAAGATAGCTTAGAAGAAGCGTATTGGGAAAGATAATTCAGCCTGAATTAATATAATTTAAAGATAAAAAAAGAGCGCTAAGTAGGCGCTCTTACTATTTTTTTCTTTGTAAACTAGATTAGGAAATCGTCTAAAGATTTACCTGCATCAAGTTGTGATTGGATAGAAGAAGGTGTTCTACCTTGACCTGTCCATGTTTTTTCGTCACCACTAACTGCATCAATATATTTGTATTTTGCAGGGCGAGGTTCGCGTTTTTTGCGAGTTTTCGTTTTAGTCTCACCTGATAGTGCTGAAATTAAATCTTCAACGTCAATTCCATCTTTTGCAATCATTTGTGCATATTCAGCAAGTTTAGCTTCTCTTTCTGCTAATGCTGCTTTCTCTTCTTCTGCTGCTGAACGACGTTCTTCAACAACTAGGGTAAGTTTTTCTAAGGCTTCTTCTAACTGCTCAAAAGTTAATTCGCGTGCAAAAGCACGTAAGCTGCGAATATTGAGCAAAGTTTTTGTAAGTTCTGACATGTGGCGTCCCATCTGATTATTATTCAACACGATAATAGTAACAGCCAAATTAAATATCACCAAATTATTTTAGATTAAACTAAATATATCTAATAATAGTTTTTATAGGGATATATAAGGTTTAATAATTTTAACTCATATTGTTAATTCAGTGAGTAATTACTTTAAATGACTTGTGATTAACCTGTTTTCCATTCATTTTAGTGACATATTTCATATGTGAATGCTTTTGTGGCTAAATCTATTGATTATTATGCTTTAAAATGCGCTTTTATGTTGCAAAAAGGGGATAGATCCGTACAATCATGCACGCCTTATTCAGTTTTAAGATGTGAATAATATTTTTTTCTTATATTTTAACTGTTTACAGAGGTAGAGGCGCAATAACTATTAGTACATTCTATTGGGGTGATGCCAATGGGTAGTCTGGAAAGGAGTTATTGCCGAAGCAAGCGAGATTATCAAGCCCGCTTGCTGGGGTTGTATTTAATAAGTACAACACTGCCATAGTATATTTAATTTTAACTATGGAGCGCTACTGTGGGTCGAGGACTATGGATTTCCTTTTACTTACCATTAACATATTTAAGTGTTGATTCTGCAGTAGATCTCTAACCAATCGGTTTTTGTAGATCATGAATTTAGTAGATTTTGCTTCTTCACCCTTATCTTTATTACCACCATTAATGGCTTTAGGCCTTGCTGTTGTCACTCGTCGAGTACTGCTTTCGTTAGGAATTGGTATTCTATTGGGTGCTTTTCTTTTAGCTGATTATTCTTTTTCGAATTCGCTTGGCTATATAGGTACCACAGTCAAAAGTGTATTTATCGAAGATGGTGGTATCAATACTTGGAATATGAGTATTGTTGCTTTTCTTGTTATCTTAGGAATGATGACTGCTTTATTAACGCTGTCAGGGGGCACAAGAGCATTTGCTCTATGGGCGCAAACTAAGGTAAAGAATAAACGTGGTTCGCAATTGCTTGCTGCTTTTTTAGGTGTGTTCATTTTTGTTGATGATTATTTTAACAGCCTAGCGGTTGGTGCAATATCGCGCCCTGTGACAGATCGTTACAATGTGTCCCGTGCAAAACTAGCCTATATATTGGATTCAACGGCGGCGCCTATGTGTGTATTAATGCCCGCGTCTAGTTGGGGTGCTTATATAATGACGATTATAAGTGGAATTTTAGTAAGCCATGGTTTAACTGAATATTCAGCTTTGGGTGCTTATTTGCGCTTAATCCCAATGAATTTTTATGCCGTTTTTGCTTTATTGATGGTTTTTGCTGTCGCATGGTTCCAAATAGATATTGGTGCAATGAGTAAGCATGAACACCTCGCTTCATTAACGGGTAAAATTCGTCCTGAAGAAGACCATTCTAATGCGAAAGAATTAAATGAAGAGCTAGATATTGTCGAGAGTGAATATGGAAAAGTGTCTGATTTGATCCTTCCTATTTTATTTCTGATATTCGCGACGGTTACGGCAATGTTATATACCGGGAACTCAGCACTGGTATCTGATGGGAAAACATTTTCATTATTAGGTGCATTCGAAAATACAGATGTAGGTTCTTCTTTAGTATATGGAGGCCTCGTAGGACTATTTACTGCGTTGTTCACTGTATTTAAACAAAAATTACCTACCAGCGATATTACCAAAACAGTCTGGATTGGTGCTAAGTCTATGTTTAGCGCCATATTAATATTGATTTTCGCTTGGTCTATTGGTTCTGTTATCGGTGACATGAAGACAGGGGCTTATTTATCCTCTTTAATTCAAGGTAATATTGGCGTTCATTGGCTTCCGGTTATTTTATTCTTATTGTCTGGATTGATGGCTTTCTCTACAGGGACCTCATGGGGAACATTTGGAATAATGTTACCTATCGCGGGTGATATGGCAGGCGCGACTGACTTAGCAATGATGTTACCTATGTTAAGTGCTGTTTTGGCTGGTTCAGTATTTGGTGATCACTGTTCACCTATTTCAGATACCACCATTTTGTCCTCTACAGGGGCCGGTTGTAATCATATCGACCACGTCGCGACTCAGTTACCTTATGCTATTACCGTTGCGATAATCTCTAGTATCGGTTTTGTTATTCTTGGTATGACCAATTCTGTAGCGATTTCTTTCGCTGCTACGTTCATTGCTTTCATCATTGCTTGCTTTATTTTGTCTGTATTATCTAAATCAAAAGGTTTACAGATGCAAAATGCCTAAAAAAAGCAATTTTTAGGTTGAAAATTGAATCGAGCTTAGTTAGTGTGGTTGTAAGCGAAAGGAACTAAGAAATTATGCGTATATTTGTAATGAACATTCATCACCATCATCACCCTGAGTAGTCTTTCGGGCGATGTGCGCATACCCGGGAGATAATAACTCCCGGAGGTCAAATCTAAGATTCGAACCCTCGGGAAATAAAACCCCGAGGGTTTTTTGGTTTCAGACCACTTAACTCAATATGCACCAAGTAGTGTCAATAATTAGTTATACAAATGTTGTTAATTTGCGACTTAGACAAAAAGTGTTCGATTTAGTGAACATAAATAGGCATGGAGTGCTATTTCTTAGCGAACAGGGAGGTCTTCAGTGGTTAGCGGAATCGAATTCATTTTGAACACATAATTATTGCTATTGGTATAGCATAAATCGAATTTAGAAATTAAAAAAATAACGAATATTTAGACAGGGAATAGAGTAATGCAAACACAACGACTAAGAATCGCAATCCAGAAAAAGGCCGCTTAAGTAAAGAGTGCCAAGAACTCCTAAAAAAATGTGGTGCTAAGTTTAATTTAATGGGTGAGCGTCTTGTTGTTCACGCGGAAAATATGCCAATCGACCTATTACTCGTGCGCGATGACGATATCCCAGGCTTGGTTATGGATGGCGTCGTTGACCTCGGTTTTATTGGTGAGAACGAACTAGAAGAGGTTCGTTTAGACAGAGTTGCTTTAGGAGAAGCAAGTGAATTTGTTGCTCTGCGTCGATTAGACTTTGGTGGTTGTCGTTTATCTATTGCTATTAATCAGGATGATGAATATAACGGCCCACAAGACCTCAACGGTAAGCGCATCGCAACAACCTACCCACATCTTTTAAAAGCGTATATGGATGAGCAAGGCGTAGAGTTTAGCACTTGTAACCTTCAAGGTTCTGTAGAAGTTGCTCCTCGCGCAGGCCTTGCCGACGCTATTGCCGATCTTGTGTCAACGGGTGCAACATTAGAAGCAAATGGTTTAAAAGAAGCTGAGGTTATCTTCCGTTCTAAAGCAACCTTGATTCAGCGTGCTGGTGAGTTTGATGAAGATAAGCTAGCTCTTATCAATAAGTTACTTACCCGTATGCAAGGTGTAATCCAAGCTAAAGAGTCTAAATACATCATGCTGCACGCTCCAACTGAGCAACTTGAAGCTATTAAAGCACTTTTACCTGGCGCGGAAGATCCAACGGTATTACCTCTGGCAGCCGAGAAAAATCGTGTAGCAGTACATTTGGTCAGTACTGAAAACCTTTTCTGGGAAACAATGGAGCAGCTTAAAGAGCTTGGTGCTAGCTCTATTTTGGTACTACCAATTGAAAAAATGATGGAGTAAGTGATGAAAACTGTTGTTTGGCAATCTTTAAGTGAATCGCAGCAAGACTCAGTTTTAGAGCGTCCGGCAATTGCCGAAGGCGCAAATATTACAGCGGCGGTGCAGGATGTCATCGGAAAAGTCCGTTTTGAAGGCGATAAAGCACTGACAGAGTTGACTCAAAAATTTGATGGTGTGACGCCAAAATCCATTCGAGTATCTAATGAAGAAATAGATGCCGCTTCGGCTAGGCTGTCTGAAAAAATGAAAAATGCGCTAGAACAAGCGTACAAAAATATTTCTGTTTTTCATGAAGCGCAGAAGCCGCAACCACTCAAGGTAGAAACGCAACCCGGTGTGGTTTGTGAACAGGTAACAAGGCCGATTAACACGGTCGGTTTATATATACCAGGGGGTAGTGCGCCGCTACCATCCACTGTATTGATGTTGGGTGTTCCTTCACAAATTGCAGGTTGTCGTAAAGTGGTTCTTTGTTCACCACCACCGATTGCGGATGAAATTTTATACGTTGCCAAACTTTGTAAAATCGATGAAGTTTACAATGTCGGTGGTGGTCAAGCGATTGCAGCTATGGCTTACGGAACAGAGACCGTTTCAAAAGTAGAAAAGATATTTGGCCCCGGTAATGCGTATGTTACAGAGGCGAAACGACAAGTAAGTAATGATTTTCGTGGCGCGGCAATAGATATGCCTGCCGGCCCTTCAGAAGTCTTGGTCATCGCCGACGAGACGGCAAACCCAGAGTTTGTTGCAGCTGATTTGCTAAGCCAAGCAGAGCACGGACCTGATTCGCAAGTTGTACTTCTTACGCCTTCGCCAATTATTGCCGATAAAGTCGCCGATGCCGTTCAAGCTCAGTTGAAAAAACTGTCTCGAGCAGATATCGCCGAACAGGCATTAGGTTCAAGTATCATTGTTATCGCAGAATCTATTTCGCAATGTGTTTCGATTTCAAATTTTTATGGCCCAGAACACCTTATCGTTCAAACACAAAACCCAAGAGCACTTTTGCCGTTATTAGATAATGCTGGTTCAATTTTCTTAGGTGATTGGTCTCCTGAATCTGCGGGTGATTATGCGTCTGGCACCAACCATGTACTTCCAACCTACGGATATACTCGAACCTATTCGAGCTTAGGTCTTGCCGACTTTTCTAAGCGAATGACGGTTCAAGAGCTCTCTGCAGACGGATTGAGAGGCCTAGCGTCTACGGTTGTGACAATGGCTGAAGCCGAAGGGTTAGATGCACATAAGCGTGCAGTGACCATTCGTGTAGAAGCGCTAGAAAAAGGGGAGTAGCGAATGGAAAAGCTCGCTCGAAAACAAGTTCAAAAGCTTACGCCGTACCTCTCCGCTAGGAGAATCGGGGGAAGTGGGGACGTTTGGCTAAACGCGAATGAATCACCGTTCAATAACCAGTATCAGACCTCATTCGAAAGACTGAATCGCTATAGCAGTTGCCAGCCTAAAGAGTTGATAGAGGCTTACGCGTCGTATGCGGATGTTGAGCCTGAACAGGTACTTACCTCTCGCGGTGCGGATGAAGGAATTGAGTTATTGGTGAGAGCATTTTGTGAACCGGGTGAAGACGCAATTTTATATTGCCCACCGACGTATGGAATGTATTCGATTAGCGCTGAAACCATTGGCATTGAAACAAAAATTGTCCCTTCTACATCGGATTGGCAACTGGATTTAGACGGTATAGAGGCAAACTTAGAGAACGTGAAGCTTGTCTTTGTATGTAGTCCAAATAACCCAACAGGTAATTTGATAAAGCGTGAAGATATCGTCGCTTTGTTAGAAATAACGAAAGATAGAGCAATCGTCGTGATGGACGAAGCGTACATCGATTTTTGCCCTGAGGCATCTACCAAAGATCTGCTTGCCGAGTACGAAAACTTGGCCATTTTAAGAACCTTATCTAAAGCGTTTGCTCTAGCGGGGCTAAGATGTGGATTTACGCTGGCAAATAAACCTCTGATTGACGTTTTACTTAAAGTTATCGCACCGTATCCAGTTCCGATTCCTGTTACTGACATCGCTTGTCAGGCACTATCTGAGGCGGGATTGTCTAGGGCCAAAGAACAAGTGAGCGAACTAAACAGAAATCGTGACTATCTAGAACAAGTATTGTCCTCGATAGAAGGGATGACGGTTTACCAAGGTTGGGGCAATTACTTGTTAATTCAGTGTTCAGAAGGTGATGCTCTTTTTAAGAGTGCATGGGACAATGGTATTATTCTACGCAATTCACCAATCAAAGACTGTATTCGAATTAGCGTTGGCAATAGAGAAGAGTGCGAAGTGACCGCCAACTTCATTAAAAAACAACTGGATGAACGCACTGCATAAGGATAGTTAAGTGAGCAACCAACAAAAAATTCTATTTATTGACCGAGATGGCACCTTAATTGTTGAGCCACCAATCGATTTTCAGGTCGATCGTTTAGATAAACTCAAGTTAGAACCATTTGTTATACCAAGTCTTTTGGCTTTGCAAAACGCAGGTTACCGTCTTGTGATGGTTACAAATCAAGATGGACTCGGAACGGATAGTTATCCTCAAGACGAATTTGATGCACCGCATAATATGATGATGGAGATTTTTGAGTCTCAAGGTGTGATATTTGATGATGTTTTACTGTGCCCGCATTTTGAAGAAGACAACTGTACTTGCCGAAAACCTAAATTAGGTATGGTAAAAGAGTATCTTCAGAACGGAAAGGTTGATTTCAAAACCTCAGCGGTTATTGGTGATCGTGAAACAGACCTTCAGTTAGCGGAAAATATGGCGATACGTGGTATTCAGTACAACCCAAAGACCATGGGCTGGCCTGCAATTTTACGTGATTTAACCGTCAATGAACGTGTTGCGAAAGTAGTAAGAACGACAAAAGAGACCGATATTTCTGTCGCTGTGAATTTAGATGTCCAAGGTGGAAATAAAATTTCCACGGGGTTAGGTTTCTTTGATCATATGCTTGATCAAATTGCCACTCATGGTGCATTTCAAATGCAGGTGAACGTCGACGGTGATCTACACATCGATGACCATCACTCTGTTGAAGATACAGCATTGGCTTTAGGGCAAGCTTTAAAAGAAGCCCTCGGTGATAAGCGTGGTATTGGTCGTTTCGGCTTTAGTCTGCCTATGGATGAATGTTTAGCTCAGTGTGCGCTCGATCTGTCAGGTCGTCCGTATCTAAAATTTGAAGCCGAGTTTGGCCGTGAGTTGGTGGGTGATCTTTCAACGGAAATGGTCGAGCATTTCTTCCGCTCGCTAACCGATACGCTTGCTTGCACACTGCACCTTTCGTCATCTGGTGACAATGACCATCATATTATTGAAAGTCTGTTCAAAGCGTTTGGACGTACGCTTCGCCAAGCTATTAAGGTTGAAGGTAATGAGCTTCCAAGTAGTAAGGGCGTACTCTAATGGAGAAGGAGAGCGTGATGAGTCAGAATGTCGTCATCATCGATACTGGTTGTGCCAACGTGTCATCTGTCAAATTTGCCATTGAACGTCTTGGTTACCCAGTCACAATATCAAAAGAACCGAGTGTCGTTTTAGCCGCAGATAAGCTGTTTTTACCAGGAGTAGGAACCGCGAGTGAAGCGATGAAAAACCTCGCAGAACGTGATCTTATCGAACTCGTTAAAAAGGTAGAGAAACCACTGCTGGGTATCTGCTTGGGTATGCAACTACTTGGAAAACTGTCTTATGAGAAAGGGTCGGTTGGCAATGATATTGTCGAATGTCTCGCTCTCTGTGACGGCGAAGTTAAATTAATGGATACAGGTGAATTACCTTTGCCACATATGGGCTGGAATACGGTCTCTGCTGAAAAAGGCAACCCATTATTTGCCGGAATAGAAGAAGGTGAGTATTTCTACTTTGTGCATAGTTACGCTATGCCTATTGGCGATGACACCATTGCTTCTTGTGATTACGGTAAACCGTTTACTGCGGCGGTTCAAAGCGGTAACTATTATGGTGTTCAATTTCACCCAGAACGCTCTAGTAAGGCTGGCTCTCGATTAATTAAGAACTTTTTAGAGCTAGTTATATAGAAACGCGTTGAAATTGTTATTTTTAGAATGCTTAGAATTTGTTTTTAGAACCGTTTAAAGCTTGTTGTAAAAATGAATGATAGGAAAAAGGATTTTGTTGTGATTATTCCCGCACTAGATTTAATTGAAGGCCAAGTCGTTCGCTTATTCCAAGGAGACTATGGTCAGGTTACTGAATATAAAGTGGACCCTGCAGAACAGTTCAATCTTTACCATCAAGCCGGTGCAAACTGGTTGCACCTTGTAGACCTTACTGGGGCTAAAGATATTCATGCTCGTCAGCTCGATTTAATTGCGACTTTAATTGCTAGCACGCCTGCTAACGTGCAAATTGGCGGTGGTGTTAGAACTGAAGAAGATGTGGTTGGGCTACTAGATGCCGGTGCGCAGCGTGTTGTTGTCGGCTCTACGGCCGTTAAACAACCAGAAATGGTGAAAGGATGGATGGAAAAATACGGTGCTGAGAAAATTGTTCTCGCATTAGATATTAATATCGATCAAGCCGGCACGCGCAAAGTGGCTATTTCTGGATGGCAAGAAGATTCAGGTGTCACCATTGAAGCTTTGATAGACGATTATCTGACGGTAGGCTTACAACATGTACTTTGTACGGATATCTCGCGCGACGGTACGCTAGCGGGGTCTAACGTTGAGTTGTATGTTGACCTTTGTAAGTTATATCCACAGGTTCAATTCCAGTCCTCGGGGGGCATTGGCAGCCTAGCTGATATCGAAGCCCTTAAGGGGACTGGTGTTGCCGGTGTTATTGTTGGTCGTGCACTGTTAGATGGTAAATTTACCGCAGAGGAGGCTTTCCAATGCTGGCTAAGCGAATAATTCCTTGTTTGGATGTCCGTGATGGACAAGTGGTTAAAGGTGTTCAATTTCGCAATCATGAGATAATTGGCGATATCGTTCCTCTCGCTCAGCGATACGCTGAAGAGGGCGCTGACGAACTGGTTTTTTACGATATTACCGCATCATCTGATGGTCGCGTTGTCGATAAAAGCTGGGTAGCCCGCGTTGCCGAAGTTATTGATATACCTTTTTGCGTTGCAGGTGGCATTAAGTCTGCCGAAGACGCTTCTCGTATCCTTGAGTTCGGAGCAGATAAAGTGTCGATCAATTCACCAGCACTTGCTAACCCAGAGCTGATTACTGATCTTGCCGATAAATTTGGTGTTCAGTGTATTGTTGTGGGTATTGACTCTTATTTTGACGCGGAAACCGGTAAGTACCAAGTGTACCAATTTACCGGTGATGAAGAGCGTACCAAAGCCACTAAATGGGAAACGCGAGACTGGGTTAAAGAGGTTCAAAAGCGTGGTGCTGGCGAAATAGTATTGAACATGATGAACCAAGATGGGGTTCGCAACGGTTACGATATCGAACAGCTTAATATGGTTCGAGAAGTGTGCCATGTTCCACTGATTGCTTCTGGTGGTGCTGGTGCAATGGAACATTTTGCTGAGGCTTACAAGAAGACCAACGTAGATGGAGCGCTTGCTGCTTCCGTTTTCCACAAACAAGTCATCAATATTGGTGAACTAAAAACATATTTGAAAAAAGAAGGCGTGGAGATACGTTTATGAGTAGCTCAGTAGAGACTAAAATCGGTAGTTTGGTTGATAGAATTGATTGGGACAAGGTAGATGGACTAGTACCAGCGATCGTACAAGACTTTCAGTCTAGCCAAGTGCTCATGATGGGATATATGAACCCAGAAGCGTTAGAAAAAACACTAGAAACTGAACAAGTGACTTTTTTCTCTCGTACAAAGTCTCGTCTTTGGACGAAAGGTGAAACATCGGGTAACGTGCTACAACTTAAAAATATTTCTTTAGATTGTGATAACGATACTTTGCTTGTTTTGGTCAATCCTATTGGGCCGACTTGCCATACTGGAACCACAACTTGTTTTGATGCAGATAATGCAGAAGCTTCGCAAATGGTGTGGCTTCATCAACTTGAATCTTTATTGGCTGCTCGCAAAGATGCCGATCCTGATTCCTCTTATACTGCCAGCCTATACGCCCGTGGTACCAAGCGTATATCGCAGAAAGTCGGTGAAGAAGGCGTTGAAGTCGCGCTTGCGGCAACGTCGGGTGACAAGGCGGAGTTAGTATGTGAATCCGCTGATCTTATTTATCACTTGTTGGTGCTTTTACAAGACCAAGGGTTATCTATGAATGATGTTGTGAATAAGCTTAAAGAGCGACATAAATAGTTTATAGAACGTCTAACTCTAATGGCCATTGCTAAGCGTATCGGTGCGTAGATTTATTTCTACGCACCTTTTTTGTTTTATCCACAGCACTTTTTGAATTTTTTGCCACTCCCACAACCACAAGGGTCATTTCGTCCGGTTTTTTTCGCCTGTTCTGCTGGAAATTCACCATCAATATAGTACCAAAAATCGTGTTCTTTGATAAAGCGTGAGCGTTCGTGCATGCACTGTTCTGTACCTTGTTCGACGAGATAAGCTTTAAATTCGACAAAACCGGTATCACCTATTGGTAGCGGAGCATCAACCACTTCTAGTCTTTGCCAACCCATATTTACCGACTCCGTTATGCCGTCTCTTTGGCTTTCTGCATCGCAACTTGGGTGATAAGTTTTTATGACAAAGTCGATAAGTTTAAGGACGTGGGCGCAATATCTGGCGCGCATTAGCTGTTCGGGTAAAATAGCTAGTGCGTGGTTTTGGTGTATTGGTTGGCAGCATTCGGTATAGGCCTTAGCGCTTCCGCAAGGGCAGTGAGACATGTTTACTCCTTTAACACAGCCATCATTTTAAGAATGGTGGGGTTTAATATGATCTGCCAATCTAGTGGCAAAAATTTCATGTTTACGTTGGCCCACTAAAGAGCTCTTCTGTCCATTCAACGGATTTTTCATAACAATCGCCTAAGCACTGTTTATCGATTTTCAGTTGTTGGCTTAATTCGTTTACTGCATCCCAATCGGCACGTTCGTATGCAACGGCAAGCTTAAGAATATCCCCTAGATCACCTTCTTGTGCTAACAGTGCTTTTTTAATAGCATCGTCGATAGGTATTGAATCAACGATAGCCTCAAGAGACTGATCTAATAAGGAATCGAGTAAAGAAAATATACCGGTTAAAAAGGCCTGACTGGATAGGTTTTTTTAGCGGCACAGCCAGTTAAAAGTTCACAGTATCTTGCCCGTTGAATTGACAAGTTATAAAGTGACTCGGGCTTAGCTAATTCAGTTGAAGCGATAGCAACAAGAGAAACAAACTTCCTTAGTTTATCTTCACCTAAGTAAGCAAGTGCTTGATGAAAGGATTGAATTTTCGAAGAGAGAAGTGCGGAAGAATTGACATATCGTAGCAGTTTGTATGAGAGAGTGACATCCGCTGCGACTATGCGTTCTACTTCAGAGTAGTCGACTTCTTTTGTAGCTATGGCTTTACAAAGTTGAACAACAGTAAGGAAAGAAGGTTCTATCGATTTTTGTTGGATCATTTCTGGTTTACTAAAGAAGTAACCTTGAAAATAAACAAAACCCGCAGCAATAGCATCTTGATATTCGTCGTATGTCTCGACCTTTTCGGCAAGAAATTCTATTTTTGAGCCTTTTAAACGCTCGATAAACCTTTTCGCTTTACTGATAGGAACAATTTGAATGTCAAACTTAATAATCTGAACATAAGGAAGGAATCGCTTCCAAGCTGGACTAGGGACAAAGTCATCTAGTGCAATCTTATATCCTTTATTTTTAAGGGTAATAATTGCCTTGAGCAGTTCGTCGCTAGGTTCACAGTCTTCTAATATTTCGATGACGATTTTTTCTTTGGGAAAAAGTGTCGGTATTTGATTAATTAAGCTTTGGTAAGGAAAATTAACGAACCCTAGCTTGTCACCAATGGCACGGTATTCACTACCTAAAAATTGATCGGATAATAGCCTATTGGTTGCTTTTTCTGGTTCGATTTCAGGAAAGGTATTTTTAGGACCGTCCCTAAAAAGAAGCTCATAGGCGACGGTATTTTTTTCAGTATCAAGTATTGGTTGACGGGCCACGTATGAGTATTTCATTTATCGGGTTTATTTGCTCGTATTATTGTTATGTCATTAAATATTATGATGCTTTATGAAAAAAAGCATCATTGTCACCTAAATTAGCGGATCTTTTATGACCAAACTGTTAATTAGTTATCATACGCGCGATTTTCTAGCGAATATGAACCTTTACTGTAGCTTAAGATGGAGCACTGTTCGTACCAATCACCTAGCACTATTCGAGTACATTCCGTCCCTTTAACAGAGAATTTATGTACATTTGGTCGATGTGTATGGCCGTGAATCATGAGACTTGTATTATGTTTTGCGAGAACCCTTTCAACGGTTTCTTGATTTACATCCATGATGTCTAGCGACTTCTCTTTTTTTCTTCGCCAATATCGGATTGAACCTTAGAGACTATTTTCTTTTTAAGCGAGAACGGTAGACGATTATAAATCCATTGCAGCCAAGGTTGGTGTACTTTTTCTCGGTAGGCTTGATACTTGATATCATCGGTACATAGAGTGTCGCCATGAAGAATCACCGCCTGCTCTCCATAAAGGTCTATGACACATACTTCATCGAGTAGAGTCATACCTGTCTCTTTTTCAAAGCGTTTACCGACCAAAAAGTCGCGATTACCCTGTATAAAAAAGCAAGGGACGCCGGATTCAACCAATGCCTTAAATTGATTTTTTATGGCAATACTAAAGTCGCTATCATCGTCATCGCCAATCCAAAACTCAAAAAGATCCCCCAAAACATACAGGGCGTCAGCTTTTACTGCTTGCGTATCCATGAATTTTGTAAAGCTTTCTGTAATATCGGGTCGAGAAGGGGTGAGGTGTAAATCTGATATAAATAAAGTGGGCATAATAATAGGGGAGTCGTAACTCCCCATCTTTTTACTCTTCGATTGTTGTTCCAGTAATCAGTACTTCTTCTAGTGGTACATCTTGATGCATACCCATAGAACCTGTGCTTACTGCTTTAATTTTGTTAACAATGTCCATGCCTTCAACAACTTCTGCAAATACACAGTAACCCCAACCGTCCATGCTTTCAGATTTAAAATCTAAAAACGTGTTGTTGTTTACGTTGATGAAAAACTGAGAGCTTGCTGAGTGCGGTTCCATTGTACGTGCCATCGCTAATGTACCAACGCTATTGCTTAGCCCATTGTTCGCTTCGTTTTTAATTGACGCACGGGTTGTTTTCTCTTTCAAGCCAGACGTCATACCGCCGCCTTGGATCATGAAGCCATCGATAACACGGTGGAAAAGAGTGTTGTCGTAAAAACCGTCACGACAATATTGAAGGAAATTCGCGCTAGTTTCTGGTGCTTTTTCTTCGTTAAGCTGAACTTTGATATCACCAAAATTAGTGTGAAGGATGATCATGATTTTTACCTTTTCATTGTTTTGTTCTGAAGTATGGATTCTAGCTTAACACAGCAAACAAGCAAATATGCTTCATTTTGTTCTACTTGATGGCTTCTTGAGCAGAGCTTTGGGGGTGACTCTAGTATTTATAAAGCGTCATGGTTCGATGCTAAACAACTGAGACAAAAACGGTTACCTATTCAAACTGGAATTGATATACTCACCGCCTATTTAATTTCAATAAGACCAGATAGAGATCATGTTAAAAATATATAACACACTCACACGTACAAAAGAGGAATTTAAACCAATCACTGCCGGTAAAATTGGCATGTATGTGTGTGGGGTAACCATTTATGATCTCTGTCATATCGGTCACGGTCGTACATTTGTCTCTTTTGATGTCATTTCGCGTTATCTGCGTTTTCTTGGCTATGATCTTAATTTTGTGCGTAATATTACCGATATTGACGATAAAATTATTAAACGAGCAGCCGAAAATGGTGAGAGTTGCGAATCTCTGACAGAGCGTCTGATCCAAGACATGTATCAAGATTTCGACGCATTAAATATGAAACGTCCAGATGTGGAGCCAAGAGCGACACATTATATCCAAGAGATTATCGATCTTGTCGAGAAGTTAATTGAACGTGGTTTCGCGTACGTTGCCGATAACGGTGATGTTATGTTTGAAGTTAAAAAATTCAATGAATATGGCAAGTTATCCAAGCAAGATCTAGATCAATTACAAGCGGGTGCGCGAGTAGATATTGAAAGTGCGAAACGTAGCCCTTTGGATTTTGTGTTGTGGAAGATGTCTAAACCCGGTGAACCTATTTGGGAGTCACCTTGGGGTAACGGTCGACCTGGTTGGCATATCGAATGTTCAGCCATGAACTCGGCTATTTTAGGTAATCATTTCGATATTCATGGCGGCGGTTCTGATCTGCAATTCCCACATCATGAGAATGAGATTGCTCAATCTTGCTGTGCTCACGATACCCAGTACGTAAATACGTGGATGCATAGTGGTATGGTGATGATAGACAAAGAAAAAATGTCTAAATCATTGGGTAACTTTTTTACCATTCGCGATGTACTAAGTCATTATGATGCTGAAACGGTCCGTTACTTCCTGATGTCTGGACATTATCGTAGCCAATTGAACTACAGTGAAGAGAACCTTAATCAAGCCCGTTCCGCCTTAGAGCGTCTATATACGGCCTTGCGAGGGCTCGATATTGATGCAGAACCAGCATCCAATGATGAGTATGTAAGTCGTTTTTCTAATGCAATGAATGATGATTTTAATACGCCTGAAGCTTACTCGGTGCTTTTTGATATGGCACGAGAAGTAAACAGAGTTAAGGCAGAAGATATTCAACTGGCTTCTAAACTTGGTGCACTGATGCGTGAGTTAGCGGATGTTATCGGTATCCTCCATCAAGATCCTGAGGCCTTTTTGAAAGGCACTTCAGGAGATGATGATGAAGTTGCTGAAATAGAAGCGCTTATTAAGCTACGTAACGATTCTCGAGCGTCTAAAGATTGGGCGAACGCCGATCTTGCACGGGACAAATTGGCGGAATTAGGCATTGTTTTAGAAGATGGTCCTGAAGGTACAACGTGGCGAAAAGGTTAGGCCTAACTTAAAGATTAATATAGGCGGTTACTCGTAACGCGTTTTCTCGGTTCGCGTGTTAGTAGAGTAACGGCCAATATTCAGTTTGATGAACCGAGAACCAGAACCGAGAATCAATCATGGCTCAGATGTATTTTTATTACTCGTCAATGAATGCGGGTAAGTCGACGACACTTCTACAATCTTCCTTCAACTATCAAGAACGTGGCATGAATCCCGTGATTTTTACGGCGGCTCTGGACGATCGTTATGGTGTAGGTAAGGTTAGCTCAAGGATTGGTTTACAATCTGATGCTCATTTATTTCGCAACGATTCAAACATGTATGCAGAAATTGAAAAGCTAAACAGTGAAAAAAAGCTGCATTGCATTCTAGTGGATGAATGTCAGTTTCTGACGAAAGAACAGGTATATCAACTAACGGAAGTGGTTGATAAGCTTAATATCCCTGCGCTTTGTTATGGTTTGCGTACCGATTTCCAAGGCGAACTTTTCGAAGGGAGCAAGTATCTGCTTTCATGGGCAGATAAGTTGGTCGAGCTGAAAACGATCTGTCATTGCGGTCGAAAAGCTAATATGGTTATTCGTACCGACGAAAGTGGAAACCCTATTGCAGAAGGTGATCAGGTTGCGATTGGTGGCAATGACAAATACGTATCAATGTGTCGATTGCACTATAAAGAAGCGTTAGGTAAATAATTTAAGTTAAACGTTGAGCAAAATAATAAAGGGTTAACCAACGAAAGTCGGGTTAACCCTTTATTACTATATACGCTTAACAAAGGGCATTCTTACCCTTTGATGTTCGCTCCATCGAACACATTTCATCTGGCCCGTTAGTCACTATTGGTATGGTTAGAGTAAGAAAAATAAAGAACTAACTCACACCAAATTGTTTCGCAGCATAAGCGACTCTTTCTAGAGGTTTAGGGTATTCTGCTGGCATACCTAGACTCTCTATGTGTCTGAGCCGTGGTAATAAACCTGCACCGTTGGCTATCTGAATCGCTAATCCAGGGCGAGCATTGAGCTCGAGCACCATTGGACCTTCTTCTCTATCAAGCACCATGTCGGTACCCATATAACCTAAGCCCGTCATCTCCCAAGCACTTGATGCTAAAACGAGCAGTTTTTCCCAATGAGGAACTTGTAGTGTGTGGAGTTCTTTATCGGTATCAGGGTGAAGTTTAATAGGTTGGTCATATTGTACTGCTCGAACAGCTTTGCCTGTCGCGATATCAATACCAACGCCTACGGCACCTTGGTGTAAATTAGCTTTACCATCAGAAGCTGATGTTGATAAGCGCATCATAGCCATTACCGGGTAGCCCTTGAAAACGATGATGCGCACATCTGGCACACCTTCATAACTAAAGCCCTCAAAGCAATCATCGAACTTAATTAAGTTTTCTACAACCGCTACATCATTTTTGCCACCTAATGAAAAGAGGCCAGCCAACGTATTACTTATGTGTCTTTCTACGTCTTGTTCGTTACAGGTTGCCCCTGAAGGCTTAGTGTAAACCCCATCTTTGTGAGAAATAACAACGAGTATGCCTTTACCACCACTGCCTTGCGCCGGCTTAATCACGAATCCTGGCCACTCTTTTACCATAGCGTGAACGCGTTTTACTTCGGCTTGTTGTCGTATGACCCCGATTAATGCTGGTGTCGTTGCACCAGCCTGCTCGGCAATGATTTTGGTTTTTAATTTATCATCAACTAAAGGGTATTTAGAACGGTCGTTATATCTTCCAATATAACTGTGGTTCCTGGTGTTCATTCCCATGATGCCTTTATCTTTTAGCTTAAAAGGGGAGGTGAAGCTTCCAAACATAGGCTAGTCCTCCGTCAATGGCTTAAAGCGACGCAATTCCGTTAGGCGATAACCGGTATAATTACCAAGTGCTAAAATAGCGGCAAGGATAAGTAGTTGTACGCCAATAAAATTAAAAGTCATGTGCTGTATGTAGCTATTCGTCATCGCCAGATAAACGATAATCGACGTGAGCAATGAGCCTCCACCTTGAAAGAATACCTCTTTAGGGCCTTCTTCTTCCCAAAGAATCGACATGCGTTCGATAGTCCAAGAAAGGATGATCATAGGGAAGAAAGTAATGCTCAGTCCTTCGGTAAGACCGATTCGGAAAGCCACAACGGTAAAGACAGAAATAATTAATATTACGGTGATAATTACCGCAGATATCCGTGCTACCAGTAGCAGGTTGAGTTTGGATAAGTAACTGCGAATAATTAGACCTGTACCCACAATGAGCAAGAATCCGACGATACCGGTTACCAGTTGTGTCTGGACAAATGCTACCGCAATCAAAACAGGCATAAACGTGCCCGATGTCTTAAGACCAATAATGACCCTTAAAAATACGACAATTAACGCACCAATTGGGATAAGCATGATGGTTTTAAACATAGCCTGTTCTTCTAATGGGAGGCTATGAATTGAGAAGTTGAGCAGGTTGTCGGCGTTCACTTTACTTTCTGTTGCTGCTTTTGGTGAGATATCTTGCGCAATCATCGAGAAGTGTACTTGGCTGTTTTTACCACCAACAACATCAAGCAGCGAAACATTGGATTCGTCCCAAATAAGGACATCTTCAGCTCTGCCTTGCGTGCCGGACTCTGGGTCAAATAAAACCCAATTTTGACCGTCCCACACCTGAACCATTTTATTGATATTTTGACGGCGACGCCCATCTTCTAGATAAACAACCCCCACCGTTTTGTTGTGAACGTCAGCGTAAGAAAGTAGTTTCGAAACCACCTTTGCTTTACTTGACTGGTCTAATAGTAGCGCAGCACTTTGGCTATCGCTGTCATTGAGGCCTTTGAGTACTTCTCTCGTAAAGGTAATGTTGTCGGCGCTACGTTGAGTCGCTTGTCCAATAATGGATTTGACGGCCGCTTCTTGTGGTCCATCAAAAGTAGGCTTCAATATTGGGTCTTTAGAGGGCGGTATTGGGTCTATTTTAGCTTGGTCATCGGCAAGAAATTGAGTTTTATAGTAAATGGTCTGTGGTCCGTCAGCGTGACGAATAGACCATTCTGCTCGTCTACCCGAATCTGAATGAACGTATGCGATGCCGTAACCAGGTGATGAGGCTGACTCATCGATGAGCGTATAGCCAGGTTGCGTGTTGGGTGCAGCTAGAGAAACTTTAGATGGCTCACCGATACCACTGAATTCGATGCGAGCTTCAATATCCCATACTTGGCGTTTTTCTCCCGGAGTCCACGGTACGCCGTAATTTTCATGGCGCATAACATTTAGCCAAATACCAGCAATAACGAGCAATCCAATAAGGAAATAAAAAGGTATTCTTGACGTCATAATTGTCCCTAAATTTTAGATGTTTTTTCTTGGTTTTGAGAGAAGAAACGTTTTACTAACATCAACTAACGCAATATCTTGAATAAACTCTCTTCCCAGTAAAACAGGGTGGCTCATTTGCGAACGATTCGCCAGCGTAAATTGAGATTTTTCATGAATTTCCCCTATTTTTACCCATAATTCGATCACTGCGCGCTTTTCTAAGGTGTCTGAATTTGACTGGCGAATATTGGCAAATCTAACAACAGGAGCTTCTATCCATATTTTGCCAGCATTCTCAGCATCTGGTTCATTTAGGTTAAATCTAACCCACTTCTTACCATCACGCTCAAATTCTTCAATATCAACGGCATTAATTGATGAGGTAGTCGACCCCGTATCAATACGAGCGCTGTAGGGTTGTTCGATATTTTCTAGTTGAACATTCTCAATAGCACCAAGAATGACGAGGTGATCATAAGGTGGGTTTTCTTGATTGCTGGCCTGAGTCTCGTGATATTTTTCCTCTGATGAAACTTCCGTTACGCTTGTACTTATCTGTTTCTGTGGGGCAAGCTTAGTAATTTTATTCTGTAAACCAAGCACTTCCGATTCTAAGCTGGCAATATAATCAGACTGATTGCTGAGGCCGAGTTTGATTGTTTCGATTTCATTGGCAATTTTTGATTCCGATTCTTTTATTGCATTAAGCGTTTCTTGGTTCTGCTTTTCGCTGCTTGTAGACGCACATCCTGCGAGTAAGCTTATTGCGATGAGAGAAAAAGCCAATTTCAACATTTTTTACCTTTATTTCAGTAGGATAATATATAGAGACGCGGCGGATTTTAGCCCACATAAAAGGGTGCGAGAAGCACCCTTATGTCAGTATTTGGTTAGCATTTATTGTCACGCAGGATTAATAGATGGTCGTTATGACTGTGTGGCGTTTTTGGCGATTAAAATGGCTCGTCTAGGCGCAGGATAACCTTCAACCGTTTTCGTTGGGTCTTTTGGGTCCAAATAATCCGGTAAAGAGTTGTGCTTCATCCAATCTGTTGTTCTTTGTTCACCTGTTGTAGTGACATTCTCATCTACGATGCGAACATCTTCGAAACCACATTTTTCTAACCACTTTTTGAGTGCCTTCGCAGACGGGAAGAAATAGACATTACGCATTTGAGCATAACGGTCTGTTGGTACTAAAACGGCATTCTCGTCACCATCAATAACCAACGTTTCTAGAACTAGCTCACCACCAGCGACAAGTTGATTTTTTAATTGAAGAATATGATCAAGAGGTGATCGGCGGTGGTACAACACGCCCATGCTAAATACCGTGTCGAATGCTTTAAGTTCCGGTAACTGTTCGATGCCCAGTGGAAGTAAATGAACACGTTGGTCGTTGCCCATTAATTTTCTTATCGCTTCAAATTGGACTAGAAATAGATGAGAGGGGTCAACACCAACACATAAGCGCGCTCCTTCACCTAGCATGCGCCACATATGATACCCATTACCACATCCGACATCTAACACTGAGCGATGTTTAAGAGGAGAAATATGTGGCAACACGCGATCCCATTTCCAATCTGAACGCCACTCGGTATCTATATGAATATTATGAGCCGTGTAAGGGCCTTTTCGCCAAGGGTGAAAAGTGCGCAATAAGTTGTCTAGCTTCTTTCTTTCACCATCGGAAATTGGCTGTTCATTAGATAAAGAAACAGAGGTCTTTAGGTCGATATTGTCAGGTGTTCCTTCAGGGATTTTCTTTAGAGCCTTAAGCCAGCGCTCAAAATCGCCATGTTCCGCATTTTGCCAGTCAGTTAACTGCTGTGGAAGAATATTTAGCCAAGGTTGTAAATCCGCATCTTGGGCAATAAGTTTGTAAAAATTAGCAAAATTGAACATGGTTTGAGTGATCTTATAATGGATGAATTAAGTTTAGGCTGACGTCTTCAAATTACTTGATGGCAAACATAGACCCAAAATTGAAGCATTGGAACCAGACTTCCACAGTTGAAAATCCGATTTGCTGTAGTCTTTCTTTATGCTTTGGTATTGAGTCTGGAATCAACACATTCTCAATGGCACTGCGTTTTTGACTGACCTCTAGCTCGCTGTAGCCATTCGCTCTCTTAAAGTCGTGATGTAAATCTATGAGCAAATCGTTGGCATTTTGGTCTTCAAACACATACTTTTCGGAGAGTATCAAGATTCCACCAGGACGCAAGCCAGCATAGATTTTCTCTAGAAGGTTTTGGCGATCATCCGGAGATAGAAATTGCAAAGTAAAGTTTAAAACAACCATGCTAGCGTCTTTTATCGCTATATCTCGTATATCGGCTTCAAGCACTTCAACAGGTGTATCAGAACGATAGGCATTCACGTGTAATTTGCATCGCTCAACCATTGCTTTTGAATTGTCTACCGAGATAATCTTACAGCCTTCTTGCTGAATATTTCTTCGAATAGATAGCGTAGAAGCGCCAAGTGAACAGCCTAGGTCGTATATAACGCTATTTGGCTTTACGAAGCGCTCTGCAAGCATACCAATGGCAGACACTATATTGCTGTAGCCTGGTACCGATCGTTGAATCATATCAGGAAAAACTTCAACGACATTTTCATCAAAACTAAAGTTACCGATATTATCGATAGGAGATGAGAAGATATTATCTTTATTGCTCATATCTGCCTGCTAATAGACCTACAAAACTGGGGGGCGTATTTTAAGAGAAAAAAGCAGTGGTGTCACCATTCATTATTATTGGTCTCAAAAGGCTTTAGCTCTCCAAAATTGCTGTTTTTATCGTCTGTTGGTTCTAACTAAGTGTCAATTGCAAGAAAAAGTCCCTACAAAGGTCGATTTTCAAGCGCTTTGCAGGTATAAATGTGGGTTTGAACTGACAGCATGAGCTGTCAAAAATTTAATAACTAATTAAGAGTTTGGGAATTTCATTATGCGTACCCAGTATTGTGGTCAACTGAACAAGTCCCTAGTGGGACAAACTGTAGAACTTTGCGGATGGGTTAACCGTCGCCGCGATTTAGGCGGTCTTATCTTTGTTGATATGCGAGATCGTGAAGGGATTGTTCAGGTAGTAGTCGACCCAGATATGAAAGACGTATTTGAAGTTGCTAACCAACTAAGAAACGAGTTTTGTATCAAGTTTACAGGCGAGGTTCGTGCTCGTCCAGATAGCCAAATTAACAAAGATATGGCGACAGGCGAGGTAGAAGTACTTGCCACAGCACTAGAGATAATCAACCGCTCTGATGCGCTACCACTTGATTCTAAACAGAATAACTCCGAAGAGCAGCGCCTTAAATACCGCTATCTTGATTTGCGCCGTTCAGAAATGAGTAACAATATTAAATTACGTGCAAAGGCATCAAGCTTTGTTCGTCGTTTCTTAGACAGCAATGACTTCCTTGATATCGAAACACCTGTTCTTACGAAAGCAACACCAGAGGGTGCGAGAGACTATTTGGTTCCAAGCCGTGTGCATAAAGGCAGTTTTTACGCGTTACCGCAGTCACCTCAGCTATTCAAACAGCTTTTGATGATGTCTGGTTTTGACCGCTATTATCAGATCGTAAAATGTTTCCGTGATGAAGACTTACGTGCTGATCGTCAACCAGAGTTTACTCAAATAGATATCGAAACATCTTTCATGACAGCGGACCAAGTACGTGAAGTGACAGAAAAGATGATTCGAGAAATGTGGCTTGAGTTGCTTAACGTTGATCTTGGTGAGTTTCCTGTAATGAGCTTTGCAGAAGCGATTCGTCGCTTTGGTTCAGATAAACCGGATCTACGTAACCCGTTAGAGTTGGTTGATGTCGCAGACTTAGTGAAAGATGTTGAATTTAAAGTATTCTCTGGCCCTGCCAATGATGAGAAAGGTAGAGTCGCTGTTCTTTGTGTTCCGGGTGGAGCAAAACTTAGTCGTAAGCAAATTGACGAATACGGTAAGTTTGTCAGTATCTACGGTGCAAAAGGTTTGGCATGGATGAAAGTGAATGATAAAGCCGCTGGGCTTGAAGGTATTCAGTCTCCAGTTGCGAAATTCCTTTCGGAAGACGTTATCAGCGGTATTCTTGAGCGCACAGGTGCTGATTCTGGCGATATCATCCTATTCGGTGCAGACAAAGCAAATGTGGTATCAGAAGCTCTTGGTGCTCTGCGTTTAAAAGTGGGCAACGATTTAGAGTTAAGCGATACGAAAGCTTGGACACCGTTATGGGTTGTTGATTTCCCAATGTTTGAAGAAGATGGTGAAGGTAACTTGCATGCAATGCACCACCCATTCACTTCGCCATTAGGTGTTACAGCAAAAGAGCTTAAAGAGAACCCAGCAGCCGCAAATTCTAATGCGTACGATATGGTTATCAACGGCTATGAAGTTGGTGGTGGTTCTGTTCGTATCCATAACGCTGAAATGCAAGAGACGGTATTTGAGATTTTAGGTATCGAAGAAAAAGAGCAACAATTGAAGTTTGGTTTCTTACTTGAAGCGTTGAAATATGGTACGCCGCCACATGCAGGCTTGGCATTCGGTTTAGACCGTCTGGCAATGCTTTTATGTGGTACAGAAAATATTCGTGATGTTATTGCATTCCCGAAAACAACGGCAGCGGCCTGTTTGTTAACGGACGCGCCAAGTCTCGCTAACCCTGCCTCTCTTGAAGAATTAGCGATTGCAGTGAAAAAAGCGGAAGACAAAGAAGCATAATCCTTAACTACCTGTCATAAGTTGTTTTGGTTTACGCTAATTGATTGAAAAGCTAGGGTCTTCCCTAGCTTTTTTAATCCAAACTAACAGAAACGATTTTAATTTCTTTCGTTTTATAAAATGCCTGAATAGAATGTAATTTCATCATCTAAAGGAATAGTGAGTGAATGCGTTTTATATTGTTAGCGTTTTTAATCTTTACACTTTCAGCATGCGCGGGAAAGGATGGTCGCCCCTTTGATATCAAAAACCTCGCTAAATCGGATATCGACCTCGTTACCGATATTCATATAGAACAGATACGAAAGCTCACCCGACGACTCATTGTTAAACTTTATAAAAGAAACCCTAGAGAATTGAAGAAAAACTCTGGAATGACAATAGACGCCCGTCTTTCTCAATTGATGACCGTAGATCGCCCGATAAACGGTTTTTTGGAATTAGGCCATTTAGATGGTGTAGAAGCCCTTCCCCTTGCTTTTTCGAAAGAGTTTAAAGGAGATAGAGTGTTTGCCTTGATGGCAGGTATTACCGGCATGCTAAGTGCGTCATATAATAACCAACTAGAGTACTACTTACTGGATGAAATCAGTCAGCAAAAACTATATGACAGTGCGAGAAATCTAGAAACCATAACGTGGCAGCTTAACAACCGTACCTACGATAACGGGGAGCCGTTGCTATTCACTAATGGTATAGACGAAAACGGTATCCCTAACTATAGCTATGAAAGAGTATTAGGTCAGATGATTATTGTCCAGGATATGATGGCTATACTTGTTTCGGATAGTACGAATAGAACAATCAACAAAGTGGTTCAAAGCTTTGCCTCAATGACCTTTATACCAATATAGTTACTGGCTTTTACTAACGTAAATCGGTTAGCATCTCTCAAAATTAAACGACTTAGGCAATAAATGATAATTCTTGGTATTGATCCCGGTTCTAGGGTGACAGGATATGGCGTGATACGACAAGAAGGCCGCCACCTATATTATTTAGGAAGTGGTTGTATCCGTATGTCAGAGTCTGAACTACCGGGAAGACTGAAGCAGATATACGCAGGGGTTACTGAAATAATTACCCAATTTCAACCCGATGTTTTCGCCATTGAACAAGTTTTCATGTCAAAAAATGCCGATTCGGCACTAAAACTCGGGCAAGCGAGAGGGGCAGCTATTGTTGCGGCTGTTAACGCCGATTTACCTGTTTTTGAATATTCAGCACGATCAATTAAACAAGCGGTTGTCGGGACGGGTGGGGCAGACAAAACACAGGTTCAACATATGGTCAAAAGTATGCTCAAGTTACCTGCAAAGCCTCAAGCCGATGCAGCAGATGCACTTGGTGTTGCAATCTGCCACGCGAATACAAATAAAACCCTAGTCGCATTGGCGGGTCAGGCCAAAAGCGCTAAAAAAGGCCGTTATCGATAAATAATGCTGATCGTTTTAGCGCTCTGTCGTTCCCACTTTCCAGCGTGGGATTGAAACAATTCACCCAGATCCCCGTTTACACATGAATGACGTGAGGTTTGGGTACTAGCCGAGCTGCACGGGCTATAGAGAGTGGCTTGTGGCGGTGAACTATAAATGAAGCACTGGTTATTCATCCAGTAATATATTATTATCCCGACATATTAACTGTTTCAAAGGATATACTCTGTGATTGGACGCCTTCGTGGAATTTTGATTGAAAAACAACCACCTGAATTACTTATCGAAGTAAGCGGTATTGGCTATGAAGTCCAAATGCCGATGAGCTGTTTTTATGAGTTACCTGAAATTGGTACAGAAGCTATTGTATATACCCACTTCATCGTTAGAGAAGACGCTCAACTTTTATATGGTTTTAATTCGGTAAAAGAGAGAGCGCTTTTCCGAGAAGTCATTAAAGCCAATGGGGTTGGGCCTAAACTTGGCTTGGCGATATTATCCGGTATGACTGCGGCTCAATTTGTTTCTTGTGTAGAACGTGAAGATATATCTACACTTGTCAAACTACCAGGCGTAGGTAAGAAAACAGCAGAGCGTTTAGTGGTTGAGATGAAAGATCGCCTTAAAGGGTGGGGGGCTGGTGATCTGTTTACTCCAGCAACGGATGCCGCGCCAATGGATAGTCAACCATACGAAAACACGAAACAAAGTGCTGAAGATGAAGCTATTAGTGCACTAATCGCCCTTGGTTATAAACCGCAACAAGCATCAAAAGTGGTCTCTCAAGTAGTAAAAGCCGACATGACAAGTGAAGCTGTAATTAGAGAAGCCTTGAAATCCATGGTGTGATTGAGATACTTAGAACCTACGTTCACTATAGTCCTCGTTGTGGTGGCGACCACAGCCGAATGAATAAGAGAATAATCGATGATCGAAGCTGATCGCTTGATAGCACCGGATAGTCCGGTTTTTAAAGATGAAGAAGTCATTGACCGTGCGATACGGCCTAAAAAACTTGCCGATTATCGTGGGCAAGATCACGTACGTGATCAGATGGAAATCTTCATTACAGCAGCACAACAGCGTAATGAGCCTTTGGATCATCTATTAATCTTCGGCCCTCCGGGTTTAGGTAAAACGACATTAGCAAATATTGTCGCGAATGAAATGGAAGTAAATATTCGTACTACTTCGGGTCCGGTACTTGAAAAAGCCGGTGATCTGGCTGCACTTCTAACCAATTTAGAAGAAAACGATGTTCTTTTTATTGATGAAATCCATCGTCTTAGCCCAATGGTGGAAGAAATACTCTACCCAGCAATGGAAGATTACCAACTCGACATCATGATAGGAGAAGGCCCTGCGGCGCGATCGATTAAAATAGACCTTCCTCCTTTCACGCTTATCGGTGCGACGACAAGAGCAGGCTCATTGACTTCTCCTCTGAGAGACCGATTTGGTATCGTTCAAAGGTTGGAGTATTACAATATCCCTGACTTACAGTTCATTGTTCAACGTAGTGCTAGTTGCCTTAATCTTTCTATGGAAGAAGAGGGCGCTTTGGAGGTCGCTAGAAGAGCGCGCGGAACCCCTCGTATTGCTAACAGGCTTCTTCGACGGGTAAGAGATTATGCAGAAGTGAAAGCCAATGGCCATATCTGCTCTGATGTAGCGGATAAAGCATTAAATATGCTTGATGTAGACCACAAAGGTTTTGACTACATGGACAGAAAGCTTTTGCTCGCCATCATGGAGAAGTTTTCAGGAGGCCCTGTAGGCTTAGATAACTTAGCGGCCGCTATTGGTGAAGAAAAAGAAACCATAGAAGATGTTCTGGAGCCTTTTCTTATCCAACAAGGTTATTTACAAAGAACCCCAAGAGGTCGAATCGCGACAGAAAGGGCTTATTTACACTTTGGCATCGAAACAAGTAATTAACAATTCAATCAGTATACTGGCAGTTTACAACACTTTATAAGTTCGACTGCCATAATAGGCTTTTTCTACTCATAAAGGGGTATATGTCACATAAATTAAAATCTAATGCCTATTTGTATTATTCCTATTTTTTATATCAATCTTCCCTCTTCTTCACATAAGAGCATTAAAACACAACCATTAATTGATCTAAGTCAATTAATGGTTCGTATATTGATATTCAGTAGATCTTTTTGATTCAAATCAAAGCCAAGACAATTCAGAAATATTTTGTATCGTAAGCCATTACCCGTTAATATTAGCCCTAGCTATATTAGAGCTTACTTAACAAAATTCTAACTTAAAATGCACAATATATTAACAACTTGGCTCGTTTTTTAATCGAGCTATGCTAATTAATAGAAAAGTGCATGTGCATGATGCAAAAAGTATCAGTGTCACTCAGCCGACACAAAAGGAGCTAACATGATTGACATAGTTGATCTATCGCGGTTGCAGTTTGCCTTCACAGCGATGTATCACTTCCTCTTTGTTCCATTGACTTTAGGTATGGCTTTCTTACTCGCCATAATGGAGTCTCTATATGTAATGACCGATAAACAAATCTATAAGGACATGACAAAGTTCTGGGGTAAGTTATTCGGTATAAACTTCGCTCTTGGTGTGGCTACTGGCCTTACCATGGAATTCCAATTTGGTACCAACTGGTCCTACTATTCTCATTATGTAGGCGACATATTTGGTGCGCCACTCGCCATTGAAGCCTTAGTTGCATTTTTCTTAGAATCCACCTTCGTCGGGCTATTTTTCTTTGGTTGGGAGCGTTTATCTAAACGCCAACACTTAACGGTAACTTGGTTAGTTGCTTTAGGTTCTAACTTCTCTGCGCTTTGGATCTTAGTTGCTAACGGTTGGATGCAAAATCCAGTTGGTTCTGAGTTCAACTTTGAATCGATGCGTATGGAAATGGTGAGCTTTGCTGAATTGGTTCTCAACCCAGTTGCACAAGTTAAGTTTGTTCACACCGTCGCATCAGGCTATACCACAGGTGCTATGTTCGTACTTGGTATTAGTTCATATTACTTGTTGAAAGGTCGAGATGTTGCTTTCGCTCGCCGTTCATTTGCCATTGCCGCTTCGTTCGGTATGGCCTCAATTTTGTCTGTGATTATTTTAGGTGATGAGTCAGGCTATGAACTTGGGGACGTACAGAGAGTGAAACTGGCCGCTATTGAAGCCGAATGGCATACCGAAGAAGCGCCCGCAGCATTCACTTTGTTTGGATTGCCAAATCAAGAGACTCAGCAAACTGATTTTGCGATTAAGATCCCTTATGTCATGGGGATTATCGCTACGCGTTCCTTTGATACTGAAGTGACCGGAATATCGGATCTGAAAATTGAGCACGAAGAACGAATTCGTAGTGGTATGCAAGCCTATGATCTGCTCGAAAAGTTACGCGCTGGTGATAAGTCTCAAGAAAACTTGGATGCCTTTGACGAACTTAAAGACGACCTTGGTTACGGATTGTTGCTGAAACGGTATACCGACAATGTCACCGACGCTACTGAAGAGCAAATCAAAGCAGCGACAGATGATTCCATTCCTACGGTTTGGCCGCTGTTCTGGTCTTTCCGAATCATGGTTGCTTGTGGGTTTATAATGCTGTTCATTTTTGGTGCTGCATTTGTTCAAACCTGCCGCCAGAAAATTAATCAAAAACAGTGGGTTTTAAAAGCGGCTCTGTTTGGTATACCACTACCGTGGATAGCGATAGAAATGGGTTGGTTTGTTGCGGAGTATGGCCGTCAACCATGGGCAGTAGGTGAAATTTTACCTGTCGACGTGGCTGTGTCTGCTCTGACAATGGGACAATTATGGGCATCGCTATTTGCAATACTCGCGCTCTATACAGTATTCCTTATTGTAGAAGTCTATCTCATGGTGACGTTCGCACGTAAAGGCCCAAGTAGCTTGAAAACAGGTCGTTACCACTTTGAACAAAACGGCGACTCTGCTCAAGACAAAGTCAACCGCCAAGTAGAAGCGTAAAGGGAGAGTAAATAATGTTTGATTATGAAGCATTACGATTGATTTGGTGGGTACTAGTAGGCGTACTGCTAATTGGTTTTGCTATTGCCGATGGGTTCGATTTAGGTGTTTGTGCTCTAGTACCTGTTATCGGAAAAACGGATAACGAACGTAGAGTGATGATTAACTCTATCGCCCCGCATTGGGATGGAAACCAAGTTTGGTTAATTACTGCTGGTGGTGCACTATTTGCGGCATGGCCAACGGTATATGCGGTTTCGTTTTCAGGTTTCTATTTTGCCATGATATTAACATTGGCAGGTTTATGGTTGCGTCCAATTGGTCTTGACTATCGTTCCAAGATTGACTCTCCAAAATGGAAGAAAAATTGGGACATTGCAATCAGTATCAGTGGCTTTGTGCCTTCGCTAATTTTTGGTGTAGCGTTTGGTAACTTGTTACAAGGTGTGCCATTTACGTTAAGCGATTTCATGATGCCAACGTATCACGGTTCATTTTTTGGGTTGCTTAATCCATTTGCTCTGCTGTGTGGCTTAATTAGCGTTGCCATGTTTGTGGTGATGGGGACGACTTGGTTACAAATGAAAACCACTGCCGGAGTGAGAGAACGGGCCCGTAATCTTACTCAAATTGGTGCGCTTGTTATTACAATTCTATTTGTAGTCGCTGGTTTGTGGATACAATCGATTGATGGTTACGTGATAAAAGGTCAGCTTGATACGCTTGCTGCGTCAAACCCACTGAACAAAGAAGTGGTTCGTGAAGCGGGTGCTTGGATGGCAAACTATGCTGAATATCCATTAATGTGGGCTGCGCCTATACTTGGTACGGTTATGCCACTTGTGGTTATTTTAGCTACACGCATCAACAGTGGAGGCCTTGCTTTCTTGGCTTCTAGCTTAACCTCTGCTGGGATTATTCTGACCGCCGGGTTTAGCATGTTCCCGATTGTTATGCCTTCTAGCTTAGAGCCCAATCATAGCCTTACGATGTGGGATTCAACATCAAGTGAGTTAACACTTCAGATAATGACGGTCGTAGCCGCTATTTTTGTACCTATTATTTTGAGTTATACCGCTTGGTCTTACTACAAAATGTATGGTCGTCTTGATGACAAGTTCATCGAAGAAAACAAAAATTCACTTTATTAAGGAGCCGTTATTATGTGGTATTTCGCTTGGATTTTAGGTGTTCTACTTGCCTGTGCTTTTGGCATTATTAATGCGCTTTGGTTAGAACATTCAGAAATGATGGATAAAGATAGTGAGTAAATTGGCTGTTCAGATAGCCAATTTACATCGCCCGATAGATAAGGCCCTATTCAGGGCTTTATCTTTCATTTTGGCAATCGGCCACGCTGGATTGTTAATGTGGGAACCAACGCTATATAGCAATGCGATTGGTGGTTTTAATTCAATTATTGGCCCCTTGTTTCTATGGGCTATCTGCTCAGGTGTGATATTTGGCGTAGGTTTTACCCCTATGTTTGTAGTATGGAGAGTCCTATTCTCTCCTTATATTTCATTAACCATTCTTTTATACCTAACCGTTGCCTATCTATTCGTTTGATTTATATCCAAAATGACGCTGTTCTTTGCGGATAGCGTCATTTTTTCCGCAATTATGTAAAAAAATACGAGAGACCAATACTATTGCGATAATGATAGGGTATAGTTAGTAATTAATTTAATTATTACTAGCAATAGGTTGTGCAAAACGTGACAACTTCTCCATTCAAGTGGCCCGTTACTATTTATTACGAAGATACTGATGCCGGTGGTGTGGTTTACCATTCCAACTATCTGAAGTTTTTCGAAAGAGCAAGAACGGAACTCCTCCGGCATATTGGTGTCTCTCAACAGGTGCTGTTAGAGGAAAATATCGGCTTTGTTGTTCGCCATATTGATATCGATTTTTTACAAGGTGCTCGGTTGGATGACCAATTAACGGTTGTTACAACGGTGTCTGAATTGAAAAAAGCGTCAATAGTGTTTTGTCAGGAAATCGTCAATCTTGAAGGGCGCGCATTGTGTAAAGCCTTGGTTAAGGTAGCATGCGTTAACAGTCAAAAAATGAAACCTCAAGCTATTCCAAGCTCATTAATTGCGGAGTTGAATTAGAGTGAACGCTGAACTTTCAATCTTAGATCTATTTTTACAGGCAAGCTTACTCGTTAAGGTTGTGATGTTGATTTTATTAGGTATGTCTATTGCTTCTTGGGCAATGATTATTCAACGCAGCAAGGCATTGAGAGCTGCAGCAAAAGACGCGACTGAATTTGAAGATAAATTTTGGTCTACCCAAGATTTATCTAAGCTTTACCAAGAAGTGAAGGTAAAGAAGGATGACTTATCCGGTAGCCGAGAGATTTTTTATTCAGGTTTTACCGAATTTGCTCGTTTAAGAAGAACTTATGGTTCTTCAAGTGAATCAGTGATGGATGGCACCGGTCGAGCGATGCGTGTGACGGTTTCTCGTGAAGTTGAATCACTTGAAACAAGCTTGCCATTTTTGGCGACAGTGGGTTCTATCAGCCCATATATTGGTTTGTTTGGTACGGTATGGGGCATCATGCATGCCTTTATTGCTTTGGGTCAGGTAAAGCAAGCAACACTTGCGATGGTAGCGCCGGGTATCGCTGAAGCTTTGGTTGCAACAGCGATGGGTCTATTCGCTGCGATTCCTGCGGTAATGGCCTACAACAGCTTAAGCAATAAGGTGTCTAAATTAGAACATTCATATGCTACTTTTTCAGAAGAGTTCCACAGTATTCTCCACCGCCAAGCAATGAGTGACAAGGAATAATCATGGCAGGTTATCAACCTAAAAAAGGAAGCTAACCGCAGAGATCAATGTTGTTCCTTACATTGACGTTATGTTGGTACTTTTGATCATTTTTATGGTGACCTCTCCCTTTATTACTCAGGGCGTTGATGTGGAGCTACCGCAAGCTTCTACTGCGAAACCTGCTTCTGATATTGCCGGTGACTCCGACGCAAGTTTCATCATTGTAGAGATAGATGCTGACGGTAACCTTGGCCTAAGTGTTAACAATGAAGACGTACAGCGCGGTTTGTCGTTACAAGATGTTATCGTACGGGTAAAAGCAGAGTTATCTATATCGCCTACATCACCCGTAGCAGTGGGTGGCGATGCCGCAACACCGTATGCGGAAATTGTTTTAGTATTGGATGAGTTAAGTCAGGCAGGTGTCCCAAAGGTAGGGCTCTTGACTGACATAAAGGAATAGTATTAGCTGTAGATGAAAAATAACAAGAATTTAACATCAGCAATCGTCATCTCCGTTACCCTTCATTTGTTGTTGGTTGCAGCATTGCTTTGGGGGACGGATTTTAATATGTCTAAACCAAAGCCGACAGGGAATATGGTTCAGGCTGTCGTGATTGATCCTGCGCTTGTGCAGAAACAGGCCAGAGAGATAAGAGAACAACGTAAATCCGCTGCGAAAACAGAGCAAGAGCGTTTAGATAAACTGCGTAAGCAGAGTGAGCAGTTGGAAAAAAACCGTAAAACTGAAGAAGCCCGAATTCGTAAGTTAAAAGAAGACAGAGCTAAAGCGGATAAAGCGGCACGCGATGCAGAAAAAAGAAAAAAATAGAGCAAGAAAATGTACGTAAAGAACAAGAAAACGTACGTAAAGAACAAGAAAAGGTTCGTGTCGAACAAGAAAAAGTACGCGAACAAAAAGAGCTCGCAGCTAACGCAGAAGCAGAACGTGTTAAGAAACAAGAGCAAGTAAAAAAAGCAGAACAAGAACGAGTAGCAAAAGAGGCCGCGATTGCCGCTGCTGAAGCTGAACGTTTGAGCCGTGAAAAGGCAGCGGATGAAGCGAAAGAAAAAGCGCGATTAGAAAATGAGCGAGCTGAAAAAGCGGAGCAAGAACGCGTTGCAAATGAGAAAGCAGCAGCAGAAGCGAAATTAAAAGCAGAAAAAGAACAGGAAAAACTAAAGCAGTTGGAAAGAGAGCGTAAAGAACGTGAAGCTGCTCTAGGCGATATATTTGCAGGCCTAGAAGAAGAAGCTGCACAAAATAGCTCGGCAAAACAACAGTTCGTAACGACTGAAACTAATAGGTACGCTGCGATATATAAGCAACTTATTCAAAATAAATTGTTAATGGAGGACTCTTACAGGGGAAAGTCTTGTAGGGTCAACTTAAAGCTCATTCCAACGGGCAATAGTGCTATTTTGAGTAGTGTGAATGTTCTGAATGGTGATACTCGTTTATGCGCCGCAACCAAAAGTGCTGTCACGCAAGTAGGTACGTTTCCACTGCCGACAGATAAAGATGTGGCGAGTCAACTCCGTAATATTAACTTAACCGTAGCTCCAGAGTAGTAAGAAAAGGGATGTATTTTGATTAAAAAACTTATTACAGGATTACTGATATTAACCGCAAGCTTGGGCAACATAGCCAACGCGGCATTAGAATTGGTAATTACAGAAGGTATTGATTCGGCCCGACCAATTGGCATCGTACCTTTTAAGTGGGAAGGTACATCGGAACTTCCTCATGATGTATCGAAAGTGATTGCGTCAGATTTACAGCGAAGCGGAAAATTTAGCCCAGTGCCTGTAAACAAAATGCCGCAGACCCCTTACGAAGATAACGATATAAAATTTGAAGAATGGACGAATTTGGGGGTTGATTCACTACTTACGGGTACCATTACTCAAGACGCTAACGGCAGCTATGTAGTTCGGTATCAACTTGTTGATGTTATTCGTGGTCAGTTGACGAAAGGGCAGAGCAAAACCCTTAACACTCAAGGAGAGCTCGTTCTTTCCAAGGATCATATTTTATTTAATAAGCGAGCGACAGTACCAGGCGAACGTTTAAGAGAATATGCTCATCGTATTTCTGATCTCGTTTACGAACAATTAACCGGTGAGAAAGGTGCGTTTGTTACCCGCATTGCATACGTAGTTATAAATGAGAAAGATCAGTATCAGTATCAATTAAGAATCGCAGATTATGACGGTTTCAACGAACGCTTAGTTTTACGGTCTAAACAGCCACTAATGTCGCCAACTTGGTCACCGGATGGTCGACAACTTGCATACGTTAGTTTCCAAAATAACCAAGCAGAAATCTTCTTGATGGATATCTATACGGGTAAAAGGGAAAAACTCACATCATTTCCTCGCCATAATGGTGCTCCACGTTTTTCTCCTGATGGAAAAACCTTATCAATTGTTCTGTCCAAAACCGGTAGTCTTCAGGTATATACGCTTGATCTCGCGACGCGTAAGTTAAGACAAATAACGCGGGGTAGATCAAATAATACAGAACCGTACTGGTATCCTGATGGACAATCGTTGATATTTACGTCAGATCGGGGTGGTAAACCTCAGATATATCGAGTAAATTTGGTAGACGGTTCGACCAACCGTTTAACCTGGCAGGGTAGCCAGAATTTGAGTGGACAAATTACTCCTGATGGACGATTCCTGATTATGGTGAATCGATCTAACTCAGGTTTCAATTTGGCAAAACAAGATCTGGAGACAGGAGCCGTTCAAGTGTTAACTAATACACTCTTGGACGAATCTCCAAGCATTGCCCCAAATGGTAGTATGGTCATTTATAGCTCTATTTATAGAAAGAAAAATGTGCTCTCTATGGTTTCTATAGATGGTCGATTTAAGGCTAGATTACCGGCAACAAATGGGCGTGTTAGAGCTCCCGCCTGGTCACCGTTTTTGTAGCAACTAAGTTTTGACAAAGAAAGGAAAATATAAGATGCAACTTAATAAGGTTTTTAAAGGGCTTCTAATTGCGCTACCTATCCTAGCAGTAACAGCTTGTAGCTCAAGCGACGAAGCTGCTGATGCCGCTTCACAACAAACGAACAACCAAGAGCAAACTACTACGGTAGCTACTCCGGTTGATCAAAATGCTCAACTATCTGAGCAAGAAATGAAAGAACAAGCTCTTCGCGAAACTAGCACAGTTTATTTTGCGTTTGATAATGCAACCGTTTCTGGTGACTACGAAGAAATGCTTGCTGCTCATGCTGCATTCCTAAGCAAAGACCCAGCAATCAAAGTAACTGTTGAAGGTCACGCTGACGAACGAGGTACTCCAGAGTACAACATTGCTCTTGGTGAGTATCGTGCAGAAGCCGTTTCAAAATATCTTCAAGCTCTAGGTGTTCAGTCTGACCAAATCTCTATCATGAGCTACGGTGAAGAAAAACCACTAGTTCTAGGTCAATCTGAAGATGCATATGCGAAAAACCGTCGTGCGGTTATCGTATACTAATCGAGGATAGACCTCATGTTCAGTAACTTTAAGCGAGCTGTTTCGCTTGCGTTACTGGCCAGTGCAGCGAACCTAGCGTTCGCTGCACCAGCTCCAGTATCTGATCTAAACAGCACATCCTCTTCTGCTACATCTAAGCCTGAAACTGATGTTCAACGACTTGAACGTCTGTTAAATAATCGATCTCGTGTGCAACTGCAAATGCAGCAGCAAATAGACGGAATGGAGTCAGAGCTTAGTGAGCTAAGAGGAATGGTCGAACGAAATAGCTATGACATGAAGCAGATGTTAGAACGTCAGCGCGAGTTGTTTATTGAGTTGGACCGTCTAAGAAACGAAAAGCAGCAACCTATTGATAATGTAGCGCCGGCAACGAATGGCAATACAGAGATTAAAGGTGGTGTATACGCAGCCGATGCGAATGAAGAGGCCGCATATAAAAAAGCCGTTTATCTCGTTCAGGTAGATAAAGACTATACCGGTGCGCTTGCCGCATTTGCTAAGTTTCAGAAAGATTTCCCTAATTCGTCTTATTCTGCCAATTCTCATTATTGGGTGGGGCAATTGAATTACGCACTGAAAAAAGATGTTGATGCAGCAAAAAGTTTTGCTTCTGTCGTCTCTTACGAAAAATCAAACAAGCGCGCAGATTCTCTTGTTAAACTTGGCGATATTGCAGCACGTAACGGTAAACCCGCTGTTGCAAACAAGTATTATCAACAGGCGATTGACGAATATCCCGGTTCCGCCTCCGCTAAGATGGCTAAATCGAAACTTAAATAAGAAAAATAGACCACTATGTGGTCTTTTTTTTCATTTTTACTTCATCCGTTCCCACACTTATCCACTACTTCCCCCTCCTGCGCAGGAATGATGATAGATTTGCGTTTCTAGTAATTTAGTCGCATTGACAATAGCATTTGTTCAACAGGGCTAGAAAACGAATACCTATAAGGTGTACAATGTTCGGATTCACGGAAGTTGCGTAGAGCACGAGCAATGAGCCACATTTTAGATTTAATAGAAACCACCGTTTACCCTTTCCCTCCAAAACCAATGCCACTGACTGATGAGCAAAAAGCGGCTCATGTAGAATGCATTAAGCGCCTACTTATTGAGAAAGATGCTGTATTGATCGCTCACTACTACACCGATCCAGAAATTCAGGCCCTCGCTGAAGAGACTGGTGGTTTTGTGGGTGACTCTTTAGAGATGGCGAAATTTGGTAATCGTCACCCAGCCAGTACATTGATCATTGCTGGTGTCCGGTTTATGGGTGAATCTGCCAAAATTTTAACGCCAGAAAAAACGATCTTAATGCCAAATTTAGAGGCAGAATGTTCGTTAGATTTAGGCTGTCCAGCAGACAAATTCACAGAGTTCTGCGATGCACATCCAGATCATACGGTTGTGGTATATGCCAACACTTCCGCAGCAGTAAAAGCACGTGCTGATTGGGTCGTAACCTCAAGTATCGCTTTAGAGATAGTAGAGTATCTGGACGACGAAGACGCAAAAATTATTTGGGGTCCTGATCGCCATCTTGGCTCGTATATAGCGAACAAAACAGGAGCAGAAATGCTGTTGTGGCAGGGCGAGTGCGTCGTTCATGATGAATTTTCCGCTAAAGCCTTAAAAGACATGAAAGCGGTTTACCCTGACGCTGCGGTTTTAGTACACCCAGAATCACCAGCGTCGGTAGTTGAGTTAGCGGATGCAGTGGGCTCTACGAGCCAATTGATCAAATCAGCAAAAGAGCTACCCAATAAAAAACTTATCGTTGCCACCGATAAAGGTATTTTCTTTAAGATGCAGCAGCTGGTTCCAGAGAAAGAACTAATGGAAGCACCAACGGCAGGTGCCGGTGCGACGTGTCGTAGTTGTGCACATTGTCCTTGGATGGCAATGAATGGTTTAGCTGCGATAGAAAGTGCATTGACAGGCGAATCGAACGAACATGAGATCTTCGTCGATGAAGATATCAGAGTAAAATCGCTCATTCCGCTGAATCGCATGCTAGATTTCGCCGAGAAACTGCAAAAATAGTCAAGCAAGCGCTTTAGCTTTGGGTGTTATATGGAAATATCGCCCAAGATTAAAGCGCCATCCGCAGAATTAAACTGGCGTATAAAGACAACAGCGTCATCCCCACGAGAGATGACGAAAATGTTAGCGCTAACTGAATAGAACCGAAAACCTTATTATAAAGGCGACGT
Organism: Vibrio algarum; assembly: GCF_028204155.1. Lineage (NCBI taxonomy): Bacteria > Pseudomonadati > Pseudomonadota > Gammaproteobacteria > Vibrionales > Vibrionaceae > Vibrio > Vibrio algarum. The sequence goes on along the minus strand of NZ_JAQLOI010000001.1, from coordinate 2,539,279 downwards.
TATTGCCGCCCTTGATTAACGCATAGAGGTAATTATTGTGCCTCGGCCAATTCTGCACCGCGCTGAGTAAGGCCTGATAACATCACGGGAATAGCATTATAAATTTCTTCAAATTGCTCTAGACCTTCGACGCCATGCTCTTTTAAAGTCTCTATGGCGGTTTCCGGATCATAAAGTAAACTCAAAGAAAGCAGTACACCACCGAGTAATGCGTTATCGGCACTGTCCTCTGGCATTAGTGTTTCCCAGTCGTCTCTAGCAAGTTGCCAACCTTGAAGTGCCCCTTCGGTAAACGCTCGAGCATTTTGAGAAATGATCTCTTCTTCGTCTAGAGTATAACCTTCAGGCCATTGCCAAGTTCCATCAAGAAGTGCTGGTCGAGTCTTATTCCAAAGTGCGATGACCAAATCGGCGTATTGTTCAAACTGAACGCCGTCAGTAAACGGAGCGACTTCTTCACCCCCCAAAGAAATGGAATCCATTCGGTTGGATCAAGTACATTGGGAGCTGCAGCCATAGCGGTGACGAAACCACAGGTTTGAGCTTCACCTAATAATTTACCTTCAAGTTCAGGTTGTTGAAGTAATTCTTTTAGTGTCACGGTAATTTCCAAGAAAAAATTGATGCTATATCTTAGCATAGCTCTCATTGTCCCCTTAGCTTAGTCAACGGAACGAGTGTTTATTTTGCGCCACAATGCACTGATTGGTTAAAAAAAACGCGAAGCTCATCACACAAGAACTTACCACCACAGAGAGTTAAAAAAGTAGCTAAAAATTTAAAATAAAATTAAAAATATAGTGTTTAATTTCACTAAAGATCTGTTTTAATAGCGCAGAAAACTGGGTGAATAGATTAATCCAGTTTATTGGTGGTGTTTTTTGTTTTATTTGTAGTTATATATATTGTTGAGTGGAATAAATGCGAGTGCGTGGGCCTTTTTGCGTTAGAAATGTTGCAGCTGACACCTTTGCCATGGTGGTTTTTTGCTTTGTTTCAGGAATGATAATTGAAGTTTTTGTATCCGGAATGTCTCTCGAAAAATCACTCGAGTCTCGATTAGTGTCTATACCTGTCAATATTGCGATAGCATTACCTTATGGCTTATTTCGCGATTGGGTGTTAAGGAAAGGTGCAAAATTTTCATCTACCTCTTTTATGAAAAATGTATCAGACCTATTCGCATACGTAGCATTTCAATCACCTGTCTATGCTGGTATTTTACTTTTCGTTGGTGCATCCACCGACCAGATTATTACCGCGGTTTCGACCAATGCAGCTATATCTTGTGGGATGGGTGTGCTTTACGGATGTTTTCTAGATTCCTGCCGCAAGTTGTTCCGTGTGCCTGGATACGTTCGTCAGGTTTAGCCGTTCCATATATAACATTTGTAATAGGGTTATTGGCAAAATTTGCTTATACTAGATAACGTTATATACAATTAAAAAAGGAATTGGCGTGAAAGCAGAACAGCGACACAATGAGATTGTTCGACTCGTAGAATTAAACGGAGAAGTCAACACAGATGAGTTGGTTGAACTGTTTAGTGTTAGCCCTCAAACGATCCGTCGAGATTTAAATGAGCTTGCTGAACTCAACAAACTTCGCCGAACTCATGGTGGCGCTACCAACCTTTCTAGTTCCGAGAATTCCAGTTACAACAACCGCAAGGTAATGCACCCTAGGCAAAAAGAACTGATTGCTGCAACGATGGCAAAACATATACCTAATGGTTCAACCTTATTTATTGATATTGGCACCACCCCTGAGGCTTTTGCAAGGGCTCTAACAGTTAGCCACAGTGATCTGCGTATAGTGACGAACAATATAAATGTCGCCATGATTTTGATGGAACGCTCGGATTTTAAGGTTATTCTCGCTGGTGGTGAAGTCCGCAATATCGATGGTGGTGTAACGGGTGAGGCAACCTTAGACTTTATTTCCCAGTTCCGGTTAGATTTTGGTGTGCTAGGCATAAGTGGTATTGATAATGATGGTTCGTTGCTTGATTTTGATTATCATGAAGTCCGAGTAAAGAAAGCCATTATTGAAAATAGCCGAGAAACCATCCTTGGTGTTGACCATTCTAAGTTCGGTCGTAACGCGATGGTTAAACTCGGTAACCTGAGTGAGATAGATTTAATCATTACCGATCAACTACCACCAGAACCATTGGCCTCTATCCTTGAAGAGTCTGAAACAAAAATAGAGATCATCAGTTTGTAATAATTTCGTACCTTACAATAATGAAAATGCCACAATAGCAATCTATTGTGGCATTTTTTATCTTACCCTCATTCCCACACTCTAGCGTAGGAATGGGTATCAAGGCTAAATTAGCAGTACCTTAACGTCTGTCGGATTACGTCTAAAACTTAAGCTGACGCTTCAGCCGCTTGTAATCTTTCTTTTTCGTCTTTTTCTTTATGGAACTTCTTCTCACCAAAGTAGGCGTAGGCAAGGCAAAGAATAGATATACCACAAGACGCCGTCAGCAAGGTGAACCCGCCATCCCAGCCGAAGTGGTCAACGGTGTAACCAAGAACCGCATTTGCCGCGACAGCACCACCAAGGTAACCGAACAATCCAGTTAGACCTGCTGCTGTACCTGCCGCTTTTTTAGGAGCAAGTTCTAGAGCGTAAAGGCCTATCAACATAACCGGACCATAGATTAGGAATCCAATCGCAACAAGCGCTGCCATATCAATACCAGGGTTGCCTGCTGGGTTGAACCAGTAAACAAATACCGCGATGGTAACGAGTACCATGAATAGAATACCCGCTGGAGCTCTGCGTCCTTTAAACCATTTGTCTGAGATCCAACCACATAGTAGAGTCCCTGGAATACCAGCCCACTCATATAGGAAGTAAGCCCATGAAGATTTATCAACACTAAATGCTTTTGCTTCTGAAAGGTATGTTGGCGCCCAATCGAGTACTCCGTAGCGAATCATGTAAACAAAGGCGTTAGCTATTGCGATTGACCAAAGTAATTTGTTATTGAAGACATACTTAAAGAAAATTTCTTTTGCCGTCATCTCTTGTTCATTGGATTCATCGTAGTTATCTGGGTAGTCATTTTTAAACTCTTCAATCGCAGGCAGACCACAAGATTGAGGGGTATCTCGTAATGTAAACCAAATAAAGACAGCAACTAATGAGGCAAAGAAAGCAGGAACATAAAAAGCGGTGTGCCAATCATCGTTAAACAGCCATAAGCCTAAGATGAACATAGGACCAATTAAACCACCCCCGATATTGTGCGCTACATTCCATACGGAAACTAAGCCACCACGTTCTTTACGAGACCACCAGTGCACCATGGTTCTGCCGCAAGCTGGCCACCCCATACCTTGGAACCAACCATTCAAGAATAGAAGTACAAACATTGCAGTAACACTGCCTGTGGCCCAAGGCATGAAACCAAAGCAGAACATGACCGCTGCGGACATGAGCAGGCCGAAGCTTAGAAAATATCTGGGGTTGGAACGGTCTGAAACACTGCCCATTAAGAATTTGGACAGTCCGTAAGCAATGGATACAGCAGATAGTGCCACACCTAATTGCCCACGAGTGAAACCTTGTTCAATAAGAAACGGCATTGCTAAGCTAAAGTTTTTACGTACAAGGTAGTACCCAGCGTAACCGAAGAAAATACCCATAAACAGCTGCCATCTATAGCGTTTATAAGCGGAATCAATCTGACCGTCAGGTAGTCGCTCTATATGAGCTTTGGGCTTAAATATACCAAACATTATTATTTACCTATGTTTTAGAGTTATTGGATTGAAACGAGCGTAAAATGTTCGAACGAGCAAATTATGACTAAGTAAAAAATAAAAATTGAGAGGTAGATTCAGTTTATTTAATTCGCGCATTAAAATAATTAATGACTGCTTTGTGGCTATAAGGGTGGTGTTAATGACTAAAGTATAAATATAAAATAATATAAAAATCGTTACAAAAATATGACAGAAAATTTAGTTGCAATGTTCGTTCTTCTTTTACTAGAATATAAACGAAAGGCAAAATGTTCGTTTTGAACTATTGTTAACCAAAATTGAGCGCGTTATGAATTCATATACTCGGTTTGAAACCGAAGTCGTTATTATTGGTGGTGGTGCTACCGGTACGGGCATCATGCGAGATTGCGCATTACGCGGAATAAACTGCATTTTATTAGAAAAGGGTGACATCGCTTCAGGTACAACAGGCAGAAATCACGGTCTCCTGCATTCTGGTGCACGCTATGCAGTGACTGATCCTCACTCTGCTCAGGAGTGTATTCAGGAAAACAAAATTCTTAAGTCAATTGCTCGCCATTGTGTGGAAGACACAAGTGGACTTTTTATTACGCTTCCCGAAGATGATTTTGATTTTCAGCAAACATTTATGAGCGCTTGCAGCGAAGCTGGGATAGAGACGGAACAGCTGAGCACTAAAAAAGCACTGCAACTAGAGCCAAATGCAAACCCAAAGATGTTGGGGGCAGTGAAAGTTCCTGATGGCACTTTAGATCCTTTCAGGTTGTGCGCTTCAAATGTATTGGACGCCAAAGAACATGGGGCTCGTCTATTTACTCATACAACGGTCACTTCTTTGATTATTCATCGTGATAAAGTTGTTGGTGTGCGATGTTACAACATGCAAAAGCAGATAGCTTATGAGGTGTACGCAAAAGAAGTCATTAACGCGGCGGGTATATGGGGGCAAAATATCTGCGAGTATGCCGATTTAGGCATCAAAATGTTCCCAGCTAAAGGCTCGTTACTTATCCTAGATTATCGAATTAATAATTTAGTCATTAATCGTTGCCGAAAACCTTCAGATGCCGACATTTTAGTACCAGGAGACACTATCTCTCTTATCGGTACAACATCGGAACGTATTGATTATGATCAGATAGATAACCTCACGATTAGACCAGATGAAATAGACACACTATTAGTAGAAGGTACTAAGCTCGCGCCTATAATGAAAAACACGCGGGTACTGAGAGCTTATGCTGGTGTTCGGCCTCTCGTTTCACTTGATGGTGATGAGTCTGGACGAAATATTAGCCGTGGTATTGTGTTGTTAGACCATGCAGAAAAAGATGGGCTTAATGGTTTTACCACCATCACGGGTGGCAAGCTAATGACCTACCGATTGATGGCAGAACAAGCCACTGATGTCGTGGCTAAAAAGCTCGGTAACACTAAGCCATGCATGACAAGCAGTCGGCCTCTTCCCGGTTCTAATATTGACCCAAAACCTAAAAAGCGCAGTGCAAGTATTGCGAAACCAGTCTATGAATCAGCCATTTATCGTCATGGTGAAAGAGCGCACGACTTCTTAAGGCCAGACACGAAGAGCCAAGCGGTGATCTGCGAGTGTGAAATGGTAACGGCAGGTGAAGTCGAATACGCGATTAAACAATTGGACTGTAAAAATATAGAGGATTTACGTCGCCGTACTCGATTAGGGATGGGGCCATGTCAGGGCGAACTATGCACTTACCGAGCCGCTGGGCTGTTCAATGAATTTGGCGGAGTGAGCGGTGTAGAAAGCAGCCATCTGTTGGTCGACTTTATGGAGGAGCGCTGGAAGGGGACAAAACCAATATTGTGGGGAGATGCGTTAAGAGAAGCTGAATTCAGCTATTGGATCTACGAAGGGTTATTAGGTGCTTCAGACTTAAATCCGGCCAATCATTCAGTCGAATCAGGAGAGCCTCAATGAATTATGATGTCATCGTTATTGGTGGAGGAATGGCCGGATACACTTCGGCCATTCATTGCTTAGAAAAAGGTTTAAAAACGGCGTTAGTTAATAACGGTAGAAGTGCTCTACACTTTTCATCTGGTTCGGTAGATTTGCTCTCTTCCACGCCTTCAGGTACCCCTGTACGATTCCCTTACCCTGCAATAGCTAATTTTTCCACAGAGTACCCAGAACATCCTTATGCGAAATTAGGCCAAGAAAAGATTTCCAAAGCGGTTGATTGGTTCACAGAGATGATGAATCGAGCAGGAGTATTACTTAAGCAAAAAGAAAACAACGAGAACCACCAACGAGTTACAACCTTAGGCACGCTGAAAAGTACTTTTTTATCTCAGCAATTTGTTGAGCAAATTGGTTTCAACTACGCTCAAAATCGATTTGATCGTGTTGTATTGCTTGCCATAGAACAGTATCGAGATTTTCAAACTAAAATGGTGGCGGATAACCTTGTAGCAACGCCGTTATTCAAGAATACTCCTATTGTTAGTTTACCTATCTCAATGTTAGAGAATAGTGGTTCAACCTCTTCGATTAACAATTTTAGATCCACAGACTTTGCCAAAATTCTAAGTAGCGAGGCAGCATTCAACCATTTCGCCAACCAAATTATGGCGGGTGCATCATCGCGAGATTTGGTTATTGTGCCATCCATATTTGGTACTACTGACGGCGTGGTATTTTTGCAGAAACTAAAAGAATACACTGGCTTACGATTTCATGAAGTACCTACTATGCCCCCATCTTTAATGGGGATTCGTATTGAAGAAGCACTAGAGAGTGAATTTATAAGGTTGGGTGGGGTGCAGTTGAAGGGTGACAAGGTGACTAGTGGTCAATTTTCTTCTTCAGAGAAAGGCGTCATTCTTGAAAAAATATGGACTAAAAATTTACGAGATTACACCCTAACTGCCAATGCTTTTATTTTGGCTAGTGGTAGTTTTTTCAGCAATGGCTTACGAGCAGAACACAACCGAATAATAGAGCCTGTATTTGGACTAGACGTATGTACCACTGGCGCAAGATCTGACTGGCACAGTGAGGCTTTTTCTCACCAAACTCTCATCCATTCCTCTCTTTTGGCGTTGAAACAAATGATCGTTTTCAATCTCTACTGATGGGTGAGACAGTGACAAATCTGTATAGCTGTGGATCCATTCTGGCGCATTACAACCCTATCTTAGAAGGTTCTGGTGGAGGGGTGGCCATATCGACGGCGCACGCTGTCTCCAATCAAATAATTCAAGAAATAACGAAAGCGAAGTTGGAGACAACAGAATGTTAAATGTAGCCAGTGATACCAGCTTTGACCAATGTATTAAGTGCACAGTATGTACCGTGTATTGCCCTGTAGCAAAGGCAAATCCCGATTTTCCAGGGCCCAAGCAAGCGGGGCCAGACGGAGAAAGATTGCGCATTAAAGATCCTCAATACTTTGATGACGTTTTAAAATACTGTACCAACTGTAAGCGCTGCGAAACCGCTTGTCCGTCGAATGTTCGAATTGGCGACATTATTGCCGTAGCAAGAGGAAAATATGGCAAGCTTTCGGCAAGTCCGAAAACAGTTAGGGATTTTGTTTTAAGCCATACGGATTTATTTGGCTCTATTGCAACACCGGTTGCACCCATTGTTAACGCCGCGACAAGCAACGTTTTAGTTAAAAAAGTGATGCGCAAAACAGTTGGCGTACACGATCATAAATCGCTACCTAAATACTCTCACGGTACCTTCCGTCGTTGGTATAAAAAACAGTGCCCTGATCAATCATCATTTGAACGCGGTGTTAGTTTTTTTCATGGTTGTTACGTTAACTATAATCATCCGCAACTAGGTAAAGATTTGATCACAGTTTTAAATGCGATGGGAATAGGAGTGCACTTACTTGATAACGAAAAGTGTTGCGGTGTTCCCTTAATTGCCAATGGATTTCATAAAAAAGCGCAGAAAAACGCGCAGTTTAACGTTAAACAGCTAGAGAATTCGGTAGAAACCTTTCAAAGAGACATTGTTTCTACCTCATCAACTTGCGCATTTACATTGCAAAACGAGTACCCTCATGTTCTTGGGGTTAACAATGATAGGGTGGTAGACCGTATACAATTTATTACCCGTTTTCTTCTAAAAGAGTTCATGAACGGCAATGCGCCAAAAATGAAACCTGTAAATAAGAAGATTGTTTACCACACTCCGTGTCATCTTGAACGCAGTGGTAATACGATGTTCACCATCGAATTGTTAAAGGCAATTCCCGGTTTAGAGCTGACGGTTCTTAATAGTGAGTGTTGTGGCTCTGCCGGCACCTATGGATTTAAAGAAGAAAATTACGAAGCATCAATGACGATAGGTAGCGGGCTTTTTAAGCAAATTGCATCAAGCAATGCCGACTTAGCGATAACAGATTGTGAAACATGTAAGTGGCAAATAGAGGAAAATACTGACTTAGAATGCATTCATCCGGTTTCTTTGATAGCCGAAGCTATCATCGATTTTTGACCTCTTTTTAATGATTTGACATTGACCAAAAGCCGGCACTTGCTGCCTCATGATGTCCGGCTAAGGTGAATAGACCTGTCGTGCTCACGAAAACTGACACCCCCATGAACCCAGCGTCATCTCCACGAACGCTGCGTCATCTCCATGAACCCAGCGTCATCTCCACGAAACTAACGTCATCTCCACGAAAGTGGAGATCTAGTCCACCCAAGCTCCCGTTGTCACGAGAAAGGCGAAAGGTTTGGCTACTAACCAAACAGCATTGGCACGTGTTGCTGGTTCATTAGATCAGGAGATAATAAAAACGTCATCTCAGTACAAGTGATGACCAAAGCGTTATATGCGCTTCTATTGTATAAAAGACACCAAAACTCCCTTCATTAAGCTAAGTCTAAGATCATTGCTTCAAGAAAACATGTAAACAGAATATTGTACGATATTAATAACTTAGCATGAATCTCGATATTCAATCTGGCTAATACTTAACCATTTATTTCACTGATATGTTGGCGCTCTGTCCCTTCCTATATTGGTGTCATTATGTCCTGTCGAATTTGGTTGATCATTGTATCGACATTGGCGGTAGCGTTAAGTTTTTCAGCACCCATTGTCGCGCAAGAAGACGCGATTTCCTCGCCAGAAAGTAAAGCGTTAACCTCTGGCGAATCGCGCTATACCCCATGTCGAACAGCTCGCTGCGGAGGTGGTGGCGGTGGAAGCCCAGATCCCGGCGATAATAATGGTGGCGATAATAATGGTGGTGATGGGGGCAATACCGGACCCTCTCCCTCAGAACTGGATGGCGACAACATCGCTGCCGAATCGAAAAGTTTTTTTGAAAGGGCGTTCGAGAGTATAAAAAGCGCGGTAAATCGAGCAATTGGAAAAGAAACCACCGCTGAGCAAGCCACCAAAGAGGCCCTCGCCAAGAATATAAAAATCCAAGAAACGGATGCGGCTAATGCCAAGCCTGGTGACGAAACTTGCAAGCCTGTTGAACTCTATTCTGGCTGCAAGGTCACCAAAGTGACCGATTGGACAAACTCCGTACTGCCCATTAATCGGGTTCATCGTATTAGCCAAGGGTCTTCATGGTCTTTAGGGGCAGGTTGGCATGCGTCCATTGATAGCCGCATTATTTGGGGCACCGACATTGATATTGGCAAACAGATTTCCCAACACCAAACCGTGGTTGCAGATTATCATGCCATCGTTGAAGAACTCGATATTGCCATTGATCATTTAGAAAACGGCTTTAGTGACCGAATTGGCTATAACCAATCGAACGCACAAGCGGCGCTAAAAGACGGTATTGCAAAACTCACGGCGTATAAAGCACAGCTCCTTCCTAAGGTGCAAAAAGCGCAATCTACATTGACCACTTTAGCCAGCACCAAGCAACAGTCCGACGCTCGTCGGGCATTAAATCGTTACACCGTCGACGCGAGCTTTTCCAAAGAGTTCGAAATTGGGGCCAATTTGGTGAAGTGGATCGCTCCTAATGGCGGACGTTATCTGTTTATTCAGGATAACAAAGGCAGTATCACGGCAGCGGCGGGACACAGTAATCATTTTACCCATTTATCGTCTGGTGAGGTGGAAATTCGCACCCTCAATGGTGAAACGCATCGCTACAACAACAAAGGGTTACTCACTGAATCAAGAAACCATCAGGGGCAATCCATTTCCCTTCGTTACAACAGCCAAAACAAACCAGTGTCGATGACCACAGAGTTAGGGCACGTATTAACCTTAAATTATTCCGAAAACCGTCTTGTTAGCGTCAAGGATGGGGCAGGGCGAACCACTAGATACCATTATCAAGCCAATCTACTGCAGTCCGTGGTGCAATTTGATGGCAAAAAGCAGTCTTATCTTTATGGGTACGACAGTGAGCCGCTCGCGATTACATCAAAAACAGATGGGCAAAAAAACAGTTGGTCGTATGACTACCAACAGCAAGATGGAAAAGCGGTGGTGGTCACGCAAACCGATGCGGCAGGTCAGCAATTTAGTTATCAGTATGATTTTTTAAACGATGCAACGGTCATAACCCACCGCAATGGCTCAAAAACACGCTACCAGTATGACGAAAACAATAAGATTATCTCGGTCGTTTACGGCAGTGATGGTAGTGAAATTAACTACATTTACGACACAAAAGGCAATCAGCTTAGTGCGCAGAACGAGGTGGGTGATATCACCCGTTATAGCTATAACGCAAAAGGTGAAAAACTTTCGATAACCGATGGCGAGGGCATCAGCACGCAGTTCATGCGAGACGGCCTTGGTCGAGTGGTCACCGTTATAGATGGAGCAGGGGCAAGCACTGAGTATCGCTATAACGGGTTGGGAAAAGTCGAGGCCATTGAACAAGCTGACGGTTCTGTGATCACTCAAACGTGGCAAGGCCAGTTAATGACGTCTCGAATTGACGAGTCGGGCAACACCACAGATTATGAATATGACGCCAACGGCTACCCGACGCAAATTACACAATATAACAACGACACACCAAGTGGTGATGAAACCATCCAGCGCTTAAGTCACGACGCCGTAGGGAGAGTTAATTGGGTAAAAATTGGCTCAGAAAACACGCCAGATTCCAAATGGCGTCTTACCCAATATTTCTATACCGCTAAAGACGGTCGCCAACTCGACAAACCCACCAAGATAATCGATCCTCTTAATCGCGTTGCCCTATATGAGTATAACCTGAACGGTTTACTCTCCTATCAGCAAGACTTTTCCGGTGTAGAAACGTTTTATACCTACACCGCAATGAACAAAGTGGCGAGCAAGAACGTTGTCATGCCTTCGCCAGATTTGGCTGAAGGGCCCATTGAGTACCATTATCGCTATCAATATGATGCAGAGAATAACCTTATTGAGGTGAGCCATCCCGGAGATATCCTATGGCAATATCAATACGATGAGCGAAACCGATTAACCCACTCTTCCATAAAAGGGACCGAGGTGGTTAAGCAATTTAGTTACGATGAAGCCGGGCGTAAACTCTCGGAGATCAACAGCCATGGCGATAGCAGCCAGTTTGACTATTACAATAACAGCCAGTTAAAGCAGCACATCGACCTATTGGGCAATACAAAAACGTATTTTTACGACAACGTTGGCCGTTTGTCTCAGGTATCCGATAATACCCGTAACAGTGACATCTCGTTTGAGCGCAATGTACTGGGTCACCTCACCGAGCGAACCGACGGCAATGGCAACCTAGTTTACATAACGCCCAATGCCTCCGGTCAGGTTATTGCGGTATCGGTGCCTAACAATACCGAGTATCGACAAAGCCACCAACTAGACTGGCGCGGGAAACCGCTCTCCACCGCCAATGCCCTAGGTGGAAAAGTAACCTATCAATACAACGCGTTTGGTGAGCTAATAAAACAGACCACCTCAGCTGGAGCCACGCTCACTCAAGACTTTGACGCCATAGGCCGAATAATCAGCCGTACAGAAACCAGTGGTTTAGAAACGACATGGCAATACACACAGTATGCCAATCGACTAGAAGTGGTTGAAACGCAAATAGACACCTTAAATATCGGCCTTCGAGGCAGTAAAAGATTAAGTACAAAAACCTACGACCTAATGGGCCGTTTAGTCGGTTATCAAGATAGCGCTGCGCAGGCGTGGCACTTTAGCTATAACTTGCAAGGGATGCTCAGCAAAACAACCAACCCCGATGGCAGCACAATCGCTCGCCATTACAACAAAGCGGGCCTGTTAACACAGTTAACTCAATCGCCCAGCGAGGATTCACCTTCAACGCGACATACCTATTATCAGTACGATGGCGAAGGTCGCTTAATTTACGAGCGCTTGCCTCAGCATGAAGAAGGCTACGGCAAGCAATATCAGCGCGACGCGGCCGGTAATATCACCACTATTACCTATGCTGACGACAGCGAAGTACATTATCGGTATGACGAGGCAGGTCGCAAGGTAGAAGCAACATACCCTAATCAGTTAAGTGAACGTTGGGAATATGACGCCAACGATAACCTCGTCAGTTTTATAGACCGAGCCGATGCCGAATGGCGTTACCGCTATAACGCCGACAATCAATTGGTTGAATTTTGCGACCCGGTAGCAGGAGATGCAGGGTGCCATGCTGCAACCCGTTACCAGTACGATGTTATGGGCAATCGCACCGCGCACATTACTTCCCTTGGGCACACCACCCAGTGGCAACACAATGCATTGGGCTGGGTGAGCACGCAAACCGACCCAAGTAAGAGCGTGACTCGCTATAGCTATGACAGCGTTGGCCGAGTCACTGAAATAACCGATCCTTTAGGTAATAAAACCGAGCAGGGTTACACCGCGTTTGGCGAGTTAAGCCACGTGACCGACCCACTAAATCACAAAACGCAGTTCTATTACGATGAGGCGGGTCGGTTAATTGAGCGCAAAAATAGCCAGTCAGCTTCTGATCTGTGGGCCTACAATTACAGAAACCAGGTAAGCCAATACACGGATGCTTTAGGAAACCAAACCGGATATCAATACAACGCTTTTGGTAACCTTACTCAAGTCAATCAACCGCTAGATGCCACCATACAGTACCAATGGAATAATGCTGATCAGTTAACCCAGGTGACCGAGCCCATGGGTGGCGTACAAACTTTCGATTATGATGAACGAGCTCGTCTCACTCAATACACCAATCAAAATGGTCATCAATGGCAATATAAATATGATGAGTTGGGTCAACTTACCACTCAATATCAACCCGAATCGGGTACGGACATTACCTACGGTTATGACAACCTAGGCCGCAAAATTTCCGAGCAATTTGCGCACCAAGGTGAAACGCAAACCAACCGTTGGGGTTATGACGCCGTGGGTCGTTTGGCGCAGATAGAAAACCCGTACTTAAAAGAAAGCTACACCTACGATGCCGACAGCCAGCTAATTCAAAGCCACAATAAAACACTTGATGAGCGCTTTACCTATGCCTTTGATGACAATGGGCGTCGAACACAAAGCCAACTGGGTAACAACCAGACGGTGCAATATCAACACGACAGCAAGGGCCGTATCACCAAGATTATACGCAAGGGAAAAACCCGTTCAGGTGAAGATGAAAAAGACCTTATCTTTACCCTCAGTTACGACAAAAAAGACCAACTGGTTCGTATCGACTACCCCAATAACAGTCGTCGTTGGATAGGCTATGACAGCGAAGGCAGGGTTAAATCGATAAAAATAGAGCAGCAGTGGTACACCTACCGCTGGGAAAATATCTGGAATACCGTTGAACTGTTTGAATACCGCTATGATGCGGCGGGTAATCTGACGGCTGAGAATCGAAAAACCAAAGAAGCCTATTACGACCAGTGGGCCTACTTTGAATACGACCAGTTAAATCGGGTTATCGAAGCTGACTACCCATTGCACTATGACAACTACTATCGTTGGGATAAAAACGGCAACCTTGTCTATAAAAAGGCCAAGGGTCTGGAATATAAATACGAGTACGACAAAGCCAATCAACTTACTGGATATCGAGGTAACTACTACCTGTGGTACGAGGTTGAGCACGACGCCAATGGCAACCAAACCAACGAACATTTTTACGGTTACACCTTCGATTATCAGTTTAACGCGTTAGGCCAGTTAACGGGTTTTGATAAATGGGACAATACCAAAGTGCGCTATGGTTATGACAGCCGTGGCAGGCGAGTGTCGACCAAACGTAGTATGACACACAGTAAAAACTGGGGAGCCTTTGAACAACACACTGCTTATGACGGTCGTCAGGAATTCGCGCAGTGGATAAAAGGCCAAAACAAGGAAAAAGACGAGGCGTTTATCCCGTTTCGTACCTTAACCTTGTTGCCAAAAACAGATGAACCTTATAGCTCGGTACTGCATCAAAGGCTATACGATAAGCACCACCGGTTAACCTTTGCGGTTGGTACGCTCGCTGCGGATATTGACAACCTGTACATTCACAGCGACCGCTTAGACAGCAGCGTGCATGTGTTGGATAAGACGGGCCGCAGCGCCATGCGGTTGGCGTACAGCGCACTGGGTCGTAGCTATCGCAAATACGACGATGTGATGAGCTACTATTTCGACCTGGAGCCATTAGCGAATTACGAGTTTGCCCAGTTAATGCCGTATCGCTACACCGGCAAGTTCACCGACTACAGCACAGGCTTTGTACAAATGGACAGCCGCTGGTACAACGGCCACAACGGTCGATTTGTTCATCCAGACAACTGGAACCTGCGCAACACTCATTTACCCAAAGCAGTGCAACATGAGTTAATGCAGTTTACGGGTGTTAATACGCAAATGTTACTCAATGACCCAAGCCAACAGATGGCCTATGGTTATGTGCGAGGCAATCCGCTGAAGTATGTGGATCCGTATGGGTTGTATCTCAACCCATTCAACAGAGATACAACACAAGATATAACGTTATCGAGCATCTCAAATGATCTAAGTACCATCTCCAATATAGCGGTAACAGGTGGCTTGGCGGCTGGCGGTCCAACGAATCCCGTTGGTGCAGGGTTGTTGGGTTTTGGGGGAGTAGCTGGTGGGGCTTCTGTGGTAGCCGGTGGACTTGATGTAGTTAATGATTTGTTTGATGGAGGAGCATTTAATAAGAGTTTTATGGCTGGGACTACGCATGCAGTAACACTGAATTATATTGAGGAAAAATTAGTGGATGCTTTACCAAATAAATATGAAGTACCTGTCAGAGGAATAAAAACTGGTGTTGGAGTGGTGTCAGGAGCGTTATTTAGTGAAGCTTCTCAGAATGAATTGAGGTCAGATGCTAAACGATGGGCAGGACAGGAAGTAAACGGACAATGTGGTAACAACAAATGAAAATAAAAGGTAGAGATCTTAAATTTAAGTTAGCTGGTATGGGTTTATTAATAGCTCCAATACTTGGGGGCTTGGTTCAAAAACATGAAATTTTATCGTATGGAGAAATTGCAGGGGCTCTGTTCGCTTGTTGTCTTATTTTTATAGCTAATCTTACTCCGAAATTTATTAGAATATTATGGGTGAATCATAGTAGGTTTAAGAAACACTACGTCGTTTCTCAATTAATAGTGTTGGTGTTTTCTATTATTATACCCATTCAATATATATTTATAATCGTAATGCCTTTATATATCTACATTGGGGACCTTGCGATAAAAAGTCTTGAAGAACTATAAATAAAAATTGATGAAAGTTTGGGCAATGCACTGCTTATGACACATCAAAGGCTATACGACAAGCACCACCGGTTAACCTCTGCGGTTGGTACGCTCGCTGCGGACATTGGCAACCTGTACATTCACAGCGACCGCTTAGACAGCAGCGTGCATGTGTTGGATAAGACGGGGCGCAGCGCCATGCGGTTAGCGTACAGCGCACTGGGTCGTAGCTATCGCAAATACGACGATGTGATGAGCTATTATTTCGACCTAGAGCCATTAGCGAATTACGAGTTTGCCCAGTTAATGCCGTATCGCTACACCGGCAAGTTCACCGACTACAGCACAGGCTTTGTACAAATGGACAGCCGCTGGTACAACGGTCACAACGGTCGATTTGTCCATCCGGACAACTGGAACCTGCGCAACACCCATTTACCAAAAGCGGTGCAACATGAGTTAATGCAGTTTACGGGGTTGAATACTCAAATGTTACTCAATGACCCAAGCCAACAGATGGCCTATGGTTATGTGCGCGGTAATCCGCTGAAGTATGTGGATCCGTATGGGTTGTATCTTGATCCGTTTAGCAACAGTGTTCCGCAATATGACCCTTCAAAAAAAATAGACAATAACAGTGATGCTTGGGAACACTATGCTCATGGAGATGGCACTGAAAAAGAACTCAGTGAAAGAGCTATCAATGAATTAAAGAATCACCCTAATGTAAAAGAACAAATTGAAAAATTAAAGAATGCAACTGATTCAGGTGATAAACGGATCGATTTGAACTTTGAAAAAGAAACTGGTCCAGACTGGCATCTCGGCCAAACCAAGGTCTATTATTCTGAAGCTGAATGCTCTGGTAGTAGGTGCAAGACTACTTTTTCTGGACCATATAATGACAAAATTGGAACGCCAGATTCGTTTTCAGACCCGTTCGATTTAAAAGAGACGAGTAGTCAGCATTTTAATACCCCGTTATCATTGGAAGTTGGTGAACCTTACAGTTATAAGGTGGAATCTTGGAGCGTAGAATATAACAAACAGAAGGCTAAACCATGCGAAAAATAGGAACGGTAGTCATATTTATGGTTATTCTCGTCATAATATTTCGTTGGGCTAATGAAGATAAGCGATATTACTGTGGGCTGTTAGATGGTAAGCCTAAACTTTATATGGGGTTAGAGCCAACGTGGTTTGATTCTACTTTACAATTTAATATTAGATATACACCCTATTTGATTACAGGTACGTGGAAAAATGATTTTAGAGGAGACCCATATGTATCAGGGAGTGAACAGTTTTCACTCATAGTAGCTTATGCTGATTACAGTGATGGCGGCCTGATTTTTAAAGGGATAAATAGAAAAGGTAGTATTAGTACTTATAGATACCAATATAAGATAGATGAATATAATAAAAAAATTCAGGAAAAGTAGAGATATATGGTAACCCATTAGCTGAGAACATTGTTTGGCATGACATAACATATACAAATTGTAAGTCGTGGTTTATTCCGGACTTCCTGATACCAGGAAGAATTAAGTGGCATGAGTTAGAAAATAATAAATAATAGATTTAAATTTAATGCATAAGCAGTTGATTTTTCTTATGTAACTAAAGACTAAAGACTAAAGACTAAAGACTAAAAACTAAAAACTAAAAATTAGCATTCTATTAAATGTTATTTCAGTGGTCATAAAAATAAGATGTTGTTATCAAAAACTAGATATGAATGGATATAAAACGACAAACACCACCGGTTAACCTTTGCGGTTGGTACGGCGGCAGCGGATATTGACAACCTGTACATTCACAGCGACCGCTTAGATAGCAGCGTGCATGTGTTGGATAAGACGGGGCGCAGCGCCATGCGGTTAGCGTACAGCGCACTAGGTCGTAGCTATCGCAAATACGACGATGTGATGAGCTATTATTTCGACCTAGAGCCATTAGCGAATTACGAGTTTGCCCAGTTAATGCCGTATCGCTACACCGGCAAATTCACCGACTACAGCACAGGCTTTGTACAAATGGACAGCCGCTGGTACAACGGTCACAACGGTCGATTTGTTCATCCAGACAACTGGAACCTGCGCAATACCCACTTACCAAAAGCGGTGCAACATGAGTTAATGCAGTTTACGGGTGTTAATACGCAAATGTTACTCAATGACCCAAGCCAACAGATGGCCTATGGTTATGTGCGAGGCAATCCGCTGAAGTATGTGGATCCGTATGGGTTGTATCTCAACCCATTCAACAGAGATACAACACCAGATATAACGTTATCGAGCATCTCAAATGATCTAGGTACCATCTCCAATATAGCCGTAACAGGTGGCTTGGCGGCTGGCGGTCCAACGAATCCCGTTGGTGCAGGGTTGTTGGGTTTTGGGGGCGCTGCGAGTATAGGGAGCGTACTAACTGGAACATTAAGTGTCACTAAAGGGTATTTAGAAAGCGGGGATCTTAATGAAACTGAGGCTGCTGCCGTATTAAACACAGGACTTATTAATGAAGCACAAGATAAAATCGTAGATGCGTTGCCAGATAAATATGAAGTACCAGTAAGAACAGTGATAACTGGATATGGAGTAGTGACAGGGTTTATGTTTAACGAAGCATCTATGAATTCAAGTTGTCCAAAATAATGGAAGTACGTGGGAAAGACCTGAAATTTAGAATTGCAGGGATGAGCTTGTTAGCTAGTCCCTTTATTGGCGGAATGGCACAAAAACATGAAAATTTAACTAGCGAGGGAATGATGGTAGGAGTAATTGTCACTTGCATTCTGCTTGCTATAAATTTATCTAATAGATTTTTAATTCTTCTGTGGAAGAAACATAAGAAATTTAAAAAACATTTTTTGGTGTCGCATGGCGTTGTTTTGATATCTTCTTTTATTATACCTCCACCTTATGCATATATTATTGCGGGCCCATTAATTTTTTATATTGGCGACCTCTTTATCAGAAGCCTTGAAGAGTTATAAACAAAAACTGGGGAGCCTTTGAGCAACACAGCGACCGCTTAGATAGCAGCGTGCATGTGTTGGATAAGACGGGGCGCAGCGCCATGCGGTTAGCTTACAGCGCACTAGGTCGTAGC
Organism: Vibrio algarum; assembly: GCF_028204155.1. NCBI lineage: Bacteria > Pseudomonadati > Pseudomonadota > Gammaproteobacteria > Vibrionales > Vibrionaceae > Vibrio > Vibrio algarum. The sequence continues at coordinate 2,520,718 of NZ_JAQLOI010000001.1, read as the reverse complement.
TATCGCAAGTATGACGACGTGATGAGCTATTATTTCAACCTAGAGCCGTTAGCAAATTACGAGTTTGCCCAGTTAATGCCGTATCGCTACACCGGCAAGTTCGCCGACTACAGCACAGGCTCTGTGCAAATGGATAGCCGCTGGTACAACGGCCACAATGGGCAGGACAGGAAGTCAACGGGCAATGCGGTAATCAAAAATGAAAATTAAAGGTAGGGATCTTAAATTTAAGTTAGCTGGTATGGGGTTATTAATAGCTCCAATACTTGGCGGGTTGGTTCAAAAATATGAAGTTTTATCGTATGGAGAAATTGCAGGGGCTCTGTTCGCTTGTTGTCTTATTTTTATAGCTAATCTTACTCCAAAATTTATTAGAATATTATGGGTGAATCATAGTAAGTTTAAGAAACACTACGTCGTTTCTCAATTAATAGTGTTGGTGTTTTCTATTATTATCCCCATTCAATATATATTTATAATCGTAATGCCTTTATATATCTACATTGGGGACCTTGCGATAAAAAGCCTTGAAGAACTATAAATAAAAATTGATGGGAGTATTGGGCAATACACCGCTTATGACACATCAAAGGCTATACGACAAACATCATCGGTTAACTTTTGCGGTTGGTACGCTCGCTACGGACATTGACAACCTGTACATTCACAGCGACCGCTTAGACAGCAGCGTGCATGTGTTGGATAAAACCGGCCGCAGCGCCATGCGGTTAGCGTACAGCGCACTAGGTCGTAGCTATCGCAAGTATGACGATGTGATGAGCTATTATTTCGACCTAGAGCCATTAGCGAATTACGAGTTTGCCCAGTTAATGCCGTATCGCTACACCGGCAAGTTCACCGACTACAGCACAGGCTTTGTACAAATGGATAGCCGTTGGTACAACGGCCACAACGGTCGATTTGTTCATCCAGACAACTGGAATTAAGGCTCGACCATACGGAAGTTTGTCGTAATATTATCGTTGATAGGTTCATCGATTAGTCTTTCGTGTGAAACTAGGAGTCTGGGTAGATTTAGATCTCCACTTTCGTGGAGATGACGGTGGTTTCGGTTGGGCTATAGGTATATAAATAATTATAACCGAACAGCCCTTTAATAAAAGGTCAATTCTTGCAAACCTATTCCGCTTCACCCCCTGCTAAACATCCCTCTAAATGACACCTCATTGGTTTGACTTAAAGACAAACTCGCCGTTAATGCTGCAATGCCAAGGACGTAATAAATCACCAGGTTCACAATTCCGGCTCGTGCAAAACCTATCAGAGGTTCTGGGCTGAATATCATGGCAGGGATAGAAAATATCGCATTAAAAAACTCACCAACACCATCAAAGCCAAACAGATAAGCCGATAACCATTTAACGGCGTAACTGGTGATAACCATAACCAGAATAGGCGAGCTAACAAGTTGAGAAACCATCATTGCAATAATAGCCAAAGGTAACAATGCGAAGGCAACCAAAGTCATTCTGGCTAAAAAGCTGAACCAATTGATGACTACATCGAATAGCGACGATTGGCTTAATAGCATGGCAACCTGAGTATCTGTCGCTAAATTGAGTACCCACAACATTAAAGTTGCGCCTAGAACCAATACCGAGCAGATAAGTGGAATAACCAATAAGCCAAAAGCGAGTTTCACTGCATGAGTCATACCGTGAGAAACAGGCATGCTCCGCCAAAACATAGAACTGCCTTCTAGGCGCTCTTTTCGTAAGGTTTTTGGCAAATAGAGCGAGCTTAAAATAAGAGAAACCAGAGAAACTGCATAAATAATTTTAGAATTTATTGTCGATGATAACCCGCTAATTATATCGGTTGAATAACCGTTAAACTCCATCTGGAAAGAATAACTTTGTTGAAAGCCAGAGTTGGTTAATGCGCCTACAAACATAAGGACAATCACCACCAATAAAAACAGAGGAACACGGGTTACAACCTTGTGTTCAATAAGTTCTTTTTCTAGCATATAAATACTTGGGTGCATTATGCTTCCTCTCTTTGTAGTGCAATAAACAGTTCAGCTAAGCTAGCGCGATGTATCTCGCCAAGGCCTTCTACTGCCGACAAGTGTTCACGTTTTAATAACCATTTCACAGACCCCAGACCTACGTGGCTATCCAATGGTTCCAAAGGAGTGATTTTTTCGTTGTGAGTATTGGCAGCATCAAGAATAAAATACGCTTCGCTAATGTTTTCCATACTCGATTGTAATACGGCTTTACCTTTTTTGAGTATCAGTACATCGGTAAGAAGGTGTTCTATTTCAGATACCTCGTGGCTGGCAATAATGAGAGTGCGTTCTCCATCGTGGAACCACTCTAATAAATAACGATAGAAGGTATCTCGATAGAGAAGGTCCAAGCCCAATGTAGGTTCGTCTAAAATTAACACATTCGTATTAGTGGCGATAACCACAGCCAGATGCAACTGAACCTTCATGCCTTTTGAAAGATCTTTGATTTTACTGGACAACAGAATATTGGTATTTGAAAGGGTGACTTTCGCTTTTTCAATATCAAAACTAGGATGCACTCCAGACGTATATTTGAGTAACTGAGCCACACTCATCCAGCCCGGTAGCACGTTCACATCTGAAATATAAGACAAGTGTTCCATCAACTTAGCGTGTTGCTTAATTGGATGACAGTCGTTAATGGTTATATCGCCTTGGTAGCGGTGTGCGCCGAGTAATGCATTGATTAAGGTCGACTTACCTGCGCCATTGTGCCCAAGCAGACCTAATACTTGGCCTGCTTGCAATTCGAAACTGATGTTATGTAACGCGTCTTGTTGATCATTTCTTTCTGTTTGATGGTAGCGTTTAGAAACGTGTTTAACACTGACTAAAGGTTTCATTTTTCACCTGTTGTGTCTTGTTGTAATTTTTGAAAATGTTTTAACTGGTCGATAAATTCGTCTATCGGCAATTCTATTCGGCTAAGGGTTTGTGCTATGAGCGGAATTTGCCGCTGCATAAAATCGGTTTTTTGTTTTTCTTGAAGCATCTTCAATGCGCCTTTGGTGACAAACATGCCCTGGCCGCGTCTTTTTTCTACTAGGCCGTCGTCAACCAAAAGCTGGTAGCCTTTCATTACGGTTAAGTGGTTAATCTTAAGCTCTGCTGCCACCGTCCTTACTGAAGGGAGCGGCTGCTCTTCTTGCCAGACACCTTGCAAAATCTGCTCGGTGATCTGTTCACTTAGCTGACGAAATATCGGCTGATTGTCTTGCCAGTCGGTCATTTCATTCCCTTTACATGATTTTGGTTGGTGTTATATATGTGTATAACACTATACTTTAACGGAGTAATTGCAAGGAGTTTATGATTTATATTTTTGGAATCTTATTGAATTAAAGAAACAACGGGCACTTATATGGTTTCTCGGTCACATCGACTATTCCTGTAAAACCGTAATGCTGTTCGGTGAGCACCCAACCCTGGTCTTTCCCGTGAAAACGGGAATCTGGGGGGATTAGATCTCCACTTTCGTGGAGATGACGATATTTTTAGTGAAGATGACGGTATAATTCGTAAATGGTTGGTATCGAACTATGCACGTCATCATCGCTAGGTAACTTAAGCGTCAGCGGGTAACAAGAAGATTCCTGTTGGGTTAATGGTCAAATAAGCATGATCAGAAATTTCAGGATCAAACTGCGAAGAGTTCAATTGCAACAGCAGTTCTTGACTATGCCAGTTCACGGCAACTTCATACATAGAACCCATATAAACGATGCCTTTAACCTGACACTGTTGGCATACCTCACCTTCTCCCGCTAGCAATATTGCTTCAGGTCTAACGCCGATCTGATAATCTCCCTCCGGAAAACCATCGATAACATCTTTGTCTGCACCAATGTTATAGCCATTAATCGTGAGCTGATTGCCATTGTAACTGCCATCAAAAATATTCGCGTCACCCATAAAGTTCGCCATGAACATAGACGCGGGTGAACGATATAACTGATCGGGCGATCCTTCCTGCATGATATCACCGTCTTTCATAACAATAACCGTGTCTGAAACAGCAAAAGCTTCCGACTGATCATGGGTAACATACAAAGAAGTGATGTTAAAACGCTGCTGAAGCTCGCGAATGGTTTCACGCATGCTACGACGTAAGTTCGCGTCCAAGTTACTTAAAGGCTCATCAAAAAGAAGCACTTTCGGCTTTAATACCAGAGCACGGGCTAAAGCAACACGCTGCTGCTGACCTCCGGATATCTGGTCGACAAAACGGTCGCCCATTTCACCCAACCCAACCAATTGCAAGGCTTCATCAACACGTTGCTTGATTTCAGGGGCAGGCAGTCTAATCATTTTTAAGCCATAAGCGACATTCTCATGCAAAGACATATGCGGGAACAGGGCATAAGACTGAAACACCATGCAAATATCGCGATGCTGAATAGAAGTATTAGTGACGTCTTCACCGTCGATAAATATCTGGCCGCTGGTCGGCTTTTCTAAACCAGCCACAAGACGCAATACGGTTGTTTTACCGCAACCAGAAGGACCAAGCAGAGTAACCAGAGTGCCTTTTTCGATTTCTAGATCAAGGTCGCCAATTACCGTATTGTCTCCAAAGCGCTTACATACATTTTTTAGCACTACAAAGCTGTTTTCTTTCATTTTTATTTTCTCCAAAACTTATTCTTGGTTCTTGGCTTTTGAACGGGAAATACGGGCTTCGCCCACGAAATAATCAAAGGTCAATATGATGGATAGCATGACAAAGATAAGTAACGAGCCATACGCTATAGCGATACCGTACTCACCGTCTTCTACACGGTTTAAGATGTAAGATGTTGCGACTCGTGTTTCCGGTGTAACAAGGAATATGATGGCACTCACCGTTGTCATGGCTCTTACAAAACTGTAAATCAATGAAGATAAAATCGCAGGGCGAAGCAGTGGTATCAAAATATAGATAATAGTTTTAAACGAGTTTGCTCGTAGGCTAAGAGATGCCTCATCTAAAGACTTATCTAATTGACCCAAACCAGCGACACCAGCACGAATACCAACAGGCACGTTTCTCATTACCATCGAGATAACCACAATGGCGGCGGTTCCCGTTAGGTAAATAGGGGCATCGTTGAAAGCAAGAATATAAGAGACACCTGCAACGGTTCCCGGCACGGCAAAACAGAGCATAGTGGCAAACTCAATCACTTTTTTACCATGGAAGTCCTGACGCACCACGATATAAGCAATAAGCAAACCGAAGGTAGCGGTAATAGGCGCCGCAATACCTGCGTAAGTCATAGTACTGATAAGCGACGGCCAAGCACCTTCGCCAAAGCCCATACCGAATAGATTGATATAGTTATCAAGGGTTAATGAATAGTCCACGCCCCAGTTCACAGTAAAGCTACCAAAGACAATACTTCCGTACAGCAGCACATTAAATAGCATCCAACCGTACAGGGTTACCGATACAAAGGCGCGTAAACTGTCCGGCAATGGCTGAACGTCACCACGGTAAGATTTACCAGAAATAGTCACGTAAGAACGCTTTCCTATCCACATATACTGAATAACGAAAATCGCCAGTGAGAAGATAAGTAAAACAGCACCTAAGGTACTTGCCGACGCGTAATCGAGCTGAGCGCCTGCAATGTAGAAGTAGATTTGCGTTGCCAGTACATCAAAACTGCCACCCAGCACTAACGGGTTACTAAAGTCCGCCAGTGATTGTACAAAGATGATCAAGAATGAGTTCGCAAGTGCAGGCTTAAGCAAAGGTAAAACAATGCCAAAAAAGGTCTGATAGCGATTCGCGCGCAGCGTATAAGAAGCCTCTTCCAATGAAGGATGAAGCGATTTCATTGCACCATCTAAAATCATGAAGGACATTGGCGCAAACGCGAGCACCTGAGCCATCCAGATACCAGTAAAACCGTATAGCCAATTGGTATTTTCAAAACCAAACCAGTCCACCATTAGCTCGGTCACATAACCAGAGCGACCAAGCATCAAGGTGACCCCTAAGCCGACAACAAAGGGCGGAGTCACAATAGGCAAAATAGAGAATATACGAGTAATAAATGCCGATTTTTCGGCGATACGAGTGGAATAAATAGCAAAAATCAAACCAAAAAAGGTGGCTGTAATACCAACCGAACTGCCTAAGAAAATAGAGTTCAGTATGATTTGAACAATCTGTGCTTGCGATAAGATTTCAATAAATTGCCATGCGACAAAGTTACCCATCTCGTCTTGGAACATAGGTACGAAGATAGCGATACTCGGAAAAAGAATAAACGCCGAGATCAAACCAATGATAGAGACTAAAGAACCGATAACAAATGAATCGCCACCCATAAACTCTAATCGGGCCATTGCCAAGGTCATCACGATGCCAAGTGCCGCAAAAAGGAAGAGCGTGGAATAACCCAAACCGTGTCCGGTTACCGCTGAAGAAGTGATAATAAACAGGATACAAAATAGCGAATAACCAATATCGAACTTGTGACGGGTGACATGGTACTTGTTTAAAGCGTGTTTAGGACGAATAAGAAGAGCAAGAGGTAGGCTAAACCAAAGCCATGAAATGTTTCTGCTGCTCCATCCCATTGCTTCAAAAAATTCATCGGAAGTAGAATCGAGTACCCCATAATCAAGGGAAAACGTAGGTAGAAGCACGAAAGCGGCGACGATAGACAATATCCAGTAGAAGATGTAGTCACGATGCGGCTTCTCTTCAAAGTGATTTTTCAAGTCTGACTCTGCTGCTAATTGAGACATGATATTTCCAACCAAAAATGAGTGAATAAGAGACCTAAGGGAAGAGGCAATCAACCCTTATAAATAAAACGGTAGAGAATTGAACAGCGCGGATGCGCTGCTCAAATTAGGAAGGCTTATTCGCCCATTTTAACAACGTTAACCCACTTTTTGATTAGGCGTTTACGTGTATCAGAAGCACCGTAAGTGTTCATGTCGTAATTGATAAGGTCTAGCTTCTTAGGGTCAAGCGCATATGGCGATTGCTCTGCGTCGACATTGGTTAAGATTTGGAAAGACTTTCCTTTTTGCCACGCAAGTTGTTGACCTTCTTTGGACAATACCCAGTCGATAAATAACTTCGCATTTTCTTCGTTGCGAGCACCTTTAATCATACTCACACCACCAATTTCATAACCCGTACCCTCACAAGGAGAGATAAGCTCTAATGGTGCACCCTGAGACTGCTCTAAAGAGTAATCGTGAAGGAAACCGATACCAATAGCGATTTCGCCACGAGCAGAGTTACGAGAAGGTGTCACACCAGACTTAGTATACTGAGAGATGTTCTTATCTAAGCTCTTGAAGTATTCAAAGGCCTTATCTTCACCCCAAAGCTGGATAAAAGTGGCTAGTGCAGTATAAGCAGTACCAGAACTTTGCGGGTCAGCAATTTGAATTTCGTCTTTGTATTCAGGTTTGGTTAAATCTTCCCAACAACGTGGAATAGGCAATCCTTTTTCTGCTAAACGTTCAGTGTTAACACCGTAACCTAAAATACCCATATAAACGGCGGAAGAGTAATTACCTTTACGTTTCGCCGGGTCTCTAAATTCTGGAATGATATTGTCTAGTTCTGCTGACTTATATGGAGAAAGAAGGTCCATTTCACCAGCTTGAGATTGAGGATCCAACGTACCGCCATACCATACGTCCGCTCTTGGGTTTTTACGTTCCGCTTGGATTTTAGCAAGCGTACTACCTGAACCATTTCGAACAAACGACGTCTTCACATCATACTTATCAGAGAACGCTTTCGTTTCTGCTTCACACATTGCGTTTGTGGCACTGCAGTATATAACCAAGCGACCTTCAGCCATGACTTGTGGCGCTGCAAGTGCAGTAGAACCTAAGATACATGCGGCTAAGAGATGGCGTTTAATATTACCTTTCATCGATGTTTCCTCTTTAGTTTTATCCGTTCAAAAAAGAAAAGCACTCGCTTTACTGTTATGAACGGTAGTCACTTCTTTGTGACCACTTTTATTTTTTAAAAGCCCAGCCTAGGCGTGGGACAATCTATTTTGTAGGTGTACGGCTTGTGCCTTAGCAATATTGTGCTGATAAGGGCATAAACCTTGTTCGGGTACACTTCAATAATAAAAAAACAAACAAGGAATAGAGTGAGACAGGTTTTTAGCCAACTAGGAAATTTTCCTAGTTTTAGGCTAGTTAGGTTAGTTTTGAGAGTGAGTTCACAATAAAAACCAACCTTCTATTTTTTCCTCAGTATGAAGATGAGCAGTTGGTTTTCTGGATTGATGTTATGCAATTAGGCTTGATGGCTCTGAACTGATCTCTGTTGCGCTCTCAAGAATGGAATGAGCAACATGCCGACAGCGGCTGCGGCAAAAGTGATCACGGTAAAGAAGCCTTCCCATTGAAACTGCTCAATTACAATAGAAAGCGGGTACCCGGCTAGTGCGGCACCTAGATAGCCGAATAAGCCGACAAATCCTGTGGCTGTTCCTGCTAGGTTTTTGTGTGAGCATTCTGCGGCGGCCATGCCAATCATCATTTGTGGGCCAAAGATAAAGAACCCAATAGAGAACAAACATCCAGAGAGCACATAAATATTGTTGATAGGGGTGAGCCATAAGGCAGCAACAGAGACAAAAATGCCTAAAGCAAAAATTAGATTCATGGGGGCCCGGTTACCGTGGAAAAATTTATCCGATCCCCAACCACCTAGTAGTGAGCCTAAAAATCCGCCCACCTCGAACATAGAAACGGCGGTATTGGCCGTTAGTAAGTCAACCTGATGCCGTTCGACTAGATACAAACTTCCCCAGTCATTAACGGCTATTCGGACAATATAAACAAGCAGATAAGAGCTGCACAGCAGCCAAATGTATTTATTACCCAACACGTATGTTTTTAAAATTTGCTTAAAAGGTAGGCCTTTGCCTTCTTTTTCTTGTTGTTTTTCTAATGGATCATCTCGCCAGTCTCCAACAGTGGGCAAGCCTAACGTGGTGGGCTTATCTTGCATGCGAAAGGAAAGAAACAGACCAACAATAATGGCAATAATACCGGGTACAATAAATCCATATCGCCAGCCCCAGGTGATGGCAATAAAACCAATTAAAATAGGCAGCAAGGCACCACTTACATTGATGCACGTATTCCACAACGACCACCAAAAACCCCTTTCAGAGCGTGAATACCAAGTGGTAAGCAATTTAGCGCAAGCGGGCCAACCCCAGCTTTGAAAAAACGCGTTAAGCGTCCACAAAATTACCATAACAGTGAGAGAAGAACTTAAGCCAAATAAAATATTGATGATGCCAGAGGCAATCAAGCCAAAACCCATAAAATAACGAGGGTTTGACTGATCGCTGATCATCCCCGACAAAAATTTAGACGTACCGTAAGTGATGTAATAAATCGTCGCGATGATGCCGATATCCGAAGGTTCCCAGCCTAAATCGGTAAGCATAACCGGCATGCTGAAATTCAGGCTTTTACGGGTAAAATAAAAAATACCATAACCCACGTACATAGAAAGCATCAGGTGCAGTCGCCAATACTTGTAGGTTGAATCTATCGTCTGTTTATCTGTGATCAACGCAGCGGGTGACTGTTGAGACAACATTCCAAACATGAAGTGAATCCTTGAATACGAAAAGTTATGATAAATTTAAGTGGTTGGTTCAGTGTGTTTTTTTCCATTGCCTATGGTTGGCAGATTAACCATGACCCGAGTACCGAACTCTCCGTCGATAGTTAAGCTACCGCCAAGGGCGGTGACTCGTTCCTGTAGCCCTTTTAATCCCGTACCTTTGGTGCGCCAATCGTCTGGTAAACCAATGCCGTTATCCCGATATTCCATACTAAATAATGTGCCGGGTAAAAAGGTGAGGTTTACTTCCGTGGCTTGCGAGTGTTTGGTCGCATTGTTAATAAGTTCTTGAACAATGCGATACACCGTCACCGACGTCACCTCATCTAATTGCTCCGTATCAAACCCAAAATTTAGGCTAAAATCGACACTGCGCTCAGAAAACTTCATTTCATTCGCCAGTTGTTGCAAAGCGCTTTCCAAACCAAGTTCATCGAGAATGTGTGGTCTCAGTTGAGACAACAACTGGCGCGTCGCACTATGAACCTTAAAAGCAAGGTCGTTTATTGCGGTCGCAATCAGTTTTGTGTTGTCTTCTTTAGCGGTTCTGTTCGCAAGGGTAGCCTGTATTTGAATAGCAGTGATGTTTTGGCCTATTTCGTCGTGCAGTTCACGGGCGACCGACTTACGGATATCTTCTTCTACATGTACTAACTCGCGAGCAAGTTCTTGCTTAACGGACAGTTCATGGGCAAGTTCGTGAATAGCCTGTTTGAGTTTTACAGACAGCAGATACTGACGACTAATCGCGATACCTAACCCTAAACCGACCAACGCCTGAGTGGTTAAAAACAGCTGCATCTCTTCGTAGGTGGCAAACGAGCCCATTACCTTTTTTGCCATGGTAAGCAAGATGCTGTTCATCACCGCCGCCAGTACGCCACCTTGCCAACCGTATCGATAAGCCATAAAAATATTAGGTAAAAGAACAATGATTAAAAGCAGTGACGCCATCTGTTGTTTAAAGCTTAACTCTGCAATCAACCCAATTAAGAAAAACAGAAACATCCACAAAAAAGCCGATGGTCGCAGCGTAACTTCTTTATGCACCAGAGTAGGGGAAAGCGGTACCCACACCTTTTGATTTAAATAATCGTGCAGAAGATAAAAAAATGGCGCAAGAATTATGCCCCCGGTGAGTGAGGCAATGGTTGAGCTATAAATCAGGTTAAGTGGCAGTGCTAGCGGTTTACTTAACAACAGAATGGTACAGGCCTGCAAAAATGCATTAAGAACCACAATACCCAACAGAGCAAGAAGCTGCTGCCAGTACGTTTCTAGCCTTTTCCACCAAGCCTGAATAGGGCGTATTAATGCGCAACTAACAAAGGGGGCAATGAGCAATAAAAAGTTAGACTGATCTACATCCAGTATTTGAACGATGCCCGTAGTAATGAACAGTTCACTGAGTAAAACTATCCACCAATGCTTGACCGGCATAATGAGTAACACCGCAAGCCTTAAGCCAATAGGCAATAAAAGCCCCGCACTGTGGATATTCGTAACTAGGTAACCACTAATGCTCCACAAGCAAAACCAGGTAATACTGTAGATAACAAAGGTAAAAATACTGGTAAACGCTCGGCTACCAATGTGGTTGGTAGGGGGATTCATTCTGGTAATAGTTTGTTTTTTATCGCAAAGCGAATAAGATCAACGTTATTGGATAGCGATAACTTACTTAAAATGTTTGCCCGGTGAACATGCACGGTTTTATGACTGAGTGACAAATCGTAGGCCACTTCTTTCACATCTTTGCCCTGTATTAGGTGCTCAAATATCTCTTTTTCTCGCTTGGTTAGTTCATTAAGTGCTGAAGAAGGTGCGCTGGCATTGCTGAGGTTAAAAAGCGCGTCAGCACAGAGATAGCGATCGCCATTTGAGACGGTACGTATGGCCGTTACCAGTTCACCCGGTCCACAACGCTTAGACAAATAACCAAACGCCCCAGCATCAATGGCTTTACTAACAAAAGAGGCCGAATCGTAAATACTTAACACAATAGCTTTGAGTTCGGGTTTAATCTGTTTTAAACGACCCAACAAGGAAAGACCACTTTCATTGGGCATAGATATATCAATGACCGCGACATCTAAGTTTGCAATAGTGGATAGAGCATCAAACGCATCTTTCGCCGAACTGTATTCACCCACTACAGTAATATCAGATTCGACACTTAACAGTTGGGCAAAGCCAGAGCGCACCATGACATGATCATCAACGAGGGCTACAGATATCATAATTATTATCCTTTTATTACAGCGGATATTCGCAAAATGAATCGGTATGATCAAAATTGATGGCGTGAGGTGTGATGGAGTCGATAGTTAATTTTCAAACGAGTAAAGAGGGCTAATCAACTAAGTAGTAGAAGTTTAAGGTCGTTTTATAGCCGATTGATGCAATAAGCCCTATTTTTAATGCTTTTCTACTTGACCAAACCCTACAGAATCATTAAATTAGCGCCTCGTTGCTTTAGCGGGTAGATAAAAAGCTAGCAACCCAAAATACGGTGAGTTGTCCGAGTGGCTGAAGGAGCACGCCTGGAAAGTGTGTGTACGGCAACGTACCGAGAGTTCGAATCTCTCACTCACCGCCACATTCATGTCTAAAGACGCCTAATGGCGTCTTTTTTCTTGCCTTAAATTTATTTAAATCAATAGTTTAGTGTCAATTCCTGCACACTCTTGTCCATTTCTATCTAACTTTTAAAGTAATGCTATTAGTAATGCTTTTGTACTATATTAAAAATAGGCATTACATTTGTAACTAATTTTGGCATTACTTTTTTCCAAATTAGATCAAACTTATTTCATTTTAATTTGATATAACAAATTGATTTTATTATCTTAAAATTAATGGTGTTACTCATATTTAGAGGAACAGGACTGGGCTTTTAGAAGTATTACTTTAGGGAGTGAGCATGGCTAAGCTAACAGCGAAAGAGGTAGCAAACGCAAAACCCAAAGATAAAGCATATCGCCTCAGCGATGGTGGTGGGCTTTATCTACATATACGGAAAAGTGGTTCGAAATCTTGGGAATGTCGGTATATCAAGCCGACCACTAGAAAACCAACCTATACAGGAGTGGGTGCATACCCTGATGTATCGCTCGCCAATGCAAGAGCTAGAGCGACCGACGTTAGGAAATTAGTTTCAGAAGGTATAGATCCCCAGCTTGTTAAAGCTGAACAGAAAGCAAAAATATCCAGTGAACAAAGTAATACATTCAAGGCAGTTGCTGAACTTTGGAGGGACACTAAAGTTAACCTTAATGGGTCAAATACCATCGCAGGGAATTGGAGAAAGCTTGAGCTACACGCATTTCCTAGCATTGGCTCGATTCCTGTTACTATGCTTACCGCTCCTATGGCGATTGCCGCATTAAAACCTCTTGAAAAGAAAGAGCGGTTAGAAACAGTTAAGCGCACTGCTCAGCTTTTGAATGAGATCATGACCTTTGCGGTAAATTTTGGTCTTGTTCATGCTAATCCTTTAACTGGTATTAAAGAAGTATTTCGCAAGCCCAAAGTTCAACATATGCTGGCATTAAAGCCAGAGGAATTGCCAGAGCTAATCAGAATAGTCGCTAAAGCAAATATGGCAATAACAACTAAATGTTTAATTGAGTGGCAACTTCATACTATGACCCGTTCAAGTGAGGCAGCAGGGGCGAGATGGGAGGAAATAGATGAAGAAAAGCGTTTGTGGATAATACCCAAAGAACGCATGAAGATGAAAAAAGAACATCAAATCCCACTCACTGAACAAGCATTAGCTATTCTCGATGTAGTGAGACCTATTAGCGGTCACCGAAACTATGTCTTCCCATCAATAAGAGATCCCAAAAAACCAACGGACGCAGAAAGTATCAATAAAGCCTTAAGCCGGATTGGGTTTAAAGGTAGAACGACAGCGCATGGTTTACGATCGCTAGCATCAACAACGTTGAATGAACAAGAATTTAATCCAGATGTAATTGAAGCTGCGCTTGCCCACACCGGCAAAGATGCGATTCGCAATGCATACAACCGATCTAACTACCTAGAGCAGCGTAAGCCATTAATGAAATGGTGGAGTGACCATATCGAAAAGGCTAGTTATGGTTCTATGTCTATCACAAATTCACATAGGTAAGTAGATATGGATAAAATTCAGAATATTGAACATATTATTGACAGCTGTGACCATTTTTCTTTAGGTAGAGTTATATAACTGCTGCCGTGTAGTGAAGAAGAAATCTGTTATTGGTTACATAACAAGGATTTAGTCACGTACCTTATTCCGCATAAATGGTTTGAGTTAACAGCCCGGTTTTCTTTCATTCCCAGTGATGATATTTCTTTGCAGAAGTGGAGGAATATAGTCAAATCTTATTGTGATTCCGACACTGAGCAATTATCGAAATTGTTTGATTCAGATTCCTATTCAATATGTGTTGATTCACCTGAAGATGAAAATATAGATGAGAAAAGCATAAAAGAGATAGATAGTTTCAAACTTAATTTAACGTTTATGGGGTTGATTGAGATTGATTTATTTGACCATTTCCGTACTAAATCAGGACTTGATCGACCACTTTACTTTTCATTTTTGAAGCTGAATTGTTCACAGAATTTTATAGGTTTGAAAGTTCAACTGTCAAAACCTCAAGAAGTAAACCCCCTTGAGCATTTGTTAATTTTAAACTAAGACTTGATGGAAGTTTTTAAATTGATCACACAAGGTAATGTTGCGCCTGTGGAAGAACTCCCTAAGAGAAAGCCTCGTGAACCGTCTATGCAACTCAAAGATTTGTTAAAGGCATTAATTGCATCTCATCCTGATTTGGGAGCAGAGACATTAAAAGATCCTTATGCTTTGTACGATAAAATTAATGCAATGATGGCAACTAAATCTTTGCCAATGCCAGAAGTTAGTGATCGTTCAATTGGCGATTGGATTAAAAACTCAAAATGGGGAGATGAAAAATAACTTCTTTCAATGAAACATAATTAAGTTTCAGCAATCTCGTACTATTAATAGTTACATTCTCCTTGTCCAATCAAATCAATTAGTGGCAAGGGGAAACACATGAAACAACATCAAGTAAATAGCAACCCATCATTCGGCTTCGACCCAATTTTGCGCTTTCCAGAAGTGCTACGTTTTACAGGTGCTCGTTCTCGCCAAACCATATATAACTGGATTTCCGCTGGAAACTTTCCAAAGCCAATTTCATTAGGAGCGAACTCTATAGGGTGGTTGCAATCGGATTGTGAAGAGTGGCGTCAAAAAAAATTAAGTCACCGTCAATAAGAAAATTAGTGCTGATTGTAGTAAAAACTTAGGACACTCAGGACAGTTGTATTAAATTATAATAAATACAATAAGTTAAATAATACTGTTTAAACTTGTTTAATCAGGACACTTAGGACACTTAGGACACTTAGGACACTTAGGACTTGATTATGTCGACTGTTATGGGAGTTGGAGTTTGAAAAATCAGAGAAAATAAAAGGCTTTGAAGATCTCAAAGCCTTATAACCTGAGTAAGAAAGATATCTTTGCCGGACCTCTAAGCTTACTCGATAGATTCAGGTTAATAATAGTATGAAAAATAATAAAGTTAAAGAGGCTGATACTTATCGTTACGTAAAAGCTTTAGTTGACGCAGTACTGCATGAAATGCCTATAGGGCTAGCGGACGTGGATAAGTTACATATTGAATCGATAGAAGATAACAATAGTAAACTTATATTAAGCGTATTTAAAGAGCTGTATGTTGAACCCAATAGGCAACCTAATAATAAACAAATTGCTGATGCTGTGCATGATGAATTAGTAAATACAGGCTTCTCAAAATGGGACGCAGAAAAGTTTTGTGACGGGCTTGAAGACTTAAGAGGAAGAAAACAGCAACCGAATATTATTCTTGTTGTTGAAGCCATTAAACAGTTTAGCGTTGATCTCACAAAAGATAATTATTTGCACTTGGTATCAGAGAATAGCAATGCTTTGACCTATGACGTGTTACTTAAGCTCTGCACATCTTCTGGTGAGGAGCCATTTGATTATTATCAACGAGAAATTGTCAGACAGTTTAATTCAAGCCATTCAGTTGTATTGCATAGTGGTAAAACTTTTGTTTGTGAGAAAAAATCAGACCATAAACAGAATGTTTATTTTGAACTTTCTGCACCAAATCAAAAACGCAATTTTTATAACAATCTTTTGTTTTCCTATTCAAATGGAAATAAGTTAGAGACAAAGAACTGCTTTGATGTATGGATGAAATCTCATGAGCGTCTTACTTTTCATGGTGTGATCTTCGACCCATCAAATCCAATTAGTTCTAAATATTTGAATTTGTGGGAAGGTTTTTCGGTGTCACCTATTGATAATGATAATTTACTTGAACCGATTATGTGGCACCTAAAACATATTATATGCCAGGGTAATGATGAGTATTTTCATTATCTTCTTGCATGGATGGCACATATATTTCAAAAACCAGCCGAAAAAACCGGTGTTTGCGTAGTTTTAAAATCTGAGTCTAAAGGTACTGGGAAAAGTACAGTAGCGGTATTACTAGAGCATCTACTTAAAGAGTATTCAGTCAGAATTCAAGATAGCCAACATTTTTTAGGTAAATTCAATAGCTTATTAGCAAACAAGTTGTTTGTAATGGTTGAGGAATCCTTTTGGAGCGGAGCGTCTAGAGATGCCGCAAAGTTAAAGACCTTAATAACTGAAAAAACTATTATCGTTGAAGGAAAAGGAAAAGATGCAGTTCAGTTTGATAGCTATCACCGTTTCATAATGTGTACAAACAACGATTGGGCAGTGCCTCAAACGAGAGATGAAAGACGATTTTTTGTTCTTGAGGTTTCTGAGCAGAAAAAACAAGATCAAGAGTATTTTGATGAACTTTATAAATTAGTTGATTCACCAGAAGTCCATGGCCAACTTTTCAATTTTTTGATGAACTATGATCTTAGTCCGTATAATTTGTACAAAGCTCCTAAAACAGAGGCAACTCAACAGCAATTATTAGAGTCTTTACCTAGTGAAGCGACTTGGTTGATGGGAGTTCTGGATGATGGTTGTTTTGATGGAACAAGGCAGTTTTTCGATCTTGAGAATGAGCGAAAAATTCCAAAAAGTGAATTTTTCGACAATTACATTAGCTACTGTGAAAAAATGGGGGTTAAAAGTTACGACCGTTGCAACAAACAAAAGTTAGGGTTGTTTCTTAAAAAAGTCGTTAATGTTGTGGACGGAGGGAAGGTAACTGTTGCAGGTGTTGGACCACGATTAAACAGTTACCAAACTCCACCTTTAAAAGAAATGACTACTCTGTTTAACCAATACTATAGTTGTTCGTGACCGAAGTGTCCTAAGTTAAAAATAGAAATTTCTAACTTAGGACATAAATAATAATAATTATTTCATTATGTTAGGCTTCATGCCCTAACTGTCCTAAGTTTTCAGTTCTTTTTGCTGCTGAAGTTGAGTACATTGCTCTGCCTTCATTATGTGCTCAATTTCTACACCGTCATAGCCTGCTTAATAACTTTTAATTAAAATTTTGTATTTATAAAGTTTAACTTAGGACATTCTTTCTCTCATATAATTAGTGTGATAACTAGTGAGGTCTGCTGTCGGCGGACAATATAGTTTGGTCATTTATTGGCTAGTTCAGTAATAGCGATGCAGGTAGGCTAAAGCACTTTTGCCCCTTTATAATTCGGTGAGATTTTTGACCGATAAATTTCGTCACTAACTTTTTTGACTTTTCCCGCATCGCAGAGAGCAAACGAGCAATGCACGAAAACTCCCAAAAACTGGCACTTTTAAACATTTCTAGCCCAGAGCCATGCTCGCATAATCATGCAAGGTTACGTGAAGCTATAAAGCCAAATTGTTACGTGTATATTAAGTGAAATCTACCCTTCAGAGAGCTTCTGCTACTGCAAAACGAAGAACGGCGCCGCTTGATAAGATGCCGTCTGTGAACAGAAATGGCCAGATATGAGCATAGCAGTCAAATTTAGTTCACTCTAAATTTGCATAACTACTGACGTCTGCTTTCACACTGGCATGAACACGTTCATGGTGATCGCGGTGTCTGTGACCATCTTTTCCCGATCCCATTGATACGAGCAGGACAGCTACTAACGCTGTGGCAACACCGGCTCCCCAAATGGCCTTTTGTCTTTCTATGCTTCTGGTAAAATATGATGTGAATTTTCTCCAGTTGACGATTGAGTGCAGTACACCGGCAATAACAAACGCGAGTCCACCCCAATCATGAATAGGTCGAATTCCATAAAAGTCGATATGAAATAGCAGGCAAACACCAGTGACAGAGACAGCAAGATAGGTAACCGCCAAAAAAGGACTGAGCCAGGATTTATCCGTGAGTTTATTAAGCATCATTGCCCCCTAAAACCATGCAATATGTGAGGTTATATTATCTATGTGGGAAGTGTATTTTTAGCAGTTTTACTTTGATTTACATTTTGTACTTATTTTCTGCACATTTGCTCAACCGGTGAAGCTTGTTTATAAGGTTAATATTGAACCAGCCCACTTACCCATTCTGTTAAAGAGGTCAGCAAACCAATCAGAAGCCCTTCACCGATAGCTACGGACGCAATAAGCTGCTTCTTTGTTAATCCTGACAGGCGAGCGAGATAGACAATAATCTCCGTAAATACCAGCGGGAAAAATGCCCAACCAGCTACAGCGGCCACGCCCATCGAATTAACCCAGTTTTGAGCTCGTTTTACTGATGTGTCAGGAAGAACATTCAGTTTATTTTGCATATCCAGATAGTCTACCGCCAGGCATACAACGTAAGCAGAGCAGCAGGAAGCGGTTAAAGTCACGCTAAAGAATAGCCAGGATTCAACGACACTCGCCATAACCATAATTAAAGGCATAGTTGGGATAAATAATACACCTCTGACTGAAATCAGAGCGGCATATCCGGTTAGTACATACAACTGATTATTCGTGATGGCTTCCTGCATTTCAGATAGGGTGTAGGTGTTATTGAGCCACCGAATACCGACAATGGCGATTACCACGATGACGACCCACACGACAACTTTAATGATGGCGTTCATGTTGCGGCTCCTTCTTATCTCTACATATCTGAAGTTCGAGTGCTTCTTTGCAGCTCTTTCTGCTACCACAACGTAAGCCGGTTACTTGCCATGCAACATCAAGCGTTCTGTGCATTCCAACCAATGTATATTGGCAACGCAGGGGATAATCCTGCATTACAAACATACGGGCGAAAAATACGCTGTCATCCCGGCTATTAGGCAGTTCTTTTCTCAGTTGCTTAAAGTTCGACTCATCACTTTCATGGACTTCTGTAAGTTGATATTCCGTGAGTAATTCACTTTTTGTAAGAATGTTGTACTCAAGGAACTGATTTTTTGGTAGAAGCACCAAGGTGGTTTCAAGCGAGGAGGTAAAAACTTTAGGAGTAAATACAATACAGACAATTGCGAGCATGAATGAGATTGTCAGTGCAATGCACACGCGGAAAATGGTTTTTAATACCATGGACCTTTCCCTTATTGTTGCACCTACCGAAGCTTTGAGTTTCATATGTGGCCTCCTGACGCATATAACAAAACGCACAGTAAGGTTACCGCGAGTAAAAGTTCAAATGGTTTAGTTTTGGTTTACCCAATGTTGAACTGTGTAAATTTAAGTAAAAATGGGCTTTCTACACCGAATATAAACTAGTGGCGAAGTGAAGATGGGTAAGATTCTAATTGTTGTCTCACGGTGAACATTATTCGCCGGTACGTTTTACTCAATTAGGATATTGACGATGAAAAAATCAAAAACTTATCTTGCCTTAGCTGCTATTGGCATAGCATTGACCGCTGGTTGCTCACACAATGATATAGCACCACCAGAGGAAGAGGGTATGAGTACTGCCACGAAGGAAGTCGTCATAAATGGCGTAACCTTTAGCGTGTCAGACAGTTACCAGTTCTTTGGCTGGCGTGATGCCCCGACTGAGTTTAATTACAACAAACTGCCTATCCAGACCTTTACCAATACCAATGGTGATACGCATTATTATCAGGTTGTACAGCTTCCGGATGGCAACCTGAACTGGTTCCAGGCAGCATACCTGGCTGATGACGCGGGTGGCTACCTGGCGTCGATTTCATCAGCAGAAGAGAATGCCTTTCTCTTCGAGTTGGTGAATGATGAAAAATACTTCTGGAGATTCCCTAAGTATGTTGAAGGTCAGAGCAGACACAACCACTATGAAATCACTATCGGTCCTTTTCTTGGCGGTTACCAGCCTGAAGGGGCGGAAGAGCCTACGGGTGGATGGAACTGGCTTAGTGGAGAGGCGTGGAACTACAGAAACTGGGCTCAGAACCTTGATGATGGTGTAATCGATAAAGATCCGCGTCCTAATGACCAGCCTAACGACTCTGGTAACGGGCAGCGGGTGATGGGCTTTGGCGAAATGAACCTGCCAGTACCGACCTGGGGTGACTATATGGACGATGTTGGCACCTATGGTCGTGACAGACTACCAGGCCGCTCTTATGCATTCATCATGGAATTCGAGTCCATGCCTAAATAATAATGTCGTGCATGGGTGCTCTTAGAGCGCCCATTTTTGTGTCGACAAGAGTACACTTTTTCATGCCTATGTCTATAAATTCGATAATTATTCATTCAGTTAAGGAGAAAATCATGAAAATCGATCAGTTGTTAAATCACGTTCTTAAACCAAGCAATCTAGGGCTGACAGAGTTGGTTATCAGGGTTGTTGTTAGTTTTGCCATGATGTATCACGGCTACGGGAAACTAACCGGGATAGAACAGTATACGGCGATGTTTACCAAAATAGGTATTGAGCCTGCCGGCTTTATGGTCGTTCTCGCCGGTTTAAGTGAGATGCTGGGGGGCCTTGCCTTGTTCTTGGGATGCTTTACCCGCTTTGGCGCCATCTCGTTATCAATATGCATGATTTACGCATTTATCTATCTCGGTCTTCCTAAAGGCTACAATATCGTTAAAGGTGGGTATGAATATCAACTGGCCATGATGTCTGTGTTCCTGTTTTTTATCGTCAATGGAGCTGGGAAGTATTCGCTCGACAACCTTTTTTATAAGAAAAGAACCGCTATTTCTGAACAATAGTAACGCATTAGAGTTAATAGGTAAGCCGGTCATCGTCTGGTGTATGTTGATTGTGGGAGCCGCCAGTTTCGTATTATGGCTTATCGATGTTCAAGCAAGTACAGTTCGAAAAGAGAATGGGCTGTCAAAATGACAACCCATTCTCATATATTTAAATCTCGTTAGTTTTGATATGAATGAAAAACAAGTTGAGACAGAGTTCAGCTACGATTTCTCAGGGTTATTGTTGTATTCAATAATAAAACCGTAGGATTTCCCAGGCGATTTATCAACACCATAGTTACCCACACCATCCATATAGTCGCCCCAGGTTGGTACTGGTTTGTTCATCTCGCCAAAGCCCATGACCCGTTGTCCCCAGCCAGAATCATTAGGTTGAGTACCATCACGAGGGTCTTGGTCAATAACACCATCGTTAAGGTCTTGTGCCCAGTTTGAGTATTCCCACTTTTCACCACACAGCCAGCTCCAATCTCCGAGGGGCTCTTCTGAACCTTCAGGTTGATAACCTCCAAGGAATGGGCCAATTTTGATTTCGTAGTGATCCGGTTCTCGCGAACCTTCAATATGCTTTGGAAACTTCCAGAAGTATTTTTCATCGTTTACCAACTCAAAGAGAAAGGCGTTCTCTTCGGCCGAGGTGATGCTAGCTAGATAACCGCCAGCCTCTTCAGCGAGCTTAGCTGACTGAAACCAGTTTAGGTTGCCAGAAGGCAGATAAACCACTTCGTAATAGTGAGTATTCCCTTGAGGGTTAGTAAAGCTGACGATAGGCTGTCGTTCATACTTCACATCTTCAGGTAGTGTCTGCCAGGTGAAAAACTGGTAATTGCCTTCCACAACGAAAGAGATAGAGTTAATTACGACCGTTTGATCCGGGCCATCGTATTTAAAAGGGTTAACTCGCTCATCAGCTTGAGCGGTGCTAAACAGAGCTAAACCAATAGCTCCTGCAATCAGGGGAGTTTGTAGTTTCATAACACTTTAATTCTCCGGGATTAAAATTATTGATACTTGATAGTGACAACCCGCTGTGGTTATATTCCGTGTTTATTCAGGTTTGCTGTTGTATTCGATGATAAATCCATATCGGCCAGGGCCTCTTCGGCCGTAGGTACCAGCATCATCAGAGTAATCGCCCCATGTTGGTACAGGTTGGTTTAACTCGCCGAAACCAAGGATTCGCTGGCTTTTCTCTTTGCCGGAGTCATTTGGTTGGGTATTATTGCGAGGATCTTTATCGATTACACCATCATCAAGGTTTTGGGCCCAGTTGGTATAGCTCCACTCTTCACCACTAAGCCAGTGCCAGTCTGCATCTGGGATGGTAGCATCTTCGGGTTGATAACCACCCAGCATAGGTCCAATCATGATCTCATAGTGGTTAGCCCGGCCCGAGCCTTCGACATGTTTAGGGAACTGGAAGAAGTATTTAGGATCGTCGATTAGGCTAAATAGAAAACTATTTTCAGCTTCAGATGTAATGGAGGCTAGGTAACCACCGGCTTCTTCGGCTAATTTGGCTGCCTGAAACCAGTTCAGGTTTCCGTTAGGAAGGTAAACAACGTGGTAATAATGTTTATCTCCATTAGTATTTATAAAGGTTTGGAGTGGTTCTTTTTCATAAAGAACGTCACTTGGCAGTGTTTCCCAGGTAAAGAATTCATAGTAATCGGCAACCTTGAAGTCAACCGAGTTTATCGTAACAGTCTGAGTTGTTTTTTGTTGGCTTGTTGTGCTCTCAGAAGATGCTTGTGCTCCTACCGAACACAGCGCAAATAGCCCTACAGCGGCTAAACAGTTTCTTGCATCAATCATGGTCCACCCATCTTATCTACTTAGTAAATTCAGCTTCAATTCTATGACGGGAAGGAGTGTTACGAGTTTAGTTTTAGTTTAGAAGGGATAGCTTTACATAAATTTACGCTCATCGGTATAATCGATCTTACATGCTGTACAACTAGCACTGGATATGGCATAACCAGACTATTATGCAGCATATAGTATATCTATCAGCAACGTTTTGAGATGTTCACTATTGTCCATTTTCGTGCACGAGCGGCATCACCCGAAGTGGTGCCGTTCTTCTGTTTGGGAGATGAAAGACTCTCTGGTGGGTAGATTTCGTCCGAAGCTTCAAACTTACATCGGTCCAGAGCTGTGCCAGAGCCGAACACGGCAAACTCACTTCTTCAAAATGTTAGTTGCCCACATAATAATTCGCCGGAAGCTTTTAGTTTTTATCCAATTTATCGAATCAAATGGGCGACATTCATGATATTGGCTGCGGTTCGGCCTTGCGAAATTTCTCTGGCCATATACTGCATATAGGGATCGATATGGGCAAAGATCTTTTTATATCCCGGACAAAGCATATTGTGAGGAATACCTCTTTCATCTGTCGTCAACCTGTGTTTCGGACAGCCACCGTTACATGCTACTTTATATTGGCATTCGGTACAGGTGCCACTCTGAGTCGCTTTATCTTTGCCAAATTTTATCTGATTCTTGCTGCCATGTATCTTACTCAGCTTATCTTTTAGTACATTACCAATCACGTGATCGTTGTAGACATAGTGATCGCAAGAATAAATATCGCCATTCTGCTCAATCACCATAGCGTCACCGCAGGTTTTTTGGAAAATACATAAGCTCGGTTCATAACCTGCCCAAGCAGCTAATGCACTCTCAAACATCTGAATATAAACCTTAGACACATCGTTGCGAACCCACTCGTTAAAAATGGTATTCATGAAATCGCCATAAGCTTCGGCATCTACACTGAACGGCAACAAGTTTTCCGTCGAATGACCGATATTTATGGTGCGGATCTCCCCCACACCCTGATATGACTGACTCTCGATGACGGGAATATATTGATGGAACGTAGACCCAATAATCTTTAAAAACTCATAGACTTCAACTGGATGATGAACATTAGTATTATTAACCACAGTTAGCGTATTAAACTTCACCTTGTGCTTTTTCAACAGCTCTACCGCTCTCATCACCATCTTAAAACTTGGCTGTCCAGTGTTTGTAACCCGGTAGGTGTTATGCAGTTCTTCTGGCCCATCAATCGATAAACCAATCAGGAAATCATTATCTTTTAGAAACTTGCACCATTTATCATCCAGTAGCACACCATTAGTTTGTAAGCTATTCTGGATGATTTTTCCGTTAGAAAACTTTTCTTGATAAGCGAGCGCCTTTTCAAAAAAAGCTAGGCCTGCCATTGTCGGTTCACCACCTTGCCAAGCAAACTCAACCTCTTGAGTCGGCTGGCTGGCAATATAGCTCTTTATATAGATCCGGAGTACATCATCACTCATTGCATAGGAAGGTTTCCTCTGAGTGGATGCTTGCATTATGTTTTCTTTTTCCAAATAAAAGCAGTAATCACAACCCAGATTACAATGAAAGCTGGTTGGTTTTGCCATCAGGTGGAATGTCTTAGACATTGAATACTCCAAAAACTGAAATTAAAGGCTCCCAAGCGAGGGAGCCAAGGTTAGGATCACTTATCGAATTTATGAGCCGTGAATTTGCTCATAACGAGCCTGGAGACGATTGACGATTCTTTTTTCTGATTTAGAAATACCGTCAGCCAGCAGGTCATTTTGCTCAAGTGGATCTTTTGAAAGGTCGTAAAGCTCAGGTTGAGTTACATCTTTCACCTGAACAACCTTATAGTCGCCTTCACGCACTGCCCAGCCAAACGTACCACCTTTACTTTTTACTACTTCTTCAAAGTGTTCGACGTAAATATAATCACGTCCATTCGATTTTCCGGAGAGTAGCGGACTGAAGTCATAAGAATCGACTAAATCAACTTCAACACCGGCAATGCTTGCAACCGTAGTATATATATCAGTTGTGTTAACAAAGCCTTCTGTGCGTCCTTTCTTAACACCTGGTCCCACTGCAATAAGAGGAACGTGCGTGCCACCTTCATAGATGGTGCCCTTTGCGTCATGCACACCATATAAGTCACTCGCTACCTGATTAGGAGAGCCATTATCACCCACAAACATAACGATTGTGTTATCTCGCTCTTCCAGCTCCATACTATCTAACAATCGGCCAATTTCAGTATCCATCGCTTCAAGCATGGCGTGGTAGTATGGGAGTGGGTTCTCCTTGATAGCGTTAGTATCATCGGACAGTTCATCGCTGCTGTGCAAGTCAACTGGGGGTAGATGGAACGGAGTATGCGGCGCATTATAGGCAAGCCACAGGAACCAAGGATTGTCTTGCTTATCTATCCAGTCAACAGCCTGGTTAGTGAAATCTGTTGTGGTATAAACGCTAGAGTCAAATCGCTTGCCTTGTGTTGCCCCATCCCAGTTAAAATAACTACGAGTACCACCTTTAAGCAGTCCCCAATAATCAGGGACACCCATTTCAGTCGGGTGATTATAGTCATTGCCGGAATCAGCCAGATGCCACTTGCCGATAACATTGGTGCTATAGTTACTCTTTTCCAACACATCGAACAAACTGGTTGTATTTGCTGACAAACCTCGGCCTTCTCCACCTATACGGGGAATAGCCGCTCCGACACCGGTACGGAATCCATACTGGCCTGACATGATAGTGGCTCGTGTCGGTGAACAGACTGGCGCTGAGTAACCATTTTCAAACACCATTCCCTGCTTGCACATGGCTTCAATATTAGGCATTTTCGCTTGTTGATTACCCAGTGAATAACAATTGGAGGCCTCAATTCCCATATCGTCTGCAATTATAAGCAGAACGTTAGGTGAGTCATTGGCCATTGAAATACAAGGTAATGCCGTTAAACATGCTGCACTGACAGCGGATGAAAGTTTCATATTGTATCCTCTCGATACAGTTTGGATAAACAGATACAGTTTATTTTATACCGCTGGAAATTATGTTTAGGTTTGGTTTAGAAGAGAGTAAAGATACGTAAAGGTTGTAAGCGAGCGATGCTGTAATCACATGCATATATTTGGCATTTATATTCGAGTGTATGGTCAGAAACTTCTACTTTAATGTGACAGATTTTGTCCATTTTAGTGCACGAGCGGCATCACCTGAAGCGGTGCCGCATTCTGCTGTTTGGGAGATGGAAAACTCTCTGATGGGTAGATTTCGTCCGAAGCTTCAAACTCACTAATAAGATGGTACGCCCCACCCACACGCTAAACTTAACATTGTTAGGTTCAGTTAAATAAAGGTGACCATCATGACTACTATTCGCGTTATCGGCATCGATTTAGGAAAAAATACATTTCACCTTATCGGCCATGATTATTCAGGCAGAGAAGTCTTCAGGAAGAAGCTTAACAGACAAAAATTACTTCAATTATTATCCGTTCATGAGCCCGTTATTGTTGCGATGGAAGCTTGTGGTGGTGCTCATTGGTTGGCGAGACGGTGCGAGTCTTATGGGCATCAAGTTAAGTTGGTTCCTGCTCAGTATGTTAAACCTTACGTAAAAACAAACAAAAATGATTTCATTGATGCTGACGCAATTGCAGAAGCGTCAATGCGTCCAAATATGCGTTTTGTTTCTCCAAAAAGCGAATTAGCACAAGTGTGTACTGTTGTTCGTAAAATCAGAGCAGGTTATATCAAGGAAAGAACAGCATGCATGAATAGGATAGGTTCAATTCTTCTGGAGTTTGGAATAAGTTTTCCGAGAGGGCATCACAACATGAAGAACCTATTTCAGTATCTAGCCGACAATAAAGAACCCGTTCCACCAATGTTAGTTTTGGAGCTTAGAGATCAGTTAGATCATTACAATCAGTTGAATACATGGATTAAAGAGCAGGAAAAGAAATTAGAAAACTTGCTGAAAGATGATGAATTGTTATCTCTTTTACAAAGTGTTCTAGGAGTTGGGCCAATGACCGCATCTTGTTGTTTGTCAGCGGTTGTGAACCCTCACGATTTTGCTAATGGTCGTAATTTTGCCGCTTGGATTGGTTTAACCCCGCATCAATATTCTACTGGTGGTAAATCAAGAATGCTTGGGATATCCAAACGAGGAAACAAAGAGCTCAGAGAATTATTTGTCCATGCAGCTAGAGCTGTTATCTGGAGGGATGGGACGGCGGAACGTAACTTTGGCTCTTGGCTCATTGATCTGAAGCAACGCAAGCCATTCAATGTTGCACTTGTAGCTTTAGCAAACAAATTAGCTCGGATAGCATGGTCAGTAATGGTTACCCATAAAGCTTTTGAAGTAAGAGTTTAAATCAGATTTGCAGATGATATATAAAGATGACAAAACGGTTAGACCACCAGATTGAAGACCTGATGGACAGAACAGCAACATAGAATGCTTTCACGCTTTTGAGGACAATCTGGCGCGGATCTCATCGTGGAGCTGGGGCTAAAGAAAAAGTCTCAATTAGACTCCGAATACATTAGCGCAAACCAGCTCCGTTATTTTTGATTTATCATTTGCAAAAACGGGGCGTACCATACATTCTGTCCAGACCCGTGCTAGCGGGGTAGTCCAACGTAACTCGGATCTGCCCCTTTTCTTGTTAGTGCTAATACTCATTCATATCTTGTTAACGTGCGTTTGCCCTGCCAAAAGTTATCTGAATTCAGGACATCAAAAAATAAACGTCACTGAGCAGTCTAAGCTCGAAGTATAGTCACTAACCTATTGATTATAAATTGAAGTGATAAATAAAAAACGGCATTATGTAAGGATTAAAATCGGTTTTTAGACGTCTAAGTAGCGTTATGAAGATTGGTAAATATGGAGTCCTATGGAAACTGTCAAAATAGAATTAAATCAACAGAATTTACAGTCTCTCATGGAGGTAGCTCTAAGGGATAATGTTGGGGTTAATCTTATTGATATTCTTGAAAACGCTATAGAAACCACGCTTCTACAAGAATTTACAGAGCACTTTCGAGATTGTCTAAAAAAACCAGTATCATTGACGATCTATCGAAGTCATACCGAAACTAGAAGTAAAAGCATGTCTTGCCTTCAGCAAGAAGGCTATTCCACTTGGTACGTTACCATCAAGTTACCGTGTTATTCGGGAACTTGTATTGAAGCGGTTCACCTTGAAAGCAAAACGATGCAAATAGCTCAATCTCCATTTTCGGCTGTGTCAAACTTGCGTTTGAAGAAGAAAGAGCTAAAAACACAAACAAATTTTGAATTACAAATCTTTACTTTAGAGCTATCTCCATCATTCTTCAAAGATATATCCATTAATAATGATGTTCTTTTATGTGATTTGCACCAAGAGCCTCAAGTTTTAGGTTGTGCTTCAGTGACTTTCAAAACAGCAAATACAGGTGATATATATTTCTGTAGTTGCTCCAAAAGTTACATTGACAATGCTTATAAAAATGCTGAAGAAGTAAAGTCTTCATATGTTTCAGGTAGTTGGCCATACAAACTTATCAGTTTATATAAGCAAGCATCATATGCTGATAATATTTGCCATTTGTGTGTTGCTGAAAAATTTGGTGTGGAGAAAGCATTGTCAAAATATGGAGATGATATTTATAAATACCATTACCCATATGCTCAACAATATATGTACCAACAGGAAATGGATGAAGCTACTGCCTCTCATTATGTTAAATCTAGATTGAAGTTATCAAGATGGAATGTTAAATTGCAGCCAAAATTGATCCACTTTATCCCCTGATTTGCACCGAAAACTGATCCACATAATCTAATCTAGATCCTGCTGACTTAGAGCAGGAGTATGTGGAGTGATAGACATGTCATTATTAAGCGTTATTCGTCGCTGGCATTTTCGAGAAGGGATGTCGCAAAGGGAAATTGCTAGACGTACTGGGCTTTCCAGAAATACAGTTAAAAAGTATTTAAAAGATCAAACTATCGAGCCTGTTTACTCTAAACGCAGTACATTAAGTAAACTTGATGAGTTTGAGGAGCTGCTGATTTCTTGGTTGAAACGCGAAGCAAGGCGACCGAGAAAACAGCGAAAAACGGTCAAAAACTTGTTCCAAGACCTCGTTTCTATTGGTTATAGCGGCTCATACGATAGGGTCGCTTCCTTTGTCCGTAAATGGCGAGAAGAGCAAAAACTCACTTCTTCAAAACAGATGTATATGCCACTTGAGTTTGCACCAGGTGAAGCCTTTCAATTTGATTGGGGCGAAAACTGGGCTTACATCAATGGCTGTAAAACCAAGTTACAAGTAGCGCACTTTAAACTTAGTAACAGTCGAGCCTTCTTACTTCGTGCCTATTATGCCCAGAGCCATGAGATGTTGTTCGATGCTCACAACCATGCCTTTCGAGTGTTTCAAGGCGTACCTGAGCGTGGCATTTACGACAACATGAAAACCGCTGTTGATGCGGTAAAGAAGGGAAAAGAGCGCATAGTAAACCGTCGCTTTTTAGCCATGGTCAGCCATTATCTGTTTGAAGCCGACTTCTGTAATCCCGCCGCAGGTTGGGAGAAAGGGCAAATTGAGAAGAACGTACGTGATGCTCGCTCCATTATCTGGCAACGTGCTCCGAAAGTACGAGCCTTAGCTGAACTCAATGAGTGGCTAGAAGCGCAGTGCGTGCAAGATTGGCAGTCACGTAAACATCCTCAATACAGCAATGAAACTATCGAACAAGTATGGCTTAATGAGCGACCTCATCTGATGAAGGTTACCGCACCATTCGATGGCTTTATCGAACAAGGTAAGCGCGTATCTTCCACTTGCTTAGTGAACTTCGACAGAAACAAATACTCTGTTCCTGCGAGCTACGCTAATCGTAGAGTTAGCCTGCATGTTTATCCCGATAAAATTGCATTGCTTGCAGAAGGACAGCAAGTCGCTGAGCATTTACGAGTATTTAATCCTAGACATGAGCCGCCACGTATCATTTACAACTGGCGACATTACTTATTGGTCGCGCAACGTAAACCAGGCTCGATACGCAATGGCGCGCCATTTAACCTATTACCTGATAGCTTTAAGCACTTGCAATCCATCTTACTGCAACGCCAAGGTGGCGATAAGGAAATGGTAGAAGTGCTGTCGTTGGTGCTGCATCACGATGAAAAGCATGTAGAGCAAGCGATAGAAATGGCACTTGAAGCAGGAACACCGTCAAAACAACATGTAATAAACTGCCTAAGTCGATTACTTAGCCCTGAACCAGTCGAGCCAGCTCCCGTATCGAAAGGGTTACGACTGATTACTGAGCCAACCAGCGATACATCTCGTTACGATGAATTAAGAGGTCAGCGTCATGCACAATGAAGCCCTATTAAGTACGTTAAAAACACTCAAACTTCACGGTATGGTCAGCAGTATTACAGAACTTGCTTCTCAAAATTCACCCGCCTATCAACAAGCCCAGCCA
Organism: Vibrio algarum; assembly: GCF_028204155.1. Lineage (NCBI taxonomy): Bacteria > Pseudomonadati > Pseudomonadota > Gammaproteobacteria > Vibrionales > Vibrionaceae > Vibrio > Vibrio algarum. The sequence continues at coordinate 2,490,543 of NZ_JAQLOI010000001.1, read as the reverse complement.
ATACTGGAAACCTTACTTAAAGCGGAAGTTGCAGACCGAGAAGTACGCAGTATCGCTTACCAAATGAAAGCCGCTAAGTTCCCAGTATATCGCGATTTATATGGCTTTGATTTTGGCGAAAGTGCGGTCGATGAGTATTTAATACGAGGTCTGCATCGCTGTGAATTTATTAAAGATAGCCAAAACATCGTGCTTGTTGGCGGGCCAGGAACAGGGAAAACTCATTTAGCCACAGCATTAGGCGTTCAAGCGATACAACATCATCAGATGCGAGTACGGTTTTTATCAACCATAGAGCTGGTTAATACACTTGAAAAGGAAAAACAAGCGGGTCATGTTGGTCGCATGGCTAATCGTCTAGTGAACTGCGACTTGGTGTTACTGGACGAGCTTGGTTATGTGCCTTTCAGTCAAGCTGGAGGCACTTTGCTGTTCCACCTACTGAGCAAGCTCTATGAGCGCACAAGTGTTGTTATCACAACTAATCTTAACTTTACTGAATGGTCAAAGGTGTTTGGTGATGCAAAGATGACAACGGCACTACTCGATCGACTCACTCATCACTGTCACATCATTGAAACAGGCAATGACAGTTATCGATTTAAAGAGTCAAAGAAGAAGTCTAAGGAGAAAACCAAGTAGAAATTAACCTGAAAATATGGTCTAAATAGACCTACTTAGGTGGATCACTTTTAGATGCAAATCGTGGATCAGATTTAAGTGCAAATTAACAGTTTCGTGTTTATGGCGTAATAGTTTAGTTCGGGTGGTAGCGTTGCTTACTACTTAACGCGGCGTTATATTATTTTTTAGATTGGGTGGTTATCGGTGTTAAAACATAAACGTTTATGGTGTTATCTGAATATTGATAACCCAATAGTCGCTTGGGAAGTGGCAGTCGGCAGAATTTCTTCTATCGATAGCTCAGTAGATATCGAGGATAAATATCGTCGCTCATTTTTATCATTTTGGCAATATTCAAAGCTAAAACATGCGCAAAATTACGACAATTGGGATCTCTTTGAGCAAGAGATGAAAATAGAACTTGTTCGACATGTGAAGTTTCCAGAAAAAGTATCTCGATTACGAGGTTGTTATTTTTTTGAAAGTGAAGAAATGGCACTGAATGTCGTTAAATATTTTAATTGGAGAGGTTTTAAAAAAGAACACTTATCTGAAATCAGTTTTCTTTACTCTTCGGACTCTGATATTTCTGAACATGACTCTGCTTGGATAACTAATGATATGTCTGATGATGACATCCATTCTTATTTATCAGGGCAAACTAAATACGAATCTCCAGCAACTGAACTATTGTGCTATGGTCGTGGTTTAATTTTGAATCAAGATTTAATTAATAAAGCAGATGAAATCGCCAGAAAAACTTTTCCTAAATCAACTGTTCTATTGGATACTGTAAAATTAATCTTTAATGATCGTTTCCTCGGTCGGAATTATGCTACAGGGGAGTTTGATTGGGATGCATACCATGCGGCTCAAATATCTCCTTATTTATTAATTGATGGAGATGATAATTTAAAAGTAACAATTTTAGGTAGTCAGAAGGCCTATGAAAAGTACGGAGTGATCCCAACGAAAGAGGAAGTTTTTCTACCGGACCTAAGAAGTCACATGATCAACATTAAAAGTGTTGATATAGTAACTGCATATGCTCGTGCACAAATAATATAACAAATGCATCAACACGATTTGCTACACTCGGCATTCTAGGTTTCTTTGAGTTTACCGTATTAAGTGGTAAATTTAGCTTAATCTGCATGGTAGCAAATGTGTTATGCAGGCGTTATGTGCTTTTATGAGTTGGGAATGAGAAATGAATTTTAGACGTTTTGACCCGAAGTATTTATTGAGATTAGAAGTCTGTCTCAAATTACTTCCTAACGTAAAGCCTAAAAAAGCCAGAGCGCTACTTAAACTCTGGCAAGAAACTATTAATGATCAAATCTGTCAAGATGCAATGGAGGGCGTTGAAAGAGACGATTACTCAATTGATCTTGGCAATTCAATAATTCTAAGTTCTGAAGACTTCGAACACATTTTCTTTGGAGAAGAATTTTCGGCTAAATCAATTACTCCGCATGGAGCAAGTTTACTTCTTGATATATATAAGCAAGGTTTGTTTGAAGTAAAAGGAAATCTAGATGTTCAAGGTATACCGTGTGAATTGATAGGTTATTGTAGTAGCACCGATGAAATAGTGGCCAAACAGGAAGCCATTAAGAACATCCAATTACAGAAAAATTCAGAATACAAAGAATCATTGACAGATCTTAATAAATATAAAGAGTCTCAGTTTAGCTATCAGCTATTGAATGATATTTTTGTTTCAAAGTTTGGTTATAAAGGTGGGCACCATAGCTTGTGCATTGACGGAGTTAGTGTCTCTAAATTAGTCTCACATCATACCTCTAATTCAGGGAAAAGTTCGGATTGGCAAGTAAGCTTTAGTTGGGTTAGCAAAGATGGTCAGCACAAAATAATCAAAAAGAGAGTATATATGCTGATAATCGCCGAAATGATGCTGATCGTAATTATGGTTTGCACGAATAGCAAATAACAAACAATTTAAGAGTGATTCCCCACGCTTGGCATTTTTGGTTTGGGTTTAGTTTAGTGTTTATTGTGCCCAAATTGAGTGTCGTGGTAGCCTGGCTCACACCTTAATTGGGCGTTAGGCATCAGGAGTAGAGTTTGGAGAAATTAGTATCACTACATAAACATTGGATAAATACTGATGCTGTAAAGCAGGTAGTCACGGTAAAGATCGTTGAAGACTCGAAGCTTCCTAATGAGATTCGTCAGTTGGCTGAAATGCACTCATCATTTGCACGCCTATCAGTCTTATATGGTCTTACATACGTTGTAATAGAGGGCTATAAAGAACTCAACTTTACTAACCAGAAAGTTGACTCGCTGTTAGCTAAAGAAGACTTTGTAGACGCATTGCGATTGTTTCGAAACGCGACTTTTCACTATCAAAAACAAGCAATACCAGAAAAAGCCATGAAATTCTTGGAGCTAAAAGAAAGTGAGAGCTGGATTAGAGAGCTACATTTAGCTTTTAAACTGTTTTTCGAAAAAGCTTTGCCTATCAAAGAGTTGATGGATCAACTGAATGCCCAACAAGTTGCTCAAACGGACGTGTAACAGTTGGCTCACGCCGCTTAGCAAGGCGTTAGGTAAAATGATTAGATTTCGAGGTATTAATGTCAAATGATTTTTCTGAAGCTTTAGATGCTGAAGTTTCATCTAAAGTAAGTGATGGTAAGGTAACTGAAAGTTCTCGTTCAAAGCGTTTCATGTCAAACGTAGGAATGGTTATTTTCGGGTTACTCTTTTATGGTGGACTTGCATGGAAATTTTGGCTGTATGACGATAGCTTACATATTGAGAAAGCAGAAGTAAAAGCCAGTATTGTCGAAATGGTTAATAATGGCTCGGACTTAGAGTCAATTAAGCATTTTTATTCGCAAACTCCAGAGGAAGAGTGGGGATTTAAATATCGTTGGGATAAAGATAAAAGCCAATATTATCCGGCACCAACACCACTGCTAACTGTACTAAAAGACCTAAAAAGTGACAGCTACTTGAATCCAGAAGGCGGCTCTAAGAATAGAGAGTCTATCCAAAAACTGCTGACAGAATATCAAGAAAGAAACCCTTTTGATGGTTTAGAGCAGTCACAGAAAGATAGCTTTGAAAGCATTCGTATCAAGTTAGGTAGTGAGTTTGCTAATGTTAGCTCTGATTTCTATAAAATATCAGAGAATCTGAAGCAGAAAAATTTGCTAGTTGATCAATATTTATCAGATTCGAGAACGAGCCTTTACTTATCAATTGCGTCATTGTTGTTCGCATTTTTGACAACTCTTGGTTCGCAGTATTTTTACTGGAAAAAGAAGAAAAAGGTAATGGCACTTAATTTTACCTAACAAGCAATTCAAGCTGAAAGCCAACGCGCGGGATTTCCAGATACAAACAGTTTGGGTGTAATCGGTGCATTGCTTTGAGCTCCGGTTTGCGTTGCTCTGCAACTTAATTGGGCGTTATGTTTAAGGTGAAAATATGACCATTATCGCAATGCTCTTAGCAAAATTCCTAGATCCAATAAGCTTTATAGTTGCCTTGGGTATTTCATTTATCGCAAGAGAAAAGTGGATCATTCCTGTCGCTGCAATAGCTGGTGCTCTTGTTACAGAGACGGTGCTCACATCTACTCAGGTAACGCTGGGGGTAAGGACTTCCAATTGGTATTATCGCTAGTGGTTTGCATGCTGTTTTATGATACTGGCTCATCGGTAAATTCAAGAAACAAGAGACCGCTAAAACAGATGAAGATAGCAATAAACATAATAAGCAAAGGCAGCAACGCCCTGCGGGCTGGACGCGCTAACGCGCGCCGCTGCTTTGGGCGTTAGGCTTTTAATCGCAAGAGATTAAACATGAAACCTTGGAAGAAGTATCAAGAAGATACGGCAGCTTATTTTCGTTCAATAGGCTTGGAAGCAGAAACAGACGTTACAGTTAAAGGAGTGCGAACCTCCCATGATGTGGACGTACTAGTAACGTCTCACTTTCATGGTTTTGATGTGAGATGGGTTGTTGAATGCAAATTGTGGCAAAAGCCAGTAAATAAATTACATGTTCTTGGCTTGAGGGAAATTGTGGCAGATATTGGTGCTGATCGAGGCATATTACTATCTGAATCGGGCTTTCAAAGTGGTGCAATAGAAGCGGCTAACATGACAAATATTCAAGTTACTTCACTAGATGAAGTCAAAGAATCATCTAGTGGTAGCGTTTATTCACTGAGGTTACGAGAGTTATTCGATCGTATAGTTAGTTGTAAAGACCGCTATTGGGAACTGTCAAAAGAGAGACGAATTGAGTATGGGCTAAGACCTGCATATGGTGAACACAATTATTTCGGTGACGCCTTGATAAAAATGTGCACGGATATTTTATCAAGGGCATTTCGAAACGAATATCCTTTTGAGTCTGAAGAACACTATGTACACATCCTTTTTGGTAGCGCAAAAATATTCTCTTCGCCTAGAGAAGTAATAGAGTTAATGGGCGATCTAATATCTGAATTAGAGCTCAAACTGGAGAAGTGTGAGCAACACGTAGAACAAGCCTAACAAACGCTTCAAGACGGATTTGTAAACGCGTGCCATTTTCGCTTCGCTACATTTTGGCACACGTTCACTCACCACTTAAGCGGGCGTTACACCTCCATACGTGAACTAATCCGCTACGTCCTAAATTAGTAATGTAACTGACTCAGTTCTATCCTGTTTCTTGATATACTGAGTAATGACTCTGAGTAATGACACTGAGTAATAACGTAAACACGAAAGCAATTTGTCGGTTTAAAAAGGGTCGGGGGTTAAATGTGGGGTCAATGGTTTGGCAATATCTCTGGAAGTAATAGTGCATTTGTAACACTCAATATTGATAAAGACTCTCCTTTTAGTGGAGTGCTTTTAGTCCATGATTTTGACGAATCGAAGCCTTGCTTTTACGCAGATATTAGATTTAATGTCGACGGCAGTACCCTAAATGCACAAGTATCAAACTTTAGATTGCCTTCTTACTATATCACTCCTAATGAACTCAAAGCATCACTACCACAAATAGCAAATTTTGTAGGATCTATAAGTACTACAAACGAGATTACAGGGAACTGGCAATCTAATGTAGAAACTAGCGGCAATCTCAATCTAGTTAGAAAGGACGATATTGTACTGAACAAGGCTGATGCGTCGATGACTTGGTCTGAGTTCCAATCATGGTCATTACAACAAAAAAACTAAACCCTAATCTTGTATTTAGAGGACAACCTGACTTCAACTTAGCTCTTAAGACTGCTTTTCATAGGCAAGACCGAAGAAATTTGGTTAGATATTTTTTACATGACATACCTGAATTATAACGATACATTGCATCGAGAATCGGAAAACGATTTAACTTAAACAACGCACCCGAAATGACAGAGTTTTTGTATGTCGCTCAGCACCATGGATTCCAAACTCCATTTCTCGATTGGACTGAGTCACCCTATGTTGCCTCATATTTCGCTTTTCATCAGTTAGGAAATGATGCTAATTCTGGTTTTGTCAGAATTTTCTGTTTTGATAAAGGAGCATGGTTCCAAAATCATCATGCAACATTGCAAAGCTATGATTCACCATATCCATCAATTCACCCTTTGATTGTCACTTCTCCTAGTAATGAGAGAGCTTTACCACAACAGTCTCTTGTTACTTTTAGTAATATCTACAATATTGAGGAGCATATACGTTTTTATGGCACTCAAGATGAAAGAAGTTATTTGACGGTTATTGATATAGCAAAAGCTGAACGAAATTCGGTAATGAAAGATCTGGAGATTATGGGCATCACAGCGGCAAGTCTTTTTCCTGGTTTAGATGGCATTTGCCAAGCACACAAAGAAAAATGTTTTTAAGGTTTACGGAACAACCTTTACATGACGAAGGAGTCCTGAATTGTAAAACTCTCGTATAAACCGGTTTTATTCACCATCTAACAGTAAAGATAAAGCTTTGTAGGGAAGGGTAAATTTAACCACCTAATTAGAGTTTGCGATACTGCAAATTATCCGAAGGGTAGGTCATTAAGTACGAACCTATTTAACAATCCCCTTTAGCCTGTCGTGTCATCTTTGCTAGCTAATTTCATTCTATGTTCGCACCAAACCATAACCATTCTGCTGTACAACGTGAGATAGCCAAAACCAATAGCTAAAAGTGCAATAAATAATATCCCATTCATTTTAAAGTCCTCTCTAGCGGTGTTTTATTACGAAACCATCTTACGATATAAGCTAGGAAGATTAACTGGACAGTAAACAAACTGATAGGTAACCAAACTAGCCAATGCCCATCACCGAAAATTTGTCTATATGAAATCAGTATTATGAATGCAAAACCTGCAATGAGAGGTGTATATCCTTCATATTTCTTATTTTTCATATTACCTCCACTTTTATCTATGATCTCGGGTAATGGTTTTTTCGACGCGAAGCTTGCCAGTTGAGTTAAAACTATCCGTTACTAGAGAATAATTATACAATAAAGCACAGAAATAGTTGTGAATAAAGACTATGATTAGCGCAAAGTAATGCTTAATGTAATGCCAATTAAGATAAATTAATATTTTATCTATATATAACAATTTCTTGTGAGTTAAATCGTAAGCCCTCACTCACATTGATGAATTAAGACGTCCTAGGGCGTCTTTTTTTATGCCTGTAATTTAGTTAAATCAAACAGTTCTGGTCCGTAGTTGACCGTTGATGTCCACCAGTATCCACCGAAATTTGTATACCTAACTGTATAGAAAGGTTATCTGTTATTTTCGACTATACATTTTTTGACTATTTCTTGATTATTCTTTTGAGCTAATGTAGCTATGAAAATAGCATTATATATTATTAAACAATAGGTTAAGTTATTTAGTGTATGCGGGTTATTTTCCCATTATTTAGCTGTATAAAAATATACATCATGCTTGGACTAGCGTGTTTAGACCTATTTGTAGCCTTTAGCCCTTGTGGTACAACTTCTGATGCTTCCACTTAAGAAATAATCCCACCTTTCGTTCTGTTCTCTTTATATATCGGTGTCATTACCGCTAACCGAAATCTCTAATATCCTATTGTGAAGACAAAAATAATAACAAATTCAATCTATTACTATAGGTGGTAAAGAATTAAATGCATTAGCAAAGATATTTCAATATATGCGAAACGATTAATGAAGTGCATGACACAGATTTTAAAACTATTAGATGGAAAGGAACATTCAATGAAATTACTGAAAATTGATGAGGTACGGCGAGCTACAGGTTTAGGTCGTTCAACTATACACCTCAATGGAATACAAAAAACTCGTTTCACCATCAGTGTGGTTAGTCATACCTAGGCGATTGAATCGGTGTGCTCTATGTGTCTACCATGTTTATTTTATAATGAGATTCAGGCACGAAGCTATGGCGGCTACTGGGTATTGTAGTTGAGATTATGATTTCTTGATTTGGCTCCATCGATTTAAGTGAAAAAGCCATTTGAAAGTGAGTTATATCGCTATATTTAATCACATTTATAATAATTATGAATTCTTAGCAAAATCCCTTGTTGAGTAATTGCTTTAGTAAGGGCGCTACTCTAGTATAGCATACGGCTCACTAGCCTTTATGGTTGGCTAAAACAGTGGATGTTAGGAAATTTAACACATGAATATCTTTAGAGGGTCAATGCGCATCAATTTTTCGATTGTATGTTGTGTTGCTGCCATATGCATAGGGTTTAATGCGTTGGCAGAAGAAGCGCACAATACCTCGTTGTCTAAGAAATCTACATATTTGATCAACTTTGAAGAAGTTTTTAATTTGGCTCTCAGCTCTTCTAAAGAGTACCTTGCGTTAAATAAAGAAGTCGAATCGAAAATTATCTTAAAAGATAAAGAAGATAAGTATTACTACCCAGAAGCAAGTATCAACTCCGAAACGACAGAATACTGGGGAAGTCCTACCCCTGACTCGGGTGAAACACACGAATTAATACTGTACGCAAACTCTAAACTCTACGGTAGTGGTGTTGCCGATAGAATAGCAGCCAGTCAAATGGCTCTTGATGCAGGCAATATCAGCCTAGAGGCCCAAGAAATCTTGGTCTATTACACGGTACTGACTTATCTGACCAAGATAGAGCTTACCCGAGAGTATGAAAAATCTTCAAATGAGCTTCGGGACGAAATTGAGACCTATTACCTAAAGCAAGTTAATTCAACCAATGAAGGTGTCTCAACCAAGAGTGATGCTATGGAAGCAAAGCTCTCGGTTGCTGAATTCGATGAATCAGTATATTCGGTGGTTTCAAATATCGAGCAGTATTTTAAAAAATTAGCGGAAGAAACCGGTCTCGATCTAGGATTAAACGAAGAGCATGCAGAAGATAAAATAGGTATTGATTATAAGAGGATTAAACCATTACTAATGAGGGATGTGAGGGATATTACCGCCGAGGAACTAATTGCTAATAATGCTGAGCTTCAAAAAACACAGAAAACTCTTAAATCGTCACTCCACACCGCGCGTTCAACTCGTGAACGTTTCGTCGTAGAGATCGTTACCGAGAGCCATCTAATGACAAATGGGGATAGCGGTGAACATTACTATGGCGATACTGATGAATCTTATGTTCAATTAAATCTGGAGCTTGATCTATTTAATCACGGCTTACAGTCCGATCAGAACTCCTCATTTAAGATCTATGAAGCAGAGAAATTACGCTTTGATAAACAGTTCAAGTTGTCGATGGACCAATTTAAAACGAATGTAACCAATTATAACCAACAAATTATTAAGCGCCAAAAAACGGCGGAACAGATAGAAATACTCGCTGGGTTAATAGAAAATCAAAAAGAAGAAATCTATACTGATAAAGTGACATATAAAGATATTGTTGAGAGTATTGGGAAACTAAATAGTGCAAAACAAACACTGTTAAATATTGACCTAGAGTTATTTGATACTTTGTATGAGCTCGAAACGTTAAAATCTGCGAAGGTCCTTCCAGCATTATGAGTTGTTTTTGTTCCCACGCTACTATGGAAATATGCACCCGTTGAAGATTAACAAAAGGTTAGTACTGATAGGACTAACGATGGTTTGCGTAATCTATATACTGCTTCTTAAAGAGGTAGAGGTTGTTGCACCTGGTACAGGCCTGACGGGGATTAAGCAGAGTAATGTGTCGGTTAAAGCTCCCATCAGCAGTTATATTGTGGAGTTAATGGTTGCCCAAGGTAACGCGGTGCAAAAAGGTCAACCGCTCTTAAAGTATCGAAACCTAGATGATGAGTATCGCTTACAACAGACGACTGAAGAGCTTGAGCAGAATAAAAAACTATTAGAGATCTATTATAACGAGCGCTGCTTTTTAATGGGGTCTAACTTTGCATCTGTTACCAAAGAGCATCTAAATGAAGAGTGTTCTGGTGATGAACCTTTAGCTAATGCTGGTGGACTTTATATCCTTAGTTTCTATGAAGATTATCTACAAGAGCAGCAATATATTCTTAAGGTAGAGCAAGAGAGACAAAAAAAGCGAAAGAGCTTCTTAATAAAGAAAAAATCTTAACGAAAAAGAAAAATGCTCTGCATCGAGGTAATGGCGCAACGGTTAGTTTCTACGATGTAGAATCTGAACTGTCTAATGTAAAAACCGATGTAGTAGACTTTCAGATCTCAGCGATTGATGCTAAGAAAAAATTAAATGATAAATTGATGGTCTTCCAGATGCGCCGTTCAGAGCGCCTGTTAACGTTGGAAGAACAGATTGATAAAATCAAACCCCTTATTATTCAGGCCAAATACAGTAAACAACTGCTAGAAGAGAAGAAAGTGAAATCGGTCATTCGCTCTCCTATAGATGGCAATATTTTGGAATTGTCGGAAGGTTTATCCCCCGGTACATTTATCCAAGAAGCGACACCACTGTTTGTTTTGAAAAAAGAGGGGCTTCTCAACAGGTAGAAGCGAAGTTCGATTCGCGTTACCGCCATTTCTTAAGTCTTGATAGAAAGGTTCGCCTTAAGATCAACTCTCCAGGGTTCAATGAAATTTTCGACGGAACGATTATCGACCTAAGCTCAGACTCTATTACCTATGAAGAGCAAGGGCATGAAGGCGAACGTTACTATAGGGTTACGATTCAACCTGATGAGGAGTTCTTAGCCTTATCGCTTGATCTTGGTATGGATGTTCAAGTTTTTGTTGTAGATGATAAGGTCAGTGTTCTGGAATTTATATTAAGTGTATTGCCTAGCGACATTAAGTTTGAGGTGTGGTAAATGATTGGATTTGTCGCCGCAATTACTGCTTCACTCGCTGTGATTATATTGGTTGTCATTGCCAGTTTAATCGGTTTCGTACAATCCATTATGCCGACCACCGGTGTGGTAAAAATAGATGAATTCACCTATCGCTATAACCTAAAAACACCTTATGTTGATCAAGAAATCTTGCAGGAACTAGTGCTGACTGTGAGCGATATGAGTTTTAGCGACCGTATTCAATCTTATCAGAATGGTTGTAATTTCGGTTTTAATGCCAATGAAAAAGAAATGAAACGTATCGCCACTTACAACTACATCATGACGCATCAGTTTTTTGCTGGTTCATATCCTGTAGACCATATCAACATTATTTCTCAGAACAAAAAAATGAATAGCTGTTTTATCGATATTCATGTGCTCAGAGATCTCGATGCCAAGAGAGCTAGTGAAGAAAAATTAGAAACAAAGGCGCTAGATCAAGATACACAGAATGAACAGGGGATTGAGGCTAGTAAAGGGATAGATAATAGAGGAGAGGAAAATGGATGATGATACGCTAGCCCCGTTTGTGGATGCGTTGTCTTCTGCTTTGATTGTTATGGTACTGGTTAGTATTTTCTTTATGTTGCAAACGGCCACATCCTTGAATTCGGCCGCTAAACAGCAATCACTAAATGATATACAAGACCATACTCGTAGCCCTATCGTATATCGAGATGTAATGCGGTCAAACCTAGATGAACACCAGTTTGAGTACTTAATTAATTTCAAACTAGAAACAGAATTTTTAGAAAAAATAAGAGCACAAATGGTTAATGCTGAACACGTAAAGATCACCGTCTATAGCCGAGATAGCGCTAAAAAGAATACGGTAAACCTGATGCGTTTTTTAGCATACCTAAAATTACCATCAAAACTAAAGGTTGAAACTTCAATGCAATCAACAACGGATGTGTTATCAAAGATCAGTTGGGAGATGAACTAAATGTATTTATTTGGCTTACTTCTCTATATCGGAATACCTATTTTTGTCTACGTGTTTGAACCAGCAAACACCTTGGTATCTCAGTGTATGGAACTCTCTCCGGAAATCACGGTTCTAATTACTCTGACCTATTTTTATCCTCTTACCATTTTCATGTATAACTTTGTGAGAAAACAGGGTGATGCCGTTCACCTAGCTCACTTTAGAAGCCAGGTGACATTAGCGTCATCGCTTGCCGTTTCATTTGGTCTTATCGGTACCTTCATTGGTTTATCTGACATGATTGCCGGTATTGCCGCAGGGATGGGGGCAGATGGTGATTTCTCTGAAAAAATGGAGGCACTACTCGGTTCCATAGGATTGGCTCTTGATTCGATGTCTTTTGCCTTTTTGACTTCTATTATGGGTGTGAGCTGTTCGGTCAGTGTGTTATTGGCTTCAAACTACCTAAATAACTTTTTCGAGAAAGAGCTTGTTCATGGTGAGAATAGTGGTGCTACTGGTGGGTCGGGTGGTTCAAGCAGTTCCATTGAAGGTATCACCGATGAACAGCAACAGGTTATCAATGAGAATTTCCAAAAAGTACAAAAATCAATCGACGACACGATCAGCCTGATCAATAGCAAAGACAAAGTATGGACCGACTTATACACGTTGCTAGAGAACAACTCGGGTTCAACTGTCGTTCAAAACTTTAGTACTAACCTTGCTGAAAACAATCGTCTTGCTCAGCAGCAATCCGAACAGGTGCAGCAAATCTATACTGAGCAATCAGGTATGTACCAAAAGTTAGAAACTTCTCTAACCGACTACTCGCAATATATGCAGCAGCAAACGGATGCGATGGTTGGTGCTATCTCCAATATGTCTATCGAAATTGAACGCATGGGTCACCTCATTGATCAAACATCGAATAGCACGAATCTAACGATTAAAGAGAATGGTGAGGTGATTGAGCAGGTGAACGCATCGTTTGGTGAAGCTCTAGGTAATACCAACACTCAACTTAAAGGCGTGGCAGAAATATTGCATGACATTAGATTGGCAACAGCTATTCCTTTAGAGGAGTCTCTCGCAACCGCGCTACGAGATAATGCGTTCCATTTAGTCTTTCAGCCTCAGTTTGATCAAGATAAAACGGTTATTGGTGCCGAATCTTATATTCGCTGGATTGAACCGGTTCGCGGTTTGATTTCAAATGGCAAATTGTTCGAGGTGGCGAAGAAAGAAGGGTTGTCAGTCAAGCTTGAGTTTTGGGTCATGAGAAACACCATCCAGCAGGTTTCTTTGTGGCAACAGAAAGGGATGTGGAAGCAGGATTGGACAGTATCAATCAATGCGACTAGTGAGGTACTGCTTGCGCCTAACTTTATTACAGAAGTTGAAAAAATGGTTAAGCAGTTCAATGTATTGCCTGGAACCGTTGCTTTTGAAATAACTGAAGATGTCATTATGCAGCACGATGCGCAGGCAAAAGACAAGATACGTCAGTTGCATAACATGGGTATGAAGCTGTTTATTGATAACTTTGGTACGGGTTACACCAATATTGGTCACTTAAGTGAATTTAACCCAGATAGATTGAAGATAGCGCGAGATATTATTAATAATGTAGCGGATACCAGTCAATCTGGTGTTGCTATCGTTCGCTCGGTAATGTCTCTGGCACAGCAGTTGGGGATTAATGTCTCTGCGGATGGTGTTGAGACTGCAGAGCAGTTTGAGGTTCTTAAGACCGAAGGCTGTAATCTATTCCAAGGCTGGTATTTTGAGAAGCCACTGGAAGTGGAAGATTTCGAAGCAAAGCTCACTAAAGCAGACTGATATTAGCAAGCGATAGTTTGCATTAGACGAGACAGTGCGACCAGAACCAATTGTACAAAGCCAAGAAAGGCATTTATCCAGACTCCTCTTTGATTGAGTTTTGGGGCAGTTTTTAATTAAGTATGGAGTCTTTCTGTTATGGACAAGATTGTAGTTAACTCGGTTTCTGACATTAATATCAAAGGGTTTGATATTGAAGTCACTCTACCGGACGGTAATGTTCAAGTCATAAGTGATGGCGTGATTTCTGTTGCTGACGGTAGCCTGAATGTGGAAACACGTGAAGGCGAGTTTTCCATGAACGACCTCATCAATCAGACTGGTGTTAACCTAGAAATGGCGTCTAGCGTCTTTTTAGAAAATCAACTTTTTGCCACCGGTGATTCGGTTAAAGGTGATTTAGCGGGTGAAGGCTCTGAGATTGATGCTTTAACAGGTGATGGTGATAAATCAGAGACTGGTGAAGATGCTGAACTTGGTGTATTGAATGATGACGGAACCACAAGTGATCTTGAACAAGGGGCTCTAGAACAAGAATATGCGCAATTGGCTGAGATGCGTGCGGAGCTTGAGGCTAAACAAGCTGCTTTAGACGTGGAAGCGAATGAGGCCGCTCTGCTTCGCCAAGAAGCGCTTGATCAACAAGCCGCTGAGTTGGCTGAAATGCAGGTTGCGCTTGAGAGTCAACTTGCTGCTTTGAATGCAACCGTTGATGATTCTGCGGAAGATAGACAAGAGATATTAGATCAGCAGTTTTCTGATCTTGCAAAACTACAAGCGGAATTGATTGCTCAACAAGCTGAACTGGAAGCCGAAGAAGAAGGCTTGTTGGAACTGGCTGAAGCGATTCTCAGCAATAGTAATATAGATGGAGACTCCGATGTTGAAGATTACATCGTCGAGTTGGCTGGTGATGGTGTAGATGTTGATACCGGAACAGAACTTACTGACACCGGATCCGCGACTTCTAACTCTTCACTTGCTGAAGCTATCGAAGATCTCATTCAGTCCCAAGAAAACGCTATTGAAGCTGCAGTGGCCACTTCCAGTACAGAGAATTCAGAAAGTGTTATAACGGATTCTGCCACCACCACCGCCTCTACACCAACTAGTACCTCTGACTCGACAGTAGCCAGTAGTGCATCTAGTTCAAGCAGCTCGTCTTCAAGTAGTTCTGCAACAGTAGATGACGAGACTACTGCAGTAGATGACGAGACTACTGCAGTAGAAGAAGAGTCGGGAGACAGTGGAGAATCTGATGTCGACTCTTATCTAACGCTACTACTGGATAGCAAAGATGATTCGGGTACTCTTGGCGATTTTGTAACTAACGTCAATACTGACCTATCGTTTTATGGTCAGACGGACCCCGACACAGAGGTGCATTTTGAGTTTATAGATGCAGAGGGTAACACGGCTTTTGAACAGTTCGTTACATCTGACTCGTCAGGTGAGTATCTAGTCGAATTATCAAGTGAATACACCGATGGTTTGTATACGGTAAGCGTTACTACGACATCGGCTTCAGGCGAGGAGCTTTCGGTTACAGAAACACTGATTATCGAGACCCAAGCACCAGACTCGCCAACCGTTATGCTTAGCCTCGAATCAGATACCGCCGCTTCATTTAACCAAGACGACGAAACCAGTGGTTATAACAGTGACACCATCACTAGTGATAGCACTCCAACGTTTGAGGGTACCTCGGAAGCAGGTTCTACGGTAACACTATATATACCAGATCTTTCTATTGATTCTGATGAAGTTATCTACTCTGAATACACCACGACTGCATCTGATGACGGGACTTGGTCTATAAGCCTAACTTCTCCACTCACCATAGATGGTAGCTATAATTATTATGTAACATCGACCGATACAGCCGGCAATATTTCAGCCGAGGCTACAGCAAGTTTTACGCTTGATACCGACGTCTTGCAGGAGTCCGGTCTACTTGCTGAGTCCTCTGATACATCGGGAGATCACAATGAAAGCAGTGGTGGAACTTCCGATGGCATCACGAGCAGTACAACGCCAAGTTTTACCGGAACTGTAGAAGATGAAGCTCAAGTGACGCTTGTTATCAGCGTTGATGGCATCGACTATTTTATTACCCCTACAACCAGTCAATACGCTGATGCAGTTTCGGGTGATGGCAGCTCTATTCAATCGTGGGCAATCAATACGCTATCCGATGGGTATTCAGAGGTATTTACCGACATAGCTGATGGTGATTATAGTTACTATTTTAAGTATGAAGACCAAGCCGGAAATGTTGTTGTTTCGGATGATCAGATCATTACTATTGATACATCCGCACCCAGCGTTACCAGTAGCCTTACTTCCGATACGGACTCATCAGCAGAAGGGTCAAGTTTAACGGGTTTAGATTCAGATAATATTACCAACGACACACAGCCAAGCCTTGGTGGTGAAACAGATGCGAATGCTTGTGTAGAGGTTACGGTTACCTCCAGTGATGGAACTGATTCTTATAGCTATGTGACGTACGCCGATACAGATGGAAATTGGGTGGTTGACCTAAGTGTTGATGAAGATGGAGATAGCGTTAATTTATCGGATGATGATTATACTATACAGGTTGTTGCTACGGACGAAGCTGGCAATTCACAGGACATTAATCACGAAATTATCATCGACACTCAATCTGAATTGAGTGTAACGACAGATATAGCAACAACTACGACAGAGACTACACCAACCCTTGAAGGAACATCAGAAGCCAATTCTATCATTACTATCACGATATATAGTACCAATGACGATGGCTCCGAATTTAGCTATACCCAAAGTACTGAGGCCGATGAGAATGGCGATTGGGAATTGGTGGTTGATGATTCAGCAGAGTTATCGGATGGTACTTATTCGTACTCGTTAACTGCAGTAGATATTGCTGGAAACGAATCTGAAGCAACAGAGGCGATAACCTTTACGATAGATAGTACTGTTGAGCCATTTACGGTCGGGTTAGCCGAAGGTTCTGATACTGGCAGTGATACAACCGACGCTATTACAAAGGATAAAATGCCGACCTTCAGTGGCACAGTAGAGGCAGGCAGCTCTATTGAATTCACTATAGATGGTGTTACTTACGTTCTCGATTCAGACGGTGTTGCATACAAAGATTCAGGTGCCGACGCATCATCGGTGGTGAGTGGTTCTATATCTGGTGAAGACTGGTCTATTACTCTTAATTACAGCCTGTCCGATTCGGATTACTCTTACACTGCTGTTGCGACAGATGAGTTGGGCAATATCTCGTCTACATTGGGTGGCAGTATCACTGTTGACTCAACTATTAGTGCCACGGGTGGATTAGATACCGGTGATATTGAGAACAGCGATAGCGGGTCAGACAACAGTGATGGTATTACACAAGACAGTACTCCAACATTCACAGGAACTGGAACGACTGGAGACACCATCACTGTCACTGTTACCAGTGAAAACAGCAGCATAGAAGACGTAGTAAAAACGGTCACGGTTGATAGTGAAGGTAACTGGACCATCACGTTTGACGAGATGAATGATGGGAATTATGAATATAGCATTGTCGCCAGTGATGTAGCAGGAAATAGTGACACAGTGGTGACTGACGCCACGTTAGTCATCGATAATCAAGGACCATCACCACTAACAGGCGGATTGGATGAATCTAGCGATCACCTGACCACTGATCAACTTACCAATGTACAAAGCATCGATAGCGATTATGTGGATCAATTAGACGACATTACCACGGATGCGAGACCAGTATTAAGCGGTACAGTAGATGCCACTAATATTGATACCCTAGTAATTTATCTTGATGGAGATACCTCCAATCCGATAGTAGCAACACTATCAGCAGATGATGATGGCGATGGTATTGTTGACTGGGACGTTGATCTGGAGGATTACCTTTCCGGTGATCTGAGTGAAGGAGAACACTATTTTACGGTTGAGGCTACGGACTTAGCAGGCAACGTTACTACATCTGATCAGATTGAGTTTTCTGTTGATACCGAGATTAATGGACTGTTTACGGTTAACGGTTCAACAGGGCTTATAACACCAAATATTCTTGATGATAGCTCGGATACAGGCACAGAAGGTGACTTGCTCACATCTGACGCTACACCTACCTTTAGCGGGGACGCAAGTAGCGCGGAAGCTGGGGCAACCATCATTCTTGAGATCGATGGGAATAAATACCAAACGACCGCCAACGAAGATGGATCATGGAGCCTCTCTGTTGACAATGCGTTGCTCACCGATGAAGAGATTGAGAACAATACTGAAGACTCGTTTAGCTTTACACTCACTCAAATAGATAACGCAGGTAATTTTGCGTCGGTAAGCGATATTCTCTATATCGATTCAGGGACTGAGATTACGGTAGGCTCCATCACTGAGGATAATCAGGATTCAGAACAAGATTTTACCACCAATGTCACTTCTCCTACTGTTACTGGAACGGCAGAAGAAGGCGCAACGATTACCTTCACTATAAATGGCACCTCTTATTCCGTTGCAGTCGAAGACGATGATGCTGATGGTAGTGACGACGGGATAGTGAGCTGGTCGGCTGATGACCTCAATTTGTCGGGTTTAACGCCTACCGATGTAGATGAACAGTCGGGTACTGTAACCTACGAATATACCGCTAGCAGTACCGATGAAGCGGGTAATACCGATTCAGAAACCGGTACGATCACGATAGATACAGAAGTGGTGTGGAATGGCAGCATAGACCCGAGTTTATCGCTTGTTGTCGATAACGATGGCACAACATTCTTGGGATCTGAATCAGTGAGCTTTAGTGGAGACATTGAAACAGACGGAAGTATAACGGTCACCGTTACCAAAGATGGTGATTCCACTGGTACCGAAGTTGACATAACCATCAATGAGGACGGTTCATGGTATTCAGATTCGATGACCCTGGAAGAGGATGCGGTATACAGCTATACCATAGTGGCCACCGATTCTGCCGGTAATGAAGAGGTGACGACAGACAGTTTTACTGTTGATACAACGTTACCTAATATCCTAGATTTTGAGATAACACCCGATACTGGATTATCCGATACAAATGCAGGGTATGTCAGTGTTGATACTGATGAGGATATGGTTACCTCAAGTTTGACACCCACGGTTTCTGGTTATACGCAAAGTGGTAACACTGTCGCACTTGTTATCACGGATTCAGAGGGCAATGAATATCGCGTAGATGCGGCTGATATTGATTTCGATACTGGTAATACTCAGTCAGTAGGAGGGGAAACCTTTGTATATTGGAGTTATGACCTAACTCACTTAATCGATTCCGACGGTGATGCTGTAACGTTAACTAACGGGACCTACACAATATCTGCGACAGCAAGCTCATCGACATTTACAACCGAAAGCAGTGTCGAAATAGAGATAGATACAACGGCTCCTGTTATAGATACAAGCGGTGACTTCTCTACCAATGAAATGCCGACGTTTAATGGTTCTGCTGACGATTCTGGGCAGGTAGTAACGGTGATTATCACCAGTACTGACGGTGTGACTGAATATTATAGTGAAACCATTACAGTTGTAGCAGACGAAAGTTGGTCTATTACTTTAGCCGAAGATACGCTTGATGATGGAGCCTACAGCTATACCATTAGCTCAGAAGATTATGCAGGAAATATTAACACTGAAACAGGTACTGTAACCATAGACAGCACCGGACCTGTGTTAACTGCATCGCTTGATAGCGCGACCGATTCAGGTGAATCCTCTGACGATGACATCACTAACTACAATTCAAGTTCAGAAACTAATCAAATGGTCATCAGTGGCATAATTGATGATCCTAATGCAGCGATAAGCCTAGAAATTGACGGCACAATTTATACAGATGCCACCATCTCTGGTAATGAAACAGACGGATATTCATGGTCTGTTGCAGTTACTTCAGTACTTAATGACGATACCTACAGCTATACCGTAACTGCAACCGATGAACTTGGGAATGCGAGCCAAGTAGAGGGCAGTGTTACCGTTGACTCAAGTATCAGTGTGACTACCCAATTTGATTCTCAAACCAATGATGAATCGGATGACGATGTTCAAACGAATGATTCTACACCAGTTTTCAGTGGTACAGGAGATGCTGAGGGTGATGAGATCACGATTAACGTCTATACCGCCGAAGACAGTAGTACACCGGCTTATACGTATTCAACGTCGGTAAATGAAGTTGGTGAATGGTCTTATCTGGTTGACGCTAGTGAAGCGATTACCGATGGAGATTATACCTATTCAGTTACCGCTACGGATACAGCTGGTAATAGTGAAACCATCGATGGTGAAGATTTTACCGTAGATCTATCTGTGAGTACTTTTACCGCCGCTTTGGTATCGGAAGACTCAACACTGACAACCCTCACTGGGGGCGAAGATTCAGATACGTCCGATTCTACACCTAATTTTTCAGGTACTGTGGAGGTGGGCAGTAGTGTCGTGCTGACGATTGGTGGTATCTCTCTGATCGCCAGTGTTGATGCGAGTGGTAACTGGTCGATTACAGATGAAGAGTGGGATGGCATCTCACTTACTGATAATGATTATAGCTATGTAATAGCAGCAATGGATGAGGCTGGAAATAGCGAAACTATATCGGGAAGCCTAAGCATAGACACCGAATTGAACTTCAGCGGAGGGCTATCGGATGATTCTGATACGACTAATGACGCTGATGACGACTATGCTAATGACAACTATACCAGTGTTCAATCCCCAGCGTTTAATGGGATGGGGGATGAGGGCGATACGGTTACCCTAATTATCGCAGTTGTCGATGCGAAAGCTGGAACGGACGATGAAGAGACTACCGAACTTGCTACCTACACAACAACAGTAGGTTCAGATAATTCGTGGAGTATTGATCTCAGTGCTGTGGCGGCTGAAGATGGCATCACGTATACATTAGCAGAAGGTGAATATCGTTATACGCTAACCGCGACAGATGACGCAGAGAATAGTGAAGTTATTTCTGAGTTAATGACCATAGATACGACGACGGTTGTTTCTGGGCAGTTGACTCAAAATGCATTAATAGATACGGGTGAGAGTAGTAGCGATAGTAATACAACCAATACTTCACCAACGTTCACTGGTACCGCAGAAGAAGGTTCAATTGTTGTCGTAACGCTAGTGAATGATAGCGACGCAGCAGATGAACATAGTGAGACAATCACGTTAGGCGATGACGCCACTAGTTGGACGTTAGCTTTTAGTGGGCTAAATTCAGATGCTACTTACTCTTATACCATTACTTCAGAAGATATTGCAGGCAATACGGATACCGAAAACGGTACGCTCATAATCGATAATACTGCCCCAGATATTACTATTAACGCCTATCTAGACACACTAAGTGATACTTCACCTGATGATGAATCATTAGTGAATAACGCAGATAGTGCTGATCTGAGTGCTGATTCTATTACTTCAGATACAACCCCAACCATTACAGGTACAGCTGAAGCTTATATGGCAGTAACTGTACAGGAAGTGGGTTCTGATGAAGTGCTAACCACGACGGCCGATGAGAGTGGTAACTGGTCGGTCACAACATCTGCGTATTCTAGCGATGGTTCTGATGATGGTACGCATACATTCGCCGTGACCTATACAGATACAGCTGGCAATACAATAACAGAAACGATCTCCATAGAGCTGGACACGCAAATTAGCGTTACTGGTGATCTAGAAGATGATAGTGATACTGGACGAGATGTTGGTGGAGCAAGCGATACGTTAGAAACCGCGTCAGATACCATCACAAATGCAAACATCAATGCAACGGAAAATGCTAATACACTCTCATTTGAAGGTACTGGAGAGATTGATCAGAAAGTCACCCTGTACATAGATAATGATGGTGACAATATTGACGAAGAATATACGGCTATTGTGGACGTTGATGGTAATTGGAGTATTGATAATATTGATGTCAGCGCATTGGCTGATGGTACTTACTCCTACTATATTGCTTCAACTGATATTGCAGGTAATCAGGATGCAACCGAAACTCAGTACGTTACCCTTGATCGTTCTGCTCCAACAATAACCGCTGGATTGGACTCAGGTTCCGACTCTGGTGTATCAGATAGCGACGCACTAACTACGGTCGAAATGCCAACCTTTAGCGGAACCACAGATGACGAAAATGCCATTATACAGGTCACTATTGAAGGCGACACAGTAACCGCAACCGTTGACCCAGAGAGCTATGACTCGTCCACTGGGCTTTATTCTTGGAGTGTCACTTGGGAAACTGAGTTAACTGAAGAGAAAGAGTATACCTATACAGTCACAGCGACAGATGTGGCGGGCAACGAGACAAGCTTTGACCAAACGTACGTATATGACAACAGTGTATCTACCGCGACGGTAGAGATTACTAGTACTACGGCTATAGGCTCTGAAAATGGCGATACCCTGGTTAACATCGATGATGACGGATTAATCTTTGGCGGTGAGGTAGAAGCGGACTCCACGGTGACGTTAGTTATCGAAGATAGTGACGGCAATGAAACATCCTATGAAGCGTCCGTTAGTACTGATAGTGATAACGATGGTCTTAGTTCATGGAGTTACACATTAACTGAAGCTGAGGAAAACGCACTAAATGACGGTACATACAGTTACTATATAGAGGTGACGGACTCTGCGGGGAATGAAGATAGCTCAGAGACAGACAACTTTACTGTAGATACACAGGTTGATGATTTTACCGCTCAATTAGATTCAGATTCGGGGCGTACCAGTGAATACGAAAGCGATCTCATCACCAACGAATTTCCGCTGGAATTTAGTGGCACGGCAGAAGCAGGATCGACAGTAATCCTAACCATTGATGGTTACTATTATGAGGCAGTGTTTACTGACTCAACAAGTTGGAGTGTTACCGTTTCAGAAAGCTATCTCTATAGCGGCACTGATAGCGATCTTGGTATCGATGGTTCAGCGAATGTTTGGGCAACAGGATATGATGCTACGACTTCTCTGAGTAGTGGCGATGGTGAGTATGATTATAGCTATATCGTTAAAGATGAAAGTGGCACGATAATCGACAGAACCGACGATGATACCTATACGGATCTTTCTGGAACCATCACTACCGACACTGCCGTTACACAAACGGTTGAAGCTGATCTCAGCAATCTAAGTAGTGTCGATACTGGGACCTATAATTCTGATGGAATTACTCAGATAAGAACTCCCACATTCTCTGGTACAACAGAATTAAACTCAGAAATTACCATTACTATCTATGATGATGACGATAACGAGTTATATTCTTACACGCTTGAAAATAGCGATAGCGAAGATTGGTCGTTTACCATTACAGATGAATTAGCTGACGACGACTATAACTATACAATCGATATTACAGATAAATCAGGGAATGAAACCGCAAGTGCTTCCGAAACAGTGCGCGGATCTTTCACCGTTGATAACCTTTCAGAGTTATCGATTTCAGGTATTGATTCTGATACTGATTCTGCACGTACCATTGGTGACAATACCGACGGATTAGATAGCGATCAGCTTACTAATATTACCCCAACGATTGAAGGTACCTCGGAATCTTATTCTGTCATTACACTTACGCTTACTGAAATTGATGGTTCAGCGATTACTGACTCTAATGGTGATGCCATCACCATTACGGTTACGGCAGAAGAGAATGGCAACTGGTCTATTGATTTAATCAACAACAGCGTACTCTCGGATGCGGGGCTACTAGATACAGATGGAAACCTACTCAACGATGGTACCTATAGCTATACCGTTTCGGCCGTTGATTTGGCAGGAAATACCAGCGCAACCAAAACTAGTAGCTTCCAATATGACACTACTGCCCAAACTGATATTACCTTTAGCGGTGGATTAAGCGATGAAAGTGATACAGGTGCATATAACGACGACGGTTATACCACCGAACAATCGCCAACGTTTAATGGTTTTGGTGAAGTAGGAGCGACGGTTACTTTAGCAATAGATGATGGGACCGTCTCTACGGTCATTACCAGTGAGGATGGTTCTTGGTCTATCGATCTGTCCGATGAGGATATCGATATCTCTTTAGCTGAGGGTGAGTACGAGTACGGATTAACCATTACAGACGATGCTGGAAACTCTAAGGTATTGAATGATCAAACGCTAAACGTTGATCTATCTGACCCTACCGTCTCCTCATTTGAATTAAGTGATGCTTCAGATAGTGGTGATCTTGACTCGGATAATATCACTAATGATACGGTACCAACCTTTGAAGGCTCGATAAGCGAGCAAGGCTTTGTCACGCTGACTGTCTATGGTAGCGATGGCGACGAAGTGGTGGTCATAGAAGATATAGCCACAGATGCAAACGGAAATTGGAGTTATGACCTTTCCGAATATGATGGAAATGATTTTAGCTCTTTGGATTCTGACGACACCTATTCTTATACAATTATCGCGACCGATCTGGCTGGTAATAGTTCAGAAGAGACCACTGCGCTTACATTCGAACTCGACACTACGAATGAAATGACGGCTGAAATGGATTCTGGTTACCAACAGGATGAAAATTCCGTCGCATCTGAGGATCTTGATTCTACCGATACGGACGAGCAGTGGACAAACCCGGCAAGAACAACAAACGATTCTACACCTTCATTCTCAGGAACCATTGAGTCAGATGATGATGAAGTGGTGTTGACGATTTATGACGATGCCGATCCAGCTAATATCGTATTTACAACCACGATAGAAGCCGCGACAGATGGGACTTGGAGCTATGAGCTTGACGCTGCTGATGCTTTGGATGAGGGGGATTACAGCTATAGTATCTCATCAACTGACGTAGCAGGAAATAGCAAAACCGTGTCGAGCGAGTTTACCGTTAATATTGACTCTGATGTCACCATCGTTTCGCAAGGCCTAACGGATGATTCAGATTCCGAGCCGAACAGTGATGCAACGACGTATAGCGATGAAAACGCCGATAATATAACCAACCTAGATCCTGAAATCGAAGGTACTGCGGTTGGAGCGGATTTTATCTCTGTCGTGTTAGAGAGTTATACCGATAATGATGGCACTACGATCGCACTATCAGAAAGTAGTTATACCTATACCACCGAGGTAAATGACGATGGTAGCTGGTCTATAGAACTGGATGGGTTAGTCAATGATGATGGCAGCACCGACGGTTCGTATAGCTATAAAATCATCGCCTATGAGGGCGATACTATTGAAACAGCGGCCGTTACAGAGTTAACAGCCGACAATAGTACCGATGGTTCGAATGTATTTACATTTGGTATTGATACCCAATTTGAAGATGAGAGTGAAAGTGCTTCTATTGATGGTTTGTTAACCGTTACGTCAGGGGAAGGAAGTAGCTATGATGCCACTGCAAACGGTGATATTACCTTTACAGGTACAGCAGAAGAGAACTCAGTAGTAGAGATCAGTATCTATGAGGTATCTGATGATGGCTTGACGCGCACTTTGGTTGAAACCATCACGACCAGAGCCGACATTGAGGGAGTTGATGACAGCTACCATTGGGAAGTGGATTACGAAGGTCTTGCTGACGGCACCTACCAATATGATGTCACGCTTATAGATATTGCCAACAATACAGAGACGGTTGATAGCCAAGAGTTTGTGGTAGACAGCAGTGCTGCCACGCTCAGCGTTACTGGATTAGCACAACAGAGCGACACTGGAGATTATCTAGATGACAGCTATACCAATGATATAACACCGACCATTGAAGGTACGGTCGATGAGGCTGGAACGATTACTCTGACGTTAACCAATGGGTCCGAAACGGTGACGGTGACGGAAGAGGTGAGTGAACCTGGTGACTGGGCTGTTACTGTTCCATCTGGCGACGAACTTTCGGAAGGTGATTGGGATTACTTTGTCGTAATGACGGATGAGGTTGGCAATCAAACGACCTCCGAAACCTACACATTTACTATCGATCTAAACAACGAATTAACAGGCGAGATAGACGCAACACAACTTAATTCTGCTGAGATCTCTTCAACCTCAGAAACGGATGGCGTCGTCACGGTGACTCAGCCTGCAACCACCACCAATAATGGTGAGTTTAGTTTTACTGGTGAAGCGGAAGATGGTGATGTTATTACGCTTACTCTTGTCAGCTCAGACACTGGCTATTCCTATGAGACGACGATATTTGTAACGACGGATTCAGATGCAGACACGCTCGAAGATTGGTCACTAACTCTTAGTGGTGAGAATGTTGTTAGTGTTGAAGGAACTTACACCTATGTTATCTCTTCTACTGATCTGGCGGGCAACGAAAAAATAATCACAGGTGAAGTGACGTATGATGTGACCGAAAGTGTTGTTACAGCAACGGGTGTTAGTGATAATACAGATTCGACGACAGGTTTATCTAGTGAAAGCGACTATTACGAATCGTCAGAAAATGACGATAATATCACCAATGTAGTACCAACCCTTGAAGGGACAGTAAGTGCCGATGCCGTAACGGTTTATGTGCAGCTGGTTAGTGCCGATAGCAACACATTAACTGATACGTCTTTGATTATCGATCAAGATACCAGCTCATCTGAGATTACATCTCTTCTCTCTACAGAAGATTCTTATATCTATATTGCAACGATTTCCGATACAACCAATGATGCGGGCACCTATGATTGGAGTGCCTCAGTTAACGATATTCTCTCCGATGCGGATTTAGGGGAGGGGGCGTACACCTATCAAGTTATCGCTATCGATTCATCAGGAAATATTACTGTCTTAACAACAGATAACGCTGATAGCGAAAGTTTAGAAAACCTTTCGTTTGAGATCGACCTTACTGTTGAAACCTCGACGAGTGAAGGCTACGAACATTCGGATGAAAATGATACCTATGACGATACCGTTGAATCCGAGGTTAATGATTATGATCACCTAAGTAGCAATACTACACCAATATTTAGCGGTTATGGCGAGTCTGATGCCATTGTTACCGTCACTATCTATGATGAAAATGAAGATTCGGTGGTTGAGTTTACTACAAGGGTCTCTTCTACCGATGCCGATGGTGATGGAAACTTTTCGTGGCAAATCGATACATCAGATAGTGAATATGAGTCTATCTTCACCGATGAAGGTTTATCAGACGGTCTGTTAGATGGAACCTATAGCTACACTATTGAAACGACAGATATTGCAGGTAATACGACCACAATAACCCCGACAAATAGCAATACCTTTGAGATAGATGTATCTGTTCCAACCGACTTAGTCTTTGATATGGTGTCAGAAACTGGAACAGCAGAAGCAGAAACTGCCGATAGCAGTCCACTATTTGAGGGTAGCTATACGGATGACAGTGCGGCAACCGTATATCTAACCGTGACCGATACTAATAATGCAGAAGTAACCTATACCGTTTCAGTTGATCTTGATGCGGATAGCAGTGATTGGAGTATTGATCTATCTGATGAAAGCATTTCGCTAGACGATGGAGATTATACATACTCTATCGTTGTGGTAGACCAAGCTGGAAATGAAACGGTAAGTAGCACCCAAACATTTACTGTTGATACAGTGAATGAATTAACAGGAGAGTTAAGTTCAGATTCAGATTCAGGGGTCAACGACGATTCTAATTATACCAATCCAGAGCTTTACGATAATGAAGATTCAATTGATAGCACTGAGATTACTTTTACTGGTACAGGTGAAGCCGGCGCTATTGTCACTATCACACTGAGCAGCGATGACCCAGGTGCTGATGATGTCGTCATTACCGATATAGAGATAACAGAAGATGGCAGTTGGTCTTATTCACTGGTTGAGGATGAAAATGAAGAAGGGCAGTTAGTTGATGGTGCAACCTATCAATACACTATCTCATCGACAGACTCAGTAGGTATCACCAAAACGATCGGTAATGATGGTATCGTCCAGACAGTAACGATAGATGAAGCAGAGGTTACTCTCTCTTCAGAAGATGCGACAACGAATTACGATTTTATTGTCGACAAAACCGCGCCAGATGAAGCAACCGTCGATGGGTTAACGTTTGAAACGGATACCGCAGCAGAAACCTATACTGAAGCGACAGATGATCAACGTAATGACAACATTTCTAACGCGACAACAGTAACGGTAGAGGGCAGTTTCTCTTCTGATGAAGAGGATCTAATAGCAAGTGTTCAACTTGTATTGCTTACTCAAGATGGTAGCGAGTTAGATGAATCGTTGTATTCCTTTACTGGTGATATTGACGCTACCAACTGGACAGTAGATATTGATACATCATCATTAGATGACGCTAGTTATACCTACCAGGTTGTTCTTACCGATCTCGCTGGAAATACCAGCGTACAAACCTACGAGACAGATGGAACCACGACGCTCAGCTTCGAGCTAGATACTGCAGATCCAGTTGACCCAACCAATGATGGTTACGGTGACGATGATAGTGATTTCTTAGATCACAGCGGTGATGATACCGATAATATCACCAGCAGCACTACTCCTACGTTTACCGGTTTTGCTGAAGCAGGAGCGCTAGTCACTCTCTTATTTGCAAGCGGTGCGACCTATTCCGCTTATGCGGATTCAGGAGATGGATCTTGGACGATCAACGTTACTGACGACGCTTTTACAGAAGATGGCACTTATACCTATACCGTGACTACAGAAGATACAGCAGGTAATAGCTCAAGTGTGAGTAGTGAGTTTGAGATCGATACTACGGCTCCTAGTCATGTAGTGGTTGAATTACAACCCGACGATTCTGTAGAAGATGATACCTATATCGATGCGGATGAAGATGGCGCCCTCGCCGATCTTTCAACCCTGACGACTATCGTCACAGATGGAAATGACAGCTATACGGTACCTCTACTAGGTGAATCGAGCCCTGTATTTACTGTGCAAGCAGAAGCCGATACTGTTGTAACTTTAACGATAACAGATTTAGACGATGCCAATACTGTTTATATCTATTATGTCACTATCACAGAGGCTAACACGACTAGCGCAACCTACGTGATTACGGATGCTAGTGGTACAGAAATGTACACAGGCTCTAGTAATTTAGATGCAGATGGTATAGCGACAGTAAGTTTTGAGGTCGACGAGTTGTCTGTTGATGCTAGCGGTACTGCTGAGTATAAATACGAAGTAGTTGCGGAAGATTTCTCTGGTAATGAGGCGAGCAATGTTGTTATTGATACGCCTACGGTTGATGGATTGATTGTTGATGCAGGCTATTTTGCATTGGATACGTCGACATCACTTACTGCGAGTCTAAGTGCAGCAAGTGATACTGGATCTGATGATAGCGATAAGGTAACGAAAAACCAGAATCTGGAGTTCACTGGAACCGCTGAAGAAGGGGCAACGATTGTCGTTGAGATCTTCGACTCTAACGGCAGTGTTGATAGCGTTACGACTCTGGTTGACGTTGACGGTGTGTGGTCTGTAACCTCGAACCTATTAGCTGAAGGCGACTATTACGCAGTTGTCACCTCGACAGATACCTCGGGTAACCAAACCACAAGTACTATCGAAGATATAACAGTCGATATTACAGAACCTACCGCAACAGATTTGCTCTCTGCAAGCGTGACTCCTCTGTATGATTATACTTCGGAAACCTCCGATGATGATGGAAACTCTGGTGACTTAGTTACGTCATCAACAACCGTTTCGATTAGTGGGGACGACAGCGGCTCTAGCCTTGAGGAAGGTGATGTTGTTACTGTTTACGTCTACGAGGTCGATGAAGCCGGTGACGCTGTTAGTGGTGGAGTAAGTACCACGGTTTCTGCCACGGTGATTAGTGATGGTTCATGGGTTGCCGATGTCACCTTGAATGTCGATGATGAAACCACATTTGGCTATAGCTTATCGGTGGTTGATGCTGCCGGTAATACAGACGATACGAGCGTCTCAACAAAAGATTATGCGGCGTTAAATACCTTTACCATTGATCCGTTTAATATCGTATTTACGGAATATGAAAATACATCTGGTGATGAGTTAACAGGTGACTATCAAGGCAGTAGTACTGCTGACTTTTATACTCAATCGTCAACATTTAAGGCGGTCGGTACAATAGATGACAATGTATCGAGTTGGAGCATATCGATCGTTGATTCGGATGGTACAGCGCTGAGTACTAGTGCCTATACGTTCGCGATTAATGATTTAGACGATAGCGACGGGCAACAAGAGTGGACCCTATCTTTTGATGGGCTCGATGATGACACGTATACCTACACCATAACGGCTACAGATGATAATGGTTTTTCCAACACACTAACAAATTCAGTTACTGTCGATAATGTGGCAACGTCAGTACCAACCGTAAGTCTAATTAATGGCGATGCTCCTTCATATGATGGGTATGACCTCGGTTCAGTTACATACACGGATACGGATACCGGAGATTATAACCTTAACCAGCTAACATTCTCAGGTACTGCCGAAGCATACGCGACGGTCACGCTCTATTTTACATCGACATCTGGCGAACAAGATTCCTATACGTTAACGACATCTGCCGATGCGAACGGTAATTGGACGTTGATCGTTGATACTGACGATGATTCTGTACCAGAAGGCACCTATTACTATAGCTTTATTGCAACCGACCTTGCCGGAAACGATAGTGATGCGAGTGATGGTTATCTCATTGATTACGATACCACTGCACCTGTTTTTGATTCTGTAGTGTTGACTGCGGATGAAGTGAGTTCAGATGGTGTGGCAGCGGATACTTATACTAGTAGCGATAACTGGTGGGTAGTGAATTCTCAGGAAACGCTATCTATTACTTTTTCTGTATCCGATGAGAATAGCAATCTAGATTTTGCGTCATTTAGTTTGACAATAGGTGGTGTCGATTATTCCAGTTCCATCGTTGATAATAGTGATGGTACTTATACCATCGACTTGAGTAGTTCAGGTTTAGATTTTGGTAAGTATAAAGTTATCTTTACCGCAATCGATACAAACGGCAATGAGACAGCATTTGAAAAAACATTAACCTATGATGAGTCGATTAATGTCACTGTTGAACTGGCGGCAGCTTCTGATACTGGGGATGATTTTGAAGACAGCTTTACTGCTGATACCACACCAACAATTACTGGTGTTACCGACGCTTATGCAACGGTAACTATTTATGAGTCCGATGGGTTGACCCTTGTTGGTACAACTGCTGCTGATGTTAGCGGTGTATGGAACTATACGTTCAGTACACTTACCTCAGCTGAATATACATACGTAGTTGTGGCAAGTGATTCAGACTCTGATGAAGACAATTTATCCGAAGCGCGCAGTGTTACTTTTACGGTAGATGCAGATGCGCCAGTCCTTTCATACGTTAAAGTATCGTCACTTACCGATTCCGATGAAGATGGAGATAGCGATGACTATGTCGATGACTCAGCAGTCACATCTGAGAACGCGACAAGTGCGGATACGGAAGTGCCGGATCTTGACAGTTATTACAACTGGGTACGTATAGAAGGTACCGTTGATGACACCACAGCAACCGTAAGAATTTATGTTGGTGGTCAATGGCACTCTGTTGATTTGACTACATCTGGTTCTTATAGCCTCGATATCAGCCTTGAAGCGGGAGCAAGCTACGATTATTACGTGGAAGTCACGGATATTGTAGGGAATGTAACAACCTCGAATACCGGAACCATCAATGTCCTCGCGACGGCGGTCACTATCGATGCCAACATAGCTAATGATTCGGCTTTACAAGTTACCACCGATGAAAGTGGCCAAGAGCAACTTATTATTAACAGTGATGTAGGCGTCGGTAGCTCAGTAACCCTAACGGGTACTACAGCGGTGAGTACGGAATATATCGTATTCTTAGCGGATGCCAATGGTGATGCTCTTACCGATAGTAATGGCGATGAAGTCTATTACTACTCTGGTATTTCTGATTCGTCTGATGGTAGCTGGTCTATTTCTGACATCGATCTCGATGATTATGATCTTGAAGACGGTTACCAATTTATCCTGACCTCTAATGGACGCACCGACTCGATAGAAGTCGTTATCGATACAGATATTTCTATTTCCAGTTTTAATGTCTTAGGAGATGTAGAAAACAGTACCGAATATTTTTCTGCATCTACGGTCACAGGCGATCTTATTTCAGGGGCTACAGAGGCAGATGCAACGATTACTCTTGTTTTAACCAATGAAACGACGGGTGATACGTTTGATGAGAGCCAAGTGAACGTTTCCGTTGATGCTGATGGTAATTTCACTATCAGTAATGGCGACGCTGTGCTGACGGACGGTTCATACTCTTACGAGATCACTGCAACAGATAGCGCTGGGAACACGACAACTATTTCGTCATCAGATTCATCCTCAGATGAGTACGTAAGTTTTGTTGTGGATACATCAGCACCAGAAGTTGCCGTAGAAAGTTCTATTACTATCAATGCTATTGATGAAGGTGATCTTTCTACCGTTATCTCTTCCGGTTCCATTACGCCAGAGAATACGGTCTCTTTGAGTGGTACTATCGACATAACAAATGATGATTATAATCAGGTTATCTTGGTTGTTACAGATAGCGAAGGAAGCGATATAACCTACATAGTTCGTTCAGATGATGACTCGGAAACCTCGGATGGTGTGAGCTATGATGAAATAACCGGAGAGTGGTCATTAGAGCTCTCCGAACTTGTTGATGGGGACTATAGCTATACACTGATTAGCGAGGACTCCGCCGGTAACCAAACTGAGCAGACCGCAGATGATGGCGCTTTTACCGTTAAACAGGCGATTGCTTCTGATGACTTAACCTACTCTTTAAGCTATACCCAAGACACCGATACCTCTTCATATGAGACCAGTGATTCTACGTTTGATGTGACGGTCTCAACAGCCAGTGATTCCGATATTACCGTTACAGCCTATTTATATGCTAATGGCACTGAAATTGAGACTAAACAGGTCACTATAGTAAATACTGATGGAGAACAAACTATTACCTTTGGGGATGTTGGTGATAGTGATGAACAGTATCAGATCGAACTTGTGGTTTCAGATATCTATGGCAATAGGTCAACAGAAAACATTACCATTGACTATGACGGCTCACTATCGACATTAGCGCTAATCATGCCAGAAGATACAAGTGGTACTGGGGAATCCACCAGTGATACGACCGTCGAGGTTACGGGTATTACTGAAGATAGTAACGGTTGGATGTACTCAGTAGACGGTGGGGATAACTGGTATGTCGGCTCATCGACCTATAGCTATGACTCAGGTTCAGATACATATAGTGCTACTTTTGAGCTAACCGATAGTAACTATGATGTAGGCGATATTCTAGTTAAACAGACAGACTCTAGCGGTAACGAGAGTACGGTAACTGCGTCTACAGCGGCACTTGTTGTGGATACAAGCGCACCAGAAGCGGTAGCGCTGAGCTTGTCTAACGATACTGGTGTATCAGGTGATTACATTACAACAGACGGTACAGTAACCGTTTCCAATATTGAGTCAGGTGCGACCTGGACCTACTCATACACGTTGGATGGTACACCTTTTAGTTCGCCAGATACTTATGCCTCATCGGACAGTAGCTTTATTCTATCGGATACAGGAACGTATACGGATATAACGGTAACAGTGACAGACGGTGCAGGAAACGAAACAACAACGACGCTTTCTACGCTTACAGTAACAGATACCAACTCAAGTATTTCCATCGCACTAAACAGTGATACCGGTGATAGCGCTAGCGATAACCTGAGCTCGGACGGAACGATTAATGTTTCAGACGTGACTTCGGGTAACAATTGGCTCTATTCAATCGATAGTGGAACAACTTGGTATATTGGCTCTGGTTCGAGTTTTGAACTGAGTGATGGTACCTATGCTTCTGATTCGATCATGGTGAAAGAGGTGAGTACAACAGGTGAGACGGTGACAACGGTTTCATTGTCGACATCTTCTGATCTAACGATTGATACAAGCGCACCAGAAGCGGTAGCGCTAAGCTTGTCTAACGATACTGGTGTATCAGGTGATTACATTACAACAGACGGTACAGTAACCGTCTCCAATATAGAGTCAGGTGCAACCTGGACCTACTCATACACGTTGGATGGTACACCTTTTAGTTCGCCAGATACTTATGCCTCATCGGACAGTAGCTTTATTCTATCGGATACAGGAACGTATACGGATATAACGGTAACAGTGACAGACGGTGCAGGAAACGAAACAACAACGACGCTTTCTACGCTTACAGTAACAGATACCAACTCAAGTATTTCCATCGCACTAAACAGTGATACCGGTGATAGCGCTAGCGATAACCTGAGCTCGGACGGAACGATTAATGTTTCAGATGTGACTTCGGGTAACAATTGGCTCTATTCAATCGATAGTGGAACAACTTGGTATATTGGCTCTGGTTCGAGTTTTGAACTGAGTGATGGTACCTATGCTTCTGATTCGATCATGGTGAAAGAGGTGAGTACAACAGGTGAGACGGTGACAACGGTTTCATTGTCGACATCTTCTGATCTAACGATTGATACAAGCGCACCAGAAGCGGTAGCGCTAAGCTTGTCTAACGATACTGGTGTATCAGGTGATTACATTACAACAGACGGTACAGTAACCGTCTCCAATATAGAGTCAGGTGCAACCTGGACCTACTCATACACGTTGGATGGTACACCTTTTAGTTCGCCAGATACTTATGCCTCATCGGACAGTAGCTTTATTCTATCGGATACAGGAACGTATACGGATATAACGGTAACAGTGACAGACGGTGCAGGAAACGAAACAACAACGACGCTTTCTACGCTTACAGTAACAGATACCAACTCAAGTATTTCCATCGCACTAAACAGTGATACCGGTGATAGCGCTAGCGATAACCTGAGCTCGGACGGAACGATTAATGTTTCAGATGTGACTTCGGGTAACAATTGGCTCTATTCAATCGATAGTGGAACAACTTGGTATATTGGCTCTGGTTCGAGTTTTGAACTGAGTGATGGTACCTATGCTTCTGATTCGATCATGGTGAAAGAGGTGAGTACAACAGGTGAAACGGTGACAACGGTTTCCTTGACAATGACAACAAGCTTGATCATTGATACCACATCGCCTTCTGTTTCAGCCGTATCCATAGATAACACGACCATCTCTGGTTATGCGACCGAAGATTTAAGCTTAACTTTTGCAATAGATGAAGATGGTGATACTACAATTGATTCCATTCAAACTATTGATGTTGAGGTGTCGGGTGATGGTTCTTGGAGCTTAGATGTAGAATCCGACCTAGGGTTAACTGATAGCGCTGTAGATCTATATTTAACTGAAGCAAGTGATAGCGCAGGAAATAGTATCGACAACCTCGATATTCTGCTGCTCGTGGACACGCAAGACCCTACTTTAACTGACTTTACTATTTACGACGATGTTTCAGCTGGAACAACGGACGATACCGGTGTGCTTTCGGATGGAGATTGGACCAATGATAATCAACCAACCTTTGAAGGTACAACAGAAGGTGGCGCAACAGTATCGTTGACAATAGGTGGTGATAGCTATGATGTTACGGCGGATCAAGATGGTTTATGGAGTATCACCGTTGGCACATCGCTTTCTGATGGTAGTTACTCATATAGTATCGATATTGCCGATAGCACCGGTAATACGCTGGATGATGCCGCAACAGGTACGTTAAATGTTGATACAGTGGCGCCAAGCTATGAGAGCCTTTCTTATGATGGCTCTACGGTGAGTTTTACGGCGACTGATGGTGACGGTTCATCGGATGATAGTGGTGTTAGCTCAATTAGTGCGTTACTTGGAGGGAATACTGATGTCGACATTACTAGTTTTTCCGGTTTAGGGGATGTGACAATCGATACCACATCAGTCGACACAAGTGCATCCAACCATTTAGTGGTTACCATTACTGACGCCGCAGGCAATGAAAGTCAAGTAGATACAGACATCTAGATGACAGATCAAACTTAGCAATCAACAAAGCCAGTCAAAGCGACTGGCTTTTATTTTGGATAAGTTTTGGATATTAGACTTTAACAATAGCGTTTTTTTCTGAATTACCTGCTGCTCTCTAATTTCAAACAGATTCGGCAGTTGATTTAATACGGCTTTGTCATGAGATACCACTAATAATATCGCGTGAGGAGCTTCTTGCTTAATGTATTGCAGTAAAGCCGTCACGTCGACCATAGCAAGGTTAGAAAGCGCTTCGTCTAGTATGATTAGATTTTTGTTTGGTTCGATACTCATCAAAATAAGCAGTTTACGCTTTTGCCCAGTAGACATAGGTATCTGGCTAATGTCTCGCTGAAAAATGAACTCATAATCAATAGAAACATGAGTAAAAACTAGACTACAGATCTTTGTGATTTTGTTTACATCTGCCACACCACGGATATAAAAATTGGAATAGATACTCCCTCGAATAAATTCAGAGGAAGGGTCGATAAAGACCACTTGTTTACCAAAAACATTCGGGTCAACATCCATTCCATTGTAGAAATTATTATACAAAATGGTACCAGAATATTCACTGTGGGATTGAACAATAGTGGATAGTAGTGTGGATTTCCCGCTGCCGATCTGTCCGAACAGTCCGTATGTATTACCTTTAGTAAATGTGAGGTTTACATTGGATAGTAACGGCGCTTGCTCGGTGGTAATGCTCACATCTTTTAGACTGATACTGTTAATGGACTCGATGTGTAAACCCTTTGATACCATTTTAGGTTCTAGGTTATCAAAGAGATCCGTCACGGCTAGTTTTAGATGGTGAGTTGAAATTAGAACAAAAAAGGACTTGGTTACGAAATTAATTACGTTGGAGGCCGCTCGCCCATTTAAGATCAGTAGAGCAATGAGCACATTAAAAACACTGGTATCAATCTTAGAGGTATAGAACAGTACCAGGAATAATCCAAAACTGGCTAGAAATGAGCTGACACGTACAAATTCATCCCAGTTAAAATTAAAGCTGGCTAAACTATGGTCACTATCAAACGATTTTTTGCAAGAATGTTCAAAGTTGTCCAGTAGAGACTGGGTATTAAAGAAACGTAACTGTTTGTTATTTCGATAATAAGAGATACGTTCATTAAGTAAATCTTGCTGAGCGGCTTCTAAGTCTAAGTAAATCTTGTAGTTTCGATATCGCATATAAGTCGAAATAACAATGATCACAATATAAAAACTAAATAAACCAAACGCATAACTACCAATGAATAGAAATAGCAACGACATAACTAATAAGAAACTCGCTGCATCCATGAGAACTCCGGGTAGGTTGTCCCAGATTATCTTCCGATTGGACTCGACCATACGCATTTTCGTTAAGCTGTCTTTTTGTTTAAACGCGGGCATGATAGATAAGAGGTAGCGCTCAATTTTTAGGGAGTCTTTCTCCACCTTCCTTAAATGAATATGCTTTATCGTATATTTTAACCCGTACTCACATCCCCATAAAATTAAAAACGCAATCGTGACAAAGGCTAGGGTTGATGCTTGTGAGTTAAAGATCAGGCGAGTATTAAACAAGTTACTGTAAAAAGCCGGAATCAAGACGAAAGGTACCGCTAAGAGTAGGAAAAAGTTTGCTTTAGGAAAAAGTTGGTAAATGACTTCTACGAACTCTTTTGTCTTTAGAATTTTTGGATAACTTTCAATAAATACGATTTCATTTCCAATTAGCGATGATGGGTCGACTTCTTCATGTTTATCATTTATTAGCTTTACTCCAACACGCTGGATATAAACGGGATTTAAGCTAGAAACGATAAAGGCTTCGGGTAGATCGTTAAATGACTTAACCTCTCGTTTTTCGATTGAAAAGTTGAATAAGGAGTCAATGAAAAGAGGTTTCAGCTGAGTAATGATCTGTTCGAGTGTATCTCCCTCGATATGCTTGAATGTTTTCCAATCAAACTTGGCATGAGTTTGCTGCACAAGTAGAGTTATTGCTGACTTCATAAAAACCTCAAACACGATA
Organism: Vibrio algarum; assembly: GCF_028204155.1. Lineage (NCBI taxonomy): Bacteria > Pseudomonadati > Pseudomonadota > Gammaproteobacteria > Vibrionales > Vibrionaceae > Vibrio > Vibrio algarum. The sequence goes on along the minus strand of NZ_JAQLOI010000001.1, from coordinate 2,452,742 downwards.
AGTCAGTGTATAATAAGCACTCTTTACCAATAGCACAAATGAATCCTTACTAGTATGTATTGGACTTTGTGTGGCTATTACAATGACAAAATAGAACCCGAACAACAAGTTACCAAGAGTTGTATAAAAAAGGCTGCGTTGAGTCAAAATACTGTAGGGTAAACCGCACAACGAGACTAAATAAAGGCTAGAATTTAGTATTAAAGGAATCGTATCCATTGATGAAGTGAATGAGCGGGGTTTGTATGAAAATTAGAATACCTTTTCTATTGGGATTATTACTCTCTTCTCTTGCTTTGATAACAGCGAATGCCGCGACCCAGAAAGAGCAGATCGCGATAGACCTTGCGATAGTACTTAATGGAGGGATGGAACCCGAGCAACTGGTTGCACTTTTAATAGAGCAAAAACCTGAACTTGCCGAAGATATTTTCTTGAGTGTTACGCAAGCTCATCCAGAGAAGGCAACAACTATTGCTCAAGCTGCAATTTCTGCCGCACCAATAAAGCAACAGGATCAGCTTTTACTCTCCGCTATTAATCTGGGTATTGACCCAACAGGTGTTGCTACCGCGACCGCCGCGGGTGTACCAAATAAAGCACCGAATAAGGATAATGGGTTGGAATAACTGTAAAAACGGTCGTTAGCAAATAATAATCTTACTCTTGGCTTGAAGCGCGGTTTATTTTCTTTTCAAGCAAAGGGTTATGAAGCTCAATCCTATTTGGGGTTTTGTGGGTATTGTCAACTTAGCACTCGAGGACTAGTGAATAAAAAAACATACCTTAATCTAATTTTTGGACGCAGCTAGCCCTATTCCATTCTGCGAAGGATCGGTCGCGAAAATTGCGATAATGTTTAGCTTTCAGTAAAAGACACCCAGATCGAAACAAGTTATTGATCGCATCATGGCAACTCAAATAGTGTTGCGCTTGTTCTTGGAATTTAAATCTCCGCATCTTCCCTTGCCCTTTTATCTTTGCGCTTTTGCACAAAATATCTATTTCATCACCATCTTTATCTTGTAATTGTACGATGATCTTGGAGGCCAATTAAGCCTTATAATCACATGATAAACGAGGCTAAATTATGAAACGAAAATAACGAGTAATCATTTCCAACCGCCACATCAAAAACCCTAGCAGAAATGCTGGGGTTTTGTCGTTTTAGGTCAGGAAGTTAAGGTATTATAAGAGCTTAACGATAACTGATTCACCTTTCTTATATGCGCCTTTACTAATTAGGGTGTACAAAATGGGTCTAATAATGGCATTACCCGTCAGAAATAAGAACGGTGTTTGGAGTACTCGTGTAGTCATACCTAAAGAGCTGCGTCCGATTATTGGTAGAACAGCTTTAGATATCATCAACCGCAGTCCAATCACTTCGGTATCGGAATATTCGCTAGAGGTGGATTTAGAATCGGGATGATGGGGAGGCAGTGTTTTAACAATGGTAATGGTGAATCTGAATTTACGGCTGTTGAGGTTAGTCATTAGAACTCCTTAAGCTAGTCGTTAACCAAGGTTCTAATATTTGTTTTTAGGGTGGGTTGTTTCGGGTGAGGTAAGGTATGACTGGTTTTGTACGTTATAGAGTTTAATATGAGTCTTATACATTTCGATAAAGACATACAACCATTGTCAGAGTTTCGCGCTGGTGTAGCCTCGTTTATAAAACAAATAAACGAAACTCGTCGTCCATTGGTAATTACTCAACGTGGTAAAGGAGTTGCAGTAGTACTTGATGTCGCTGAATATGAAGCTATGCAAGAGGAGATCGAATTATTGGAAGAAATGCGTACCGCTGAAGCTCAATTGGCATCTGGCTTGGGTGTTTCTCAAGAAGATGCGCGAGCTCAAGTATTAGGACGTATTAAAGGGTGGAAGTAGTTTGGTCCCCTTTAGCATTGCATAATTAGGCACTTATGTTCTAAGTCAAAAGTAAAACGGTTTGATCGAAAATGGGAAGTTAATTTCGATAGAAATACTACCTGTAGCAAAGATACTCAGTCGTTACTTGGACGTTGATTTTCTCCTACTAAGCCATCAAACTTTAGAGATGTCACCTCACTAAGGAACTACTATGAGCGTCATATTTATTACAGGATCGAACCGAGGAATAGGTTTGAGCCTAACTCAACTCTACTTGCAGGCTGGGCACACCGTCTACGCCACATACCGAAATGCTAATTCTGCGAAGTCGCTTTTTGAGCTGCAAGCAAAGCACGGCAACCTTTCTTGTATCGAATTTGATGTAACCGATTATTCTTCTGTTCAAGAATTAGCAGAATCTATCGACAGCATTGATTTGTTGATTAACAACGCGGGCTACTACGGCCCAAAAGGTTATGACTTAGGAAGCATAGATGTGGATGAGTGGCGTCGAGTATTTGAAATCAACAGTATCGCACCTTTAAAGTTGGTGGAAGCATTTTTAAAACCTCTCAACCAAGGTCAAACTAAGAAAATTGCATGTCTATCATCTAAGGTCGGTAGCATGACAGAAAACACATCTGGTGGGGGATACATTTATCGCTCCTCAAAAGCGGCGTTAAACTCGGTGGTAAAAAGCTTGAGTAACGACTTAACTTCTCAAGGCTTTACCGTTCTCGCGCTTCACCCAGGCTGGGTAAAAACCGATATGGGCGGGCCGAACGCATTAATTGCTCCATTAACATCAGCTCAGGGCCTTATAGATGTGATCGAAGCTAGCAACCAGTCAATGAGCGGTCATTTCATCAACTTTGACGGTTCTGCTATCGCATGGTAATTCTTAAACAAAAAATAACAAAGCAAAATAACAGGACAGGTACCATTGTAAGCTCTATTATCTCATTGTTAAATAAAAGAAATAACAGGACAGGTACTATTGTAATCTCTATTATCTCATTGTTACATAATGATTTATAAGCAAATGATAAAGAGCCTGTCCTTGTGATCTTTGTACTACATATTGCGGGCCGTTTGGATACGGATACAACAGGGATAGTTCTGATTATTGAACTAGGCGATAAAAACGGCCAGTAAAGACTGACCGTTTTTTTAACGAGTTAAAGTGCGCTTGCTACTTTATCTGCTACTTCCGGAGTTAACCATTTACGCCAAATTTCAGGGTATTCAGAAATGAAGTACTCCATTGCACCTTCACCATCTGCTTGGTTCTCTTCCATCCAAGCGAGTAGGACACTCATTTCTTTATTGGTAAAGCTACGCTTATTCAAATAGTCAGTTATTTGAGGTTCACGAGAAGCAAAAGTTTCGGTAATGATGGTCGCAACCGTCGATGGTGGATACATGGTCACTTTTGGCGACTCGCAATCATCAATAGTGGTACACGTAAGAAACTCTTCTATATCGATACCAGAACCGAAATCAACTTTCACCATTTCATATCGACCAAAAATAGCAGTTGGAGCCCAGTAATAACCAAACCAAGCTTCCTTACGAATATTTGCCTTAGCAAGCGCGCCGGACAACCCGGCACTTGAGCCTGGGTCTATCAAATCAAAACCGGCTTCCTCTAACTTTAGAGCGCGAAAAAGATTGGTTACTGAAATTTGGCAATTCCAACCGGCTGGGCAACCATAAATCGCAGATACATCAGGATTTTCTGGATGCTTAAATAGGTCTGCATGTTTTATTACACCTTCAATAGTGGCCATTTCAGGGTATTGATCTACCAAGTACTTAGGAACCCATAAACCCTCTTCACCACCATCACTAAGTGAAGCGCCGCCATAGCGTATCTTTTTGTCCACTACACCTTGATCTAGTAATTTTTTAGTCGCGTTGGTCCACATTTCTGGCGCAATGTCTGGTTCTCCTTTTTCGAGCATTGAGGTACTTGTTGGTGTTGTATCACCCGGAACCAATGACGCTTTACAGCCAAAACCTTGCTCAAGTATAAATAGGTCAACGTTCGCCATAAGGCTTGCTGAGGTCCAGTTCATGTCTGCGATGGTTACTTCGCCACATCCCTCATCAGCTTGTACTGAATGACTTGCGACAAGTAGCAGAGCCAATAATCTGATTTTCATTTCTTACTCCATTTGATGATTCACATCCTTGTTAGATTCGATAGAGTACACAAAATATACTTAGAGCTCAATCTATTAACTTACTGAAAGGAACAAAAAAGAGGAAAGAGTAACGAAGTGTAATATGCATACCTAAAAACCTGTAAACTCGATGTTTTAGGCAGTTTAACCTCGCCATAAGAGGTTGTGCGCTAATGATTTGTTTGCGTTGTTTAATTAATTAACATGCAAGTTAGTTAGAGTACTAACGATTTGGGATGTTGGGTCAGTTCTGTTGGTAACCGCACATTCGACGTCGTTGCAATTGGTGCAAAGCCGAATGAATACTCTTTTTACAGCTAACCAACAGAGTGCGCTTTCATTCCAGTTGAGTACAAACTGTTAGCTATTCTTTTTGAGTCTGGTCTAAGATGTCTGCCCCTATAGTGTGGTCAAGAAGTCGCGGCAAGTCGGGGGAGCTTGTTGTCGTTCTGGTTTAGGATAGTGTTTGTATAAATTTCGTTAAGGTACGCGCTCTTATAAGAATCTCCCACTGAGTTGCGCTATTATTGGCTTAAGTATCAAAGACAAAGCAACATGATTTTTTAGGCAATCAAGCTGGTGGCCGTATCGTTCTTTTTCTGAACACAAACGGCGATTGGCGTGGCTACAATGATACGAGTTCTGTAGGGATCAGTTTTGTTCGATAGGCGAAAGATCAGGATGACGGCTTAGTTGCTGTATTTGAAAATCTATATGGGAATCGGTGAGACTTGCTTCAGTTAAATTCTGAACATCTCATGGTAAAAATAACGGATTATAAATAAATGGAAGAAGTGACAGTAGACCTAGTCAATGCTTTTACATCCAATGGAAGTGGAGGAAACCCTGCTGGGGTCGTTCTAGGTGCTGACAATTTATCAGACGAACAAAAACTGGCTATTGCTAAAAAGGTTGGTTACTCAGAGACGGCATTTGTTTCTGATGACGATACGGAAGACTTTCAGGTCTCTTTTTATACGATAACGGGTGAAGTGGACTTTTGTGGTCACGCTACATTGGCCACGTTTTCCCTTATGTTTCAGAAGTGTATTTTGTCTCCGGGGCAGTATACACAAAGGACAAAAGCAGGTGTACTTACTGTTGATATTCAGTCAGATGGTAAAGTCATGATGCAGCAAAGGCTACCTGAATGGCTGGGTAACTATTCTTCCGAGGATATCGCTCCATTGGTTGGTATAGATAAAGATGTACTGGAACGTGTGAATTTGCCTTTTCAGGCGGTATCTACTGGACTTGCCGACCTCATATTACCCGTTCCTGCGGGTTACCTGGATGTGCTAAGGCCAAACCATGATGCCATCACAGAGTTTTGTAGAAAGCACAATCTGGTCGGTATTCACGCTTTTGAGTTATGTGGCAGTAAAAGCGACTATGCCGCAAGTTGCAGAAATTTTGCACCTCTATTTGGGATTGAAGAGGAATCTGCAACCGGTAGTTCGTCTGGCGCTTTGGCATGTTATTTAACCAGATACCACAATACACAGAACGTGTATTTGTTTGAGCAGGGCAGAGCCATGAATTGTCGCTCGGAGATATCCGCACGTGTCGACGCCGTTGGTTCACAAATCAAGGTCATACATGTCGGTGGAACAGCACAGTTAGTTGGCATCAAGCAAATCAACTTGGAGTAATAAAAAATGATTCCAGTAAATACCTCTTATGTGTCTGGTGTAGCATTATCGGAAATGGATGGTGAGATGAAGATGCTATTGATGAAACGGGTTAAAGGCGGCTTCTGGTGTCATGTTGCAGGCTCAATTGAGGAAGGTGAACTTGGCTGGCAGGCTATTGTTCGTGAGTTTCAAGAAGAAACTAAGATAGTGGCGTCGAAATTATACAATGCGCAGTTTCTGGAACAGTTCTATGAAGAAAACGTCAATGTGATTGAATTGATCCCTGTGTTTGTTGTTATATGCCCGCCAAATCAGAATGTTGAACTAAACCATGAACACACAGAGTTCAAATGGTGCACGTTAGAAGAAGCTTTAGCGCTCGCTCCTTACCCAAACCAACATGCAGTATTTAAGCATGTTTGGTCTTATTTTGTAGATAAGCCAATAAATGCGCTTTTTAGGGTCAAGGTTTAATTAGATTGTTTAGAAACGGGTTACTCATTCTGTATTGATATAAGCCGCAGAATAATGTGACGAGATAACCCTATGAGCGACGCTTCTTTGCTACAATCCAATCAATAAATATTCAGAATGAAAAAATAATAGGTAAGACATGTCTATTTTAGCGAAAGGAACCTTGAGTAAAATGCGTGCCAATTTAGGTGATGCGGTGTTTTACCGTTTACCTGTTGGAGACGCAGAGATTGATCTCAATCCTTACTTAGGTCAAGCGATTACACTTACTCACACAGGGAATATCTTCTGCAGTTCATGCGGTAAAAAGACGAAAAAAAGCTACTCGCAAGGCCACTGTTTTGTATGTATGAGGAAACTGGCTAGTTGCGACATGTGTATTATGAAACCTGAAACGTGCCATTACGATCAAGGTACATGTCGTGAGCCGCAATGGGGCGAAGAAAACTGCATGATTGACCATTATGTGTATCTTTCTAATACCTCTAGCTTAAAGGTTGGTATCACGCGTCATAACCAAATTCCGACAAGATGGATTGATCAGGGAGCCACCCAAGGCCTTCCTATTTTCAAAGTGAAAACTCGTTATATCTCTGGATTGATAGAGATAGAACTTGCGAAGCATATCTCCGATAAAACCAATTGGCGGACTTTATTAAAGCAAGACGGTGAGGCAATGGATTTATCCGAAAAATTTGCTGAACTTCTTCCTTTGGTCACCGAAAAGGTAGAAGAAATTAAGCAGCAGTTTGGAGCGGACGCGATACAGCTGTTAACCGAACCGACCACCGAGATACATTACCCAGTAACTACCCATCCAACCAAGATTAGTTCACATAATTTTGATAAAACCCCAGAAGTAACAGGCATATTACAGGGTATTAAAGGGCAGTATTTAATTTTTGATACTGGCGTAATTAACATTCGCAAATTTACTTCTTACGAGGTTGAAGTGAGCGTTTAGCTAGGAATATAGAATGCGAACCGTTGACTTGATGTAGGTAATACGGGGCAAAGCATCATAAGAACATCTATTCTTTATAATTCTTTTGTTCCCACGCGCCCGCGTGGGAATACATATGTGATTTAAAAATGAGAATGCCCTCGTAACCAATTGAGCAACAAACAAAATTATAGTTTTGACACATATCACAATCCTTCAGCCTTATTAAATCCCTATTAGTTTTATACAACGAAGCTGTATATTCTTAGAATAATCAGAATTAAGGCTAAAAGTGATGTCCATGCCCTCTACTTTTTATGATGAAAATTCTCGTCAACTTTCTAAGCAATATAATGATTTGGAGTTCGAGACGGTACACAATTCCTGGAGTATGTTTTGGCCAAGCAGAGGTGAACGCGTATTAGATGTGGGCGCGGGTTCTGGTCGTGACGCATTGTGGATGGCAAATCGCGGTGCTGATGTTATCGCGATAGAACCTTCATTATCGATGCTTTCTGAAGGAAGAAAAACAACTGGAAGTAAGGTTACGTGGTTATCTGATGAGCTTCCATCTTTAAAAAAAATCGAAAATTTAGCTATTCGCTTTGATCTAATATTAGTCAGCGCCGTTTGGATGCATTTAGCACCGACACATCGAGCTCGGGCCTTTCGTAAGTTATCCAATTTATTATCACCCAATGGTAAGTTGGTTATTTCTCTGCGGCATGGTGAGTTTTCCGATGGGCGAAAAGGTTACCCAGTTTCGGTCGAAGAAATAGAGGTTTTTGCCAAAGATACCGCTCTACTGGTTAAGCATATCTCTAGCTCAGAAGATAGCCGAGAAAGAAAAGAGGTGACGTGGCAAACCGTCGTAATGTCTTTGCCAGATGATGGTTCGGGCGACTTGAACAAAGTGCGACACATCATTGTTAATGACAGTAAAAGTTCAACTTATAAGTTGGGTTTGCTTCGTGTGCTTTTGCGCATTGCAGACGCACATCCTGGGTGTGTAATGGATCGTTCTGACGCAGAGGTGTCAATACCATTAGGGCTTGTCGCACTATATTGGATTAAAGCCTATAAGCGCTTAATTGATAGAGAAAATCTACAGCAAAATAGTAACAGCAAATTAGGGTTAGCCTTTATTACTGCGGACGGTTGGGAAAAAATACCCCACCTTTTGGCTGATGATTTAGCTGTAGGTAGCCTATTTTATGGTGAAGAGGCGAAAGCGATTCAAAAAACGATTCAAGCTTCTATTCGGACAATGAAAGAAGGCCCAATCAAGTTTATCTACAGTGGATCTCTGGTTGATAAAAACCAAGAATTTACCATGCAACCGCCATTGAAAAGAAGAAGAGAGCAATCAAGTATATGTCTCGATAGTGCGTTCTTTGAGAGTTTTGGTGCCTTCGTGCTTAAAGAGAGCTTGTGGGACTGTTTTCGTTTATATAATTCATGGATTGAACCCTTGGTCGTTAATCAGTGGGTTATGCAGATGCAGCGATTTGAATTAAACAAACAGAACAAAATAATGCTGCAAACTTATCATAATGCCTTGGTGTGGCTAGAAAAAGATCACGACACTAAAGACGTGCGTAAACGAGTAAAAGAATTACAGGAAAATAATGTTGATCTTACTAGTGTGTGGAGTAATACAAAGCTAACTCAAGATTATCACGTGGATCACTGTTTACCTTTTGCTTATTGGCCTAATAACGATAAATGGAATTTGTTGCCGACCACGAAAAAAGAAAACCTTAACAAAAAGGATAGGCTTCCAAATCGGGTTCGCTTAGTTGACTCTAAACATAGGGTATTAGACTGGTGGCAACTAGCTTGGGGAGATGACATAAACCATTCTCAACGGTTTTTTACAGAAGCATCCCTATCGCTGCCGAATATCCCCCCACAATGCAGCGATTTTGAACAAGTATTTGAAGCGATGGGGCTGCAAATCAGCGGGGTGAAGAGTCGACTATTGGTTGGAGAGTGGTGAGTATTCACAAAGTATCATTCAGAACCATGAATCTGACTAAAATGCTCATACAATGTTTTTTCACCATACACAGGTGCAACCATGTCGCGAGCACAAACAGTAAGGAAAAATTCGGAAGGTCCGCCTAAACGTTCGGGTAGAGATGAAGCCACAAACAAAGCGGCTTTTCTAAACCAGTCTGGCAAGTAAGTGATTTTTGGCTTTTTCTTTTGGCTTCTAAAAGCAATGTCAGCAATTTCAGACATGGATAGAATTTCAGGCCCTCCGATACTAAGTTCCGTTTCGCTCACCTCGATGTTTTCTAAACAGAAATTTGCGAGGTCGCTTCCGTGAATAGGATTGAGCTTGATGGCACCTTGTCCAAACACGTACGCACGACCACTTTTCGCCATGTCATAGAATGCTTCTAAATCTGAAAAAAACCATTGGGTCGTATTACGCAGGGCTCTAGTGTTGGAGATTTGAGCAGTTTGGCGGCAAAAGTCTCTTTGGCCTTTAGTAATCGGACATCGAGGTAATGTGGTGCGTTGAAAGCAGAGATATAAATAAATTTTTTTACCCCAGCATTTTGCGCTTCTTCGAGTAGATTGCAGTTTGCCTGATAATCCACGTCCATATAACTTAAACCATCTTTTTGCTTGGTAATACCCACGCAAGAAATCACAACATCAATATTCTGACAGCAACCATACAAGCTTTCCGGGTCGGTCACCTCAGCGATTCGAATTTGCGACTTATCTAACCCAAGTTGTGTAAGTTTGTTGGTGTTTCTTGCAAGGGCTGTAAATTCTGTATTCGATGCCTTTAAAGCGTTGACAATGTAACTACCAAGATATCCCGTAGCACCGGCAACTAAGACCCGTTTTGTTGTTCTTTTCACTGAATGCTCCAATTTATTGCAATGGTTATAAGAACTATAAACGAAATCGTATGAACGAAAATCACCACATGTGGTGATTTAACAAATTTCCATGATTGATAAAGTAATTGTAAATTAATATGGATGAGAACGATGGCCATGAATGTAATGAGAAAAGCTCAGATATCGCTAGCTGTTAATGTTTGTTGTTTTGCATACGGGCTGGTGATTTTGGTTGCTGACTTCGGCTATCTAACGGACTCAAGCTCAACTAGCCAACAGACTTTAACCATGCTGCTCCAAGATGTCCGTCTTTATGTCAGTTGGAATGTGGTTGTCTACTTGATTTACGGTGTGTCTTTATTTTTCCTAAGTCTTTCCCTTTTTTCACTGACGAACAAACATTCCGTGGAGAGAGCCTATGGGTTACTACTGGCAGGCGGTATTTGGTCTGGATTTATGCTGCTTAGTGGTGGAATATCAATTGAAACGATAAATAGAGTTTCCGAACTTTATCCACTAAATAGTGAAGCTGCTACAAATCTTTGGATGACGGCTAGAGTTATTCAGGAAAGTGCAGGTGGAGGGAACGAAATCATTGGCGCATTATGGGTTTATATGGTGTCACTTACACTACCAAATCAAAAAGGTTTGCTGCGAACAAGTCGGTTAATAGGGTTTTTGGTAGCTATATTGGGGTTAGGTACGATAGTTGAGCCTGGCGAGATCTTTGCTAGTCTATTCGGTATATTACTAATAGTGTGGTTTCTTCTTTTGTTTAAGGTTCTTCCTGCCGCTTTTGGTGACGTTTAATCATGAAATTAAAACTCCTTTTTACGATAATGATAGTCATGTTGGAGCGCTTTACTTAGCCAATGCTCTTACTCTTACAGGAAACAGCTTAACGGCTATCGCAATTCCTTGGTTTATTCATGATGTTACTGGCAGCGCTATGGCTACCGCCGGTGTGGTTTTGGCTGGGCAACTGCCTCATATTCTGGCTAGTTTGTTTAGTGGGCCGTTTATTGACCGGTTCTCACCACTAAAAGTAAGCATAGGTTGTGACGTTATTAACTTTTTGGCTGTCGTCGCTATTCCCTTGTTTTATAGCGTTGGTATTACCGATATTTTATTTTTGACCGTTATGGTGTTTCTCAGTCAGGTTTTCGATATTCCGGGGAATACGTCGAAGCAGGTCATGCTCGCAGATATGATAGACAGATATGGTTTACCTAGAGAAAGAGCCAATGGTGTTAATTCTCTTATAGAAACTGGATGCGACGTTATTGGGCCGGTGATTGCAACTGGATTACTTAGTCTTGTTGGGGTTCTATCACTATTGTATTTGGACGCTATCACTTTTTTGATAAGCGCTTTTTTAGTTGCTCGGTTTATCAGATTGCCGAAAAAAATACATGCCGATTTAAAGCATTCCGGGTATGTTCAGTTGGTTCAAAGTTGCAAATGGGTATTGAAAAAACCAGCCTTGATAAGGCTGGCTGTATACGGCTCATTGTTAAACCTTATTGCCGTAGCTTTGTTGGCGTTGGTCATTCCGGTTATAGGTAAAGAGGTGTTTCAAAAACCAATGTGGCTAGGTATTTGGATGAGTTCGTTTGCAATAGGCACCGTTGTATCCGCTAGCCTGTATACACTGTTAGGCACAAGGGCTAATACCGTAAAACTGCTGCAACTGGCACCAGTGCTCCAGTGTTTAGGCTTAACTCTGATGGCATTTTGCTTGCTGTTCTTTACATCATCAATAACAGGAGGTGTGTTAATCGCAACAGCACTGTTTGTTTATGGTAGCGGGCTAGGTGTGGGCGGTGTTCTAGATGCCATTGTTCTGCAGACGAATGTGACATCAGTGCACCGTGGTACGGTGTTTTCATTATTTGGCACGGCGCGCTATGCCGGTGTTCCATTTGGTCTGTTATTGGCAGGCTATTTTCTGGAGCACCTCTTATATGTGGAGTTGATATTTCTGCTATCTGGCATATCTTTAATAGCTAGCGCGTTGTGGTTAGGGGCTCGCCACACTATGGATGAAACCACTTCAACGACGGATTTAACACGGACAACTGATGAACATTAAGGCTGATTAGTGATCATAAAAACAAAGCTTTACTGCGCGCCACCCAAATCAGGTTATGTTACAAGACAGGCTCTGCTTGATAGGCTTGAACGAGTAACTGAAATGAAGCTTACTCTTGTCTCTGCTCCCGCAGGGTTTGGTAAATCGCATCTTCTGGCAAGTTGGAATGCCCGAAGAAATAGACGTGGTTGCTGGCTATCTTTAGACCGGAATGATAAGAACACTGACACCTTTCTTACCTATTTAGTCGCAGCCATAAGAGAAATGGACAGTGCGCTTGCCGATGAAGCCTGGAATTTGGTTCAAGCACATGCAGAAACCAATTATGAGAATGTAGTAGCAGCCCTAGTCAATGAACTCACTTACTATCCGGGTGACGTTGTTTTGATTTTGGATGATTATCATCTTGCAGAATCGGTTACGATCAACAAGATAGTCAATACCTTATTAGATCGTCTACCCCGTAATGTTCATTTGGTGTTAATCACTAGATCAGATCCTGCATTGTCATTAGCGAAGTTAAGAGCACACGGTGAACTGCTGGAAATTCGCTCGGCTGATTTGAGATTCACCGATACTGAAGCCTGCGATCTTTTCAGATTGAATAACGATGTTGATATAAACAAACATAACGCTGGGGTAGTAAATCAAAAGACAGAGGGCTGGGTTGTCGGGTTGCATTTGTCTTCACTGGCCCTTAGCAACAATAAAAATGTAAATGAAATCATCACAAGGTTTTCGGGCTCTCATACCTATGTTTTAGATTATCTTACCGAAGAAGTATTAACCCGATTGCCAGATGGTATTCGTGATTTTCTACTTGAAACATCAATCTTAAAAGAGTTTTCAGCAGAGCTTTGCAATTATGTATTTGAAATAGAAAACAGTGCGGAGCAACTGGCGTATCTTGAGTTAAATAATATATTTCTTATATCGCTGGACAATGAACGCCACTGGTATCGATATCACCACCTGTTTGCCGATGTTCTTAGTATCCACGCGGGAATATCAGACAAGCGACAACAAGAACTGAACTGGCGTATTGCTACTTGGTATGCCCAAGTTGGTCGATTGGCGGATGCGGTTTTGTACGGGTTTGCTTCAGGTAGAGAACTAAAAACGATTCAAATGCTTGAAAGCTACTGGCCAAGTCAGCGTGCTGAAGGGCATGACTCTCAGCTGATTGAATGGTTATCAAATACAGAGCTCGAAGTGATCCAGCAATCCCCTGTATTAGCCGGATATTATGGTCTTGCCCTTTTATCCCATGATCCGGAAAAAGGGATGTACTTGCTGGATACAACCAGAAATTATTTTGAACAGACCTCGCCTCCCTTCACCATTCAAGAAAGCACCAGTTTTGGCATCGTGAATATTGGTGAAGCTTATATTCATGCGGCTCAAGGTAATACTCAAGAGGTGCTGTCTAGGGTAAGGCAAGCACTACAAGTCTTCCCCATTGAAGAGCAAGTGTGGCGAGGCTCATCCCGAGCATTAGAAGGTATTGCTTTGTGGAGAGAAGGAAAAATAAATGAAGCTGAAATTTGCCTGAACGCCGCTGTAGCAAACATGGACAGGTCTAAAGACAAAAGCGCTCAGATAACCAGTCGTTTTTTGCTTGGCGACTTTTATTATCAGTTTGGTTGGCTTACTAAAGCAAAAAGTGTCGTAGAGTTTGCTATCGGCATCAATGAGCAAAATACAGGATACACGATTGAAGGCTGTGCGGATGTGTACCTTTTGCTAGCAGAAGTTGAGTTTGAGCAGGGCAATACTGATATAGCCGTAAGCTTACTTGACGCTGCAGAGCAGTTTGGTTCTTTAGGTTCTATGCCAGAGGCCAAATATCGATATCCGCTTATTGAAGCCAGAATTGCCTTGGCAGATAAACGCGAAAATGATGCTAAGCGTTTATTCTATGAAGCCGAGTCTTTGTATTTAGAAACGCCCAATCCATGTCATCGCCCACCATCGTATTGGATAGGTGTGTATCAGCTGAATAACGGGAACTTAGAAAGCGTAAATATACCTGCTCCTTTCGACAAAAATGTCCAAAGTAATAGTTTCTCGTATCTATTGTATTTATTGGCCGAGCCGACTTCGCAAGAGAAAGTTGAGCAGGCATTATTTTCAATAGAAGTAAGTGAATTTTCTCCGAATATACGGCTTGTTCAGAAAATAGCATTAACCATTGGAGCCAGTGCATCTGGGGATACAACGCTAGCCAAAAAAACACTGGAACAGTTGGTATCGATACAAAATGAGAATCGAAATTCAGTTTGGCCACATGAAATTAAGGCGATCAATAGACTCTTTGAAATATATGGTTTAAAGACAATTGATTCCCTCTTGTCTCAAGCTGCGCCAGCTCTATTAGAGCCGCTAAGCGCGAAAGAAAAAGAAGTCCTAAAATGGTTAGATACCGAACTTACTGGACCTCAAATTACTTCTAAGCTTTTTGTGAGCCTCAATACGCTGCGAACTCATACTAAAAACATTTACTCTAAGTTAGGAGTAACCAATCGCCGCGCGGCTATCAACAAAGCGCGTTCTTACAATATCCTTTCTTAAGGTGATGAAGTATAAATCACATCATGTGGTGATGTGGTGAAGGCGATGAATAAGTAACCTTGTTGTTAAGCAATCAGGCTTAACAACAAGGTTTACTCATGATGACTATTAAAATAAAAAAGCGCGCAATTGTCGGTTTAATGCTTCTACCAATGGGGCTTGCGAATGCATCAGAAAGCGATATGTCTTTTAAAATGTTGCTAGGGGTGAAAACGCTCGAATCTGATTGGGGTAAAGATGACTCAATGGATACTATTGGCTTTCAAATAACTTACCAGCCTACTTCAATTCCAGTTGGGGTCGCTCTGGATTTGTATGGCAGCGGAAATGAAGAAAAAAACAAGGGTGTTAAAACGGAAACCACAGTAGGTGAGGTCAATCTAGGTTTTAGATGGCAACCTAAACTGCTAGCTAATTCATTAGCGCCATATTTAGGTGCGGGTGTTAGCTTTGCTGCTGCTGAACTCCAAGAACTCAACTCGGGTACAAAGAACACGTATGAAGATAATGGTACGGGTTTTTGGGTAGGTGGTGGCGTTGACTATCTTTTTGCCAAACATTGGTCAATTGGTATTGATGCCCGTTATTCCACAGTTGATGTAAAGCTTACTGGAAAGACTCGTGATGCGGGAGGAGTAGGTTGGGGCGCGACGGTTGGGTATCATTTTTAATAATCAGATAGGCGGATACGTATGAACGGTTCAGAAAAGGATGAGCTCAGAATATACAAAATCTATGTGGCAGAACATCTTTCACCAGACTGGCAACAAACATTTTCCAGCCTAGTTATCAGACATATAAAGAGTGGTACATGTATTACCGGCATTTTTCGAGACCAATCAGAACTTCATGGTGTTATTCGTATGGTGTTTAATATGGGGTTGACACTGGAGGCTGTAGTAGAAGAAAAGTCGGGGGAATAAAATTTCTGCACAGGTACGCATTGTTCATCGCGAGTGCGCTTGGTTAAGTAGGTGCCTGTGCGGTATTTAAACGAAGCTTTGTGAGTAAAAAATATGACATTTTTAATGGAGAAACGTGAATTATGGAACAGAGTAGTCAGTCCTTTTTAGATAAATACTTAGGAACATTACCCGCGGAAGTGGCGAAAAATCACACTTCTGTAAGCGCTGATTATTTTTGTGCTGACGAATACAACGCGAACGTGTGTGCTGATTTGATCTTACATGGCGAGAAGCGCGCATCATGCAGTATGGCATATTGGTATAGCCACGAAGGTGAGGCGATGCCTAAAGTAGGGCATCTTCAAGTGGTGACTAATTGGGACGGTGAACCGGTTTGCATCATAGAAATAACGTCAGTGAATGAATGTAAATACAGTGAGGTGACGGCTGAATTTGCGGCCGAAGAAGGCGAAGGTGATAAGTCGTTAACGTGGTGGCGTGAAGCTCATTGGCGCTTTTTTAGCCTAGAATGTGAAGAGTTAGGTATTGAGCCAAATGAAGATATGCTGTTAGTTTTAGAGCGATTTAAGGTTGTCTATAAGTAAGAATAACACTCGCTATAATAGAAAATGTTATCTGTTAGATGCGTTTCTAGGTTCTATCTAGTGGATACAGCCATTCTATACTGTGTTTTTCAAATACATTTCAAATTCTGCGATAGGTACGGGCTTGCTGTATAAATACCCCTGATAAACCAGACAGCCTTCTTTTTCCAAAATGGTTCTTTGTGCTACTGTTTCGACGCCTTCGGCGATGGCCTGTAGCCCAAGTGCTTCAGACATTGAAATTATGGTTCTCACGATGGATCGGTCGCTAGGATCTGACTCCATGTCTTTAACAAAAGACTGGTCAATTTTTAATTGACTCAGTGGGAGCTTTTGGAGGTATTTGAGAGACGAGTATCCTGTACCGAAATCATCAAGAGAGAACGCCACTCCAAGCTTCTTTAGTTCGTTCATTTGAGCAATCGTCTGTGCCATGTCATTTACGAGCATACTTTCGGTTAACTCTAACTTTAGCGTGCCATTTATTAGGTCATACTTTTTCAATAATTCGCGGGTTTTAGTGACAAAATCAACTTGACGAAACTGGTTGTAGCTTACGTTGACCGAGAGTGATAGATGTTGGGTTTCTTTACGCTTCTGCCAATGACTCAATTGTTCGCAAGCGGTTTTTAAGACCCAATCACCGATAGGAATAATTAACCCCGTTTTTTCTGCAAGGGGAATAAAAAGATTCGGTCCGATTAGCCCTTTTTCAGGATGTATCCAACGAATTAGCGCTTCTGTACCAATGCATTGACTAGACTGATTTACTTGAGGTTGATAGAAAAGCTCAAACTGTTTTTCAGTGATGGCAGTACGCAGTTCGTTTTCAAGACTAAATTGATTGGTCACTTCTTCTTGCATTTCAGGGTCAAAAAAACAAGCGGTATTTTTACCGGACCGTTTCGCTCGATACATGGCTATGTCAGCCTGTTTTATTAGCTCTGATTCAGACTGCGAATCATTATTAAATAACACCACGCCGATGCTGACACTACTGCGGTATTGATGTTGGTGAAGTGAGTAAGAACAAGCAAGAGTTGTGAGCAATTCATTCACAATATACTCTGCCTGACCCTTAGCTTTAGTATTTGACTCATCTAATTGAGGTAATAAAACGACAAATTCATCGCCACCAAAACGCGCCAGAATATCGTCGACACGAAGACACTGTCGGATACGAGAAGCCGCTTCTTGAAGAAGCGTGTCGCCATATTCATGCCCATGGATGTCGTTTATTGTTTTAAAGTTGTCAATGTCTAAGAAAAACAACGCATGATAGTGACTAATGTGCTTACTGGAAGTAATCGTTTTGCGAAGTTGGTCGAGCAAGAAAAAACGGTTTGGTAAACCGGTCAAAGTGTCATGATTTGCTTGTTTAAGTAATTTTTTCCTATTTTGCTGTTCAGATTTGGATATTGAACGAATGAGCATAAATAACGCGGTGTTATATAGCGCAAATATAAAAAAACTGATGAAAAATCGGGTAATGAAAATATTGAATATATACTGTTTGTCCATCTTAGACACAAACCAAAACTCAAGGTATGGGTCATAATGAGCGACAATTTGAAATGTTTTATTCGTCTTTTTCAGTTCATAATCGAAAACACTGAAATAGTGTTTGTCATTGGTATGTTGCTCTAAAGAGGCGAAGTATCGGTCATCGACCGGTGAGGTGTAATTTACGCTTTCACCTTCCGTGCTAAATTGAATGAACTTATCACTGCGTACTATTTCTACCTGATGATAAGGTTTTAAATCGGTATGCCCTCCAAAGATAGGGGTATTGTCTAATTTAATACCAGCAGTCATCACCGCAATAGCTGGTGATTCGTCACGTGGTATGAAAATAGCTTTACGGATAGGCATAGCGAAAGTCTGGCTTCCCAGTGCTTTTATCGTATATGTCGGTCCAGTATGAATCTTCCGGCTGTCTCTTGCTTCGATAAATGACTCTCTGGTCTGCTCGAGTTTCATAAGATTTGGCACTTTACTCAAGTCGAAGTTAGAACTCGTTATCAAAGGGCGTCCGTTATAGGCGGCAAGACCGAGCCCCAAAAAAGCGGGGTAGGTATTCATTGTATTATCAAGAACGGAGTCGTGAATGGGATGCTGTGGCAATTGATGTTGAGTGATAAGGTGAACCCCAAGAATATCAAGTAGTGATTCCTGTGACTCGAAAAATGATAGGACTGAATTGCTAAAAAGCTCAACATGTGTTTGTTGTTTGCTTAGTACAATCGCCTTGCTTGAAGTCCAGTTGTAATATGTCACACCAAAAAACATAGTGCATGACGTGATAAAGATGATGACAAATATCATCCAGATATTCTTTAAGCGTCGCGGTTGATTCATACCGTTAAGTTACCCTAATCACTATTCCGTTTATTGTCTTGCCCGTTAATTTGGCGCTGATTAAACGCCCTCGAACTAACTTTTACCGCTTGCTAAACTGTTTTACTAAACGTTGAAGGCTCTCTAAGTCGGCAACGAGCTTTTGTGTTCTTTCGACGGATTCTTCGGAGAGTGATTTTGTAGAACGTGTCGCCTTTTTCATTCTGTGGGTGTGATCGGTAATGGTTCTCGCGACATTAACTTGTTCGGATAGCGCTTGCGAAACGTGCGTACTCTGCTCCCCTATATGAGTAATATCATCGACAATAGCTTGAAAAGCAGATTTGCTTTCATTGGAAAGTTCGACACTACGTTCTGATGAAGTAATGCCTTCTCTCATTATATTTCCGGCTTGGAGAGCGGTTTTTTGGAGAATGTCTATCCGTGAGCGGATCTCTTCAACAGACTCATTCGTTTTGACAGAAAGCGAACGAACTTCATCAGCAACGACAGCAAATCCTCTTCCGTATTCACCTGCTCTAGCGGCTTCGATAGCGGCATTAAGTGCGAGCAAATTAGTTTGCTCGGAAATACCTTGAATCATGGCTAAAATGTCTTCAATACTTTCAACATTGGTGTTGAGCTTATCAAGTGTCACTGACGAGTCAGCTAATTGTGCCCCCAATGTTTGAACAGCATTAACGGCATTATCTACTTTGGATTCACCTTCTTTCGCTTTTTCTCCTGCGCTACGTGCAAATTCGGTTCTCTTTTCGGCCTGCTGGGACACGTCGTTAACAGAAGCAAGCATCTGTTCTGCAGATTGCGCGATAGCATCCGTTGCAATGTCTTGTTCCTGAAGCTCACTATCTATTTTCTGGCTGTTTGCTGATTCAGTTTCAACAGTGGTTAATATATCTTCTGAGGTTTCATCAGCACGAGAGGTAGCCGCTCTAAGTTCCGCTTTTTTCATCATCATTGCCAGCTCGACGCGTGATAAGTCGTCGCAATGGCCTGTATAGGGCTGTTCCATTAGAGGGTTGTCATATTGATCGGTGGCGTGTTTATTTACCGAAGAAAGACGCGTTCGAAAGCGCATGGCACACATCAATTGTAAAAGACAGATAAGAACAGATAAGGTCAAAGCAACATTCCCACTGTATAGCTCAACGTGATGAAGTAAAACCGCGATTAAATGGACAGGAATGAGCGCAATGACAAGCGTTAGCCAATGGATTCTTCTTGGTGTTACTGAACCTGATTTTAGTTTTTTGTATAAGGCTTCTGCTCGTGATATCTGTTCATCTGTTGGTTGTGTCCGTACGGATTGATATTCATAAACGTTACCGTTTTTATCCATAATAGGTGTCACGAATGCCGAGACCCAATAGTGTCCAGAGCCCTTGCATTTATTTTTAACCAACCCCATCCAACTTTTTCCTGATTGGATGTAAGCCCATAACTGACCAAAAGCTGCTTTTGGCATGTCTTCATGACGTATGACGTTATGTGGTTGGCCTTTTAGTTCTTCTGCCGAGTACCCAGCAACCTGGCAAAAATCTTCATTGCAATATGTGATGTGGCTATCTTTGGTCGTGGTAGATATCAAACTGTCCATTTCTGAATACTTAACTCTTTCATCTGACATATAAAGCCTTTGATTTTTAGTGTGTTAATGTTGTTGGATTGGGATTGAAGAGATTAGAGTTTAACTTTGTCTTGGCGGTTAAGAAAGTATTTTTATTTACCAGCTCAATAACTCCAGCATCCGCATAGGTGGGTCGAATGGCTGGTGAGCTTTGTTTGTCATTTAACGTATCTCTTCAACACGGGTTTAAGGTGTGTGTCCTTGTTCGATTTCCTTGTTCGATTTATGTGTCCTTGTTCGATTAAAATGACAATATTGTCATAGTTGTTGCGAGAACAGCGTATCAGGTGACATACTTTCATTCGTCGCCTAAGGACCCAACTCAATGAATATATTGCTTGTCGAAGATGAACAAAAAATAGCGGATTTTATCTGTGACGGTTTGCGTGCAAAAAATTTTGATGTCACACACTGTTCCGATGGCAATCAAGGTTATGAGGTAGCAAGTAAAAATACTCACCATGTTATCATTCTCGACATTATGCTCCCGGGCCGTGATGGGTTGGATATTCTTCGCTCTCTTCGTCAAGCAGGTATAGATACGCCAATTATTCTCCTTACAGCGCGTAATGAATTGGGTGATAGGGTTCAGGGTTTAGAGATGGGTGCAGACGACTATTTAGCAAAACCTTTCTATGTGGAAGAATTAAATGCTCGTATCCATGCATTACTCAGACGCCACGAAGGTACGCAACAACACGTGGTTGAAGTAGGCTCCTTAAGACTTGATTGCATTAATCGAAGTATCAACTGTCACGATCAATCTATCGAATTGACTAGCCGAGAATTTAGTTTATTAGAACATCTGATGCGTTCACCGAATCAAGTATTAACCCGGGGGCAATTGTTGGAGCATGTTTGGGGGTACGATTTTGACCCTTGTACCAATGTGGTGGACGTGTGCATTAAACGGATCCGTCGCAAACTTGCTTCGCTAGAGAGTGCAGGAAAAATGGTGGGTGCAATTGAATCGGTACGCGGTACTGGTTACCGTTTAACCCCTCGTTAAGGTTATTGAATGTATTTTCGCACTCGCATTTTTACCATCTCTATTCTCACCGTGAGCGCAGTGCTTGCAGTGGTGGTTACTCTAAGTTGGTCGCGTATTATGAAGGTGGAACTTGATCATCTCGATTCTCGCCTTTGTATGGAAGCAAAACGTATTATGCCAAAGCATGGTATAAATAGTCCCCCGCCAAATTTGTTGATGTCAAAAGACAGAGAGTTGTCAGGTAGCAAACTGATTGACGACTTAGTGGACAAGCTACGTGTCAGTTCTTCTGAGCAATTAATGATATTGGTTGAATCTAATAAGGATGGCATCTTAACAAAGTCGAAAGGTGATGATGTGCAGCACATCATCAGCAATCTAAATTGGATTGATGCAGACATATCAGAACCACCCAGTAGCAAAAGAAGCGAGCCGCTTTGTCAGTATGCGTTTTTTGAACACCAGAACAACCAGTGGCGCGCCAGTTTTTATCAAACCCCAACGACGCAGAGCTTTATGGCTGTTGACGTTGCTGCCACGAACCGTGAATTAGAAAGTACCTTACAATCGACAATAATTGTTGTTATTCCTTTCTCACTATTACTTAGTATTCTTGGAGCATGGTTTATCGCTAGCAATACCATTCGGCCGATAAATCGCTTGCACAAGTCGATGGCGTTGGTGACCCAGAAAGATCTCAGCCACCGCTTGCCTGAGCACAAAGAAGATAAAGAATTTAAATTACTCATCAATACTTACAATACTATGCTGAATCGATTGGAAGAAAGCTTTCAGCAAACGTCACGCTTTACCGCCGATGCTGCCCATGAGCTTAAAACACCTCTAACAGTGTTAAGAGGCAAGCTTGAACAAGCGGTTAATTGTGAAAATCCTTCCCAATTAGATCTTAATGCTATTCTTGACGAAGTGGGGCACTTGTCGGCGATCACTCGTAAATTGTTACTACTTTCGCAGGCCGATTCTGGATCTATGGCGCTTCATCTAGAACCGATAAACATGACCGAGTTATTAGATGAACTGACAGCCGATATGGAGTTGCTTTCAGATGATCTGATACTGCACTGTTCTATTGAAAAAAATCTTATTTTAAAAGGTGATATCGTTCTGCTAAGGCAACTTTTTAATAATTTGCTAGTCAATGTCATGCGCTACAGTATTTTTGATAAAGGAGTATCCATTCAAACCAATTTGACAGGAACCACTTTAGAAATTCGTATTAGTAACGCTTGCCAGCCAATTTCAAACGAAGTTAGGAACCAGCTTTTTGAGCGCTTTTATCGAGGAGAACCAGACTATACGCAAGGTATATCTGGTAGTGGTTTAGGGCTAAGTTTAGCGAAAGAAATTGCCCGTGCGCATGGTGGTGATCTTATTCTTGAACCAAGTGAAAACGATGTTTTTTCTATGAGGTTGTTGTTACCAATCGTTAAATGACAGTATTGTCATCCATCTCCGAATCCTAATCGATAGACTTAGGGTAACTCATAAAATAGTTACTTTAATCGATATGGAATTTAGGTTATGCATGCAAAAATCATTGTCCCGATTGTAACCCTGACACTGTTTATTTCTGCGGCCACTAAGGCCAATGAATCCCTCGAACTGACCAGCCCCGCTTTTTCCGATGGAGCGTTATTACCCGTTCAATTTACCTGTGAAGGTGAAGGTATTTCGCCACCGTTAAATTGGAGCGGTGTACCGGATGAAACTCAGAGTTTGGTTGTGATTATGGATCATATGCCTGACACGAGGGTTGATTCGAAATCAAAGTTAGATCTAGAACCAGAGTTAGATCTAGAACTAGAGTCAAAACCAGAATCCCAATTATCTAGTAAGGAAGAAAATAGGCCACCGCCCCCACCAAAATCAGCTAAGGCTGAAGGGTTACGCTGGTATTGGACAATGTACAACATCCCTGTGGACACTTCTGGTGTCACTACCGGAAACTCGGTTGGAACCCTTGGTGGCAATGTCGTTAACAGTAACAATGAATATTCACCACCTTGCTCCAAAGGCCCAGGAAAAAAGAACTACTCTTTCCATCTTTATGCCCTTTCCAGTCTCTTAGATATTTCTGAAATAGAGCCGGTTTCAGAATCAACGCTCAGAAAACATATGAGTGGTTTAATTTTGGATTCAGATTCTCTAACCGTTAGCTTTACGCGAAGCTGCCAATCGCCACCAAAACCTCGATTAAAGCCAAACTCAGAACCGAGCGATCACACAGAAGAAAAAGAACCTAAGGAGCCACCATCTGGAATGCCACCGTGCGCGCCCGTTATCGATTCGCTCGTTACATCGAACATTGAAAAAAAATAACTTAAGAAAACTCAAGAGATTCAAATGAAAAACAGTATTAAAAAGACATTGGTGTTGCTTGTTCTCGTCGGAGGCATCGTTGCAGGTGTTGGGTATAAATACACAATGGAGGGACAGGTTCAGCGTGTGTTTACTACCGATGTAGTCAAACGTGGAGATATTGAAAGCGTGGTGCTAACTAACGGTGTGCTATATCCGTCCAAATTGGTTAGCGTCGGTGCTCAGGTTTCAGGTTTGATCGAAAAAATAGATGTTCAGTTAGGCGATGAGATAAAGCAGGGGAGTTTGATTGCCCAAATCGACAACCTAACGCAACAGAATGCACTTAAAGAAGCAGAAGCCTCGCTCAAAAGTATTGAAGCACAGTACCGAGCAAAGCAAGCTCAGATAAAAGGCGCATTGTCGGAGTTCAATCGCAAGAAAAAGATGCTTAAAGATGGTGCTACGTCTCAATCGGATTATGACACTGCGGAATCGACGTTGGCCGTTTATCGAGCGGATCTGGATCAGTTAAGTGCTGAAAAAGAGAAATCGATTATTAGTGTCGATAATGCCTTGCTGGATCTTGGTTACACGACAATTAGCTCCCCAATTGATGGCACGGTGATTTATGTATCAGTGGAGGAGGGACAAACCGTCAACAATAATCAAGGTACGCCGAGCATTATTGAGTTGGCGCAATTAGATGTGATGACCATTAAGGCGCAAGTTTCTGAAGCCGACATCATCAATGTGAGGGCTGGCCAGGAAGTTTATTTCACAATTTTGGGTGCAACTGGCAAGAAATTTCACGGAACGTTAAGAGCGATTGAGCCGGGTCCGACACTGTTAAATGGTGATGATAGCGACCTTATGATCGGCGATGATGAAGCGATTTACTATAACGCGCTCTTTGATGTAGAGAACCCAGAAAATATGTTGCGTATCGGGATGACCGCTCAAGTATCGGTTGTTTTGCAAAGCGCTGAAGACGCCTTGCTTGTCCCATCACAAATATTGGTTGAGAAGCCGGGGCCAACGCCGTCTTATCAGGTTCAAGTTAAACGTGGAGAATCTGTTGAGTATCGAGATGTTAAAGTAGGTATCAACAATAAAGTGTACGCTCAAATACTGTCTGGCCTTAACGAAGGTGAAGAGGTGGTTGTCGGTGAGTCGACTGGTTCTAGTGTGACGGTTTCTGGACTATCGTTAGGCGCTTCTCAACAGGGCGGAATGCCTGGACAAGGTGGTCCCGGACCAGGCATGGGGCGATAAGATATGGCTGAAGCACTTTTAAATATTGTCGGTGTCGGCCGTTCTTTCTACGCTGGTGAGCAGGAGCTGACGGTTCTAAAAGATATTAACCTGCAGATTCATCGTGGTGAGATGATCGCTATTATTGGGACGTCTGGTTCAGGTAAATCGACCCTAATGAATATCCTTGGTTGCTTAGATAAGCCGAGTAAAGGGAGTTACTTCATCAACGGACAAGACACGTCTGTTATGGGTGAAGACGAGCTTGCGAAACTTAGACGTGAACACTTCGGATTTATCTTTCAGCGATATCATCTTTTAGGTGATTTAACCGCTTTAGGAAATGTGGAAGTTCCAGCGTTATACGCCAATGAAGACAAACAGTTACGACAAGAAAAAGCAACAAATCTTCTTACCCGTCTTGGTTTAAGTGATCGGCTCGATCATAGACCAAGCCAGCTTAGTGGTGGCCAGCAGCAACGAGTCAGTGTTGCCAGAGCATTAGTCAATGGTGGTGACGTAATTCTTGCGGATGAGCCGACTGGTGCGTTAGACAGCAGTAGTGGCGAGGAGATGATGAAGCTTCTTCAAGAGCTACACAAAGATGGTCATACCATTATTTTGGTTACTCATGACCCTCATGTGGCCGGGTTTGCAGATAGAGTCATTGAAATAAAAGACGGCGAGGTGATTGGTGACCAGCAACATCGCCCGATGGTCGATCTTAGTCAGTCTGTTGTAAGCCGTGAAGCTTCAAAAGAAAAAAGAAAAAAGCAAAGTTCACCATAAATTGGACAGGATATTTTGAGGCACTGAAAATGGCGATGCTTGCCATGTCCAACCACCGTTTACGCACCTTTCTTACTATGCTGGGTATTATTATCGGTATTGCATCTGTTGTATCGGTTGTCGCATTAGGCACAGGGTCGCAGCAGGCAATCTTAGACAATATAGCCTCAATGGGAACCAATACCATTGAAATCAAGCCCGGAACAGGGCGAGGAGACCGTCGTTCTGGCCGAGTTCGTTCGCTGACCGCGGAAGATGCGGTGGCACTTAAAACATTACCATTTATCGACAGCGTTACACCAACGGTGCGAGCGAATGTGGCTATTCGCTATTCTAGTGAAACCGTCAGTGGCTCGGTTCAAGGAGTGGGTACGGAGTTTTTCCGTGTGCGGGGTTATGATTTAGCGCAAGGGCAATACTTTGGTGAAGATAGCGTCGAAACATTGGAACAAGTTGCCATTATTGACGCAAACACAGAAGAAGAGCTTTTTTCTGATGGTGAGGCGCTTGGCAGCGTCATTTTTCTTGGGCGTCTTCCTGTTCGGGTGATTGGCGTAACAGAACCGATTGAAAGTGTGTCTGACAACAGCGATGAACTGAATATCTGGCTACCTTATACAACGGTCTCAGGGCGAATCTTTCGACAAAATTATGTCAGTGATATCACCGTAAGAGTTAAAGATGATGTCTCTAGCGATGCAGCAGAACAAGGCATTATTAGCCTACTGACCATGCGTCATGGGTTGGTGGACTTCTTCACTATTAACACCGACACGGTGCGCAAAAGTATTGAGCAGACCTCACAAACCATGACCATGCTTATTTCGGCTATTGCGTTTATATCTCTGGTCGTTGGTGGTATTGGCGTGATGAATATCATGTTGGTATCTGTAACAGAGCGGACGCGAGAAATAGGCATACGTATGGCGGTGGGCGCTAGACAGACTGACATTATGCGTCAGTTCCTGATTGAAGCGGTATTGGTCTGCTTTTGTGGTGGGGCATTGGGTATTGGACTTGCTTATATGGTCGGGGTCATCTTTGCCTACACTGGCAGCGACTTCCAGATGATTTATACCAGTTCGTCCGTCATTGCGGCCTTTGCCTGTTCGACGCTAATAGGTATTTTATTTGGCTATCTTCCTGCCCGTAATGCCGCAAAACTTAACCCTGTTGATGCGCTCTCAAGAGATTAGGGCGAGGAATAATAAAATGAAAACAAGATTACATAGTTCTATTGCGTTGATGTTATGCGCAACCACGCTGTTTGGGTGCAGCGCCATGCGCAGTGATTATCAATCGCCAGAATTAGACGTCCCGGGAATTTGGCCCGAGAAGTTAGAGCTGGACATGAATGTTGAGCCACAAAATCAAAAAGAAGCGGCGGTGATTCAAGTTGATGAGTGGTGGACGTTATTCGAAGACCCGCAGTTAAATAGTTTAATCGATCAGGTGTTGGCGTTTAATAGCGACATGGCAAAAGCGACACTTACGCTAAGAAAAGCACGTTTGGTCGCTGGCGTGAGTGAAAACAACAAAGTACCGAACGTGAGTTTTTCACAGGATTCATCTTCGGAGTATGATATTGACAGCGATAGCACAGAGAACAGCTCTAGTACGAGTTTATCCTTGAGCTATGAGTTGGACCTTTGGGGTCGTGTAGATGCTGCTGCCGATGCCGATGAATGGACAGCAAGAGCAAGTTATGAAGACAGAGAAAGCACGGCGCAAAGTTTGGTTGTGACGACAGCGACGTTGTATTGGAAAGTGGCTTACCTAAATCAGATGCTAGCGCTGACAGAGCAGAACATCATAGGTACAGAGCGCGTTGCGACCTTGACTAAAAATAAGTATGACACGGGTTCTGCCACCTATTTAGAAGTGCTTGAGTCGACTCAAACCTTGTTTACTCAAAAGGTTCAATTAAATCAATTGCAACAAGAGCTATCAGAAACTCAAAACGCCATATCTATATTGCTTAATCAACCTTTACAGGATACGGGTGTGACTATCGACCAATTATCGGCAAGGCCTGTACCTGATGTGGAGGCTGGAATACCCGCTGATTTGTTGCTTCGCAGACCGGATGTAAAAGCCAGTTTGTATGCACTAAAATCATCGCTCGCGAGCAAAGATGCGATAGCAGCAAGCTATATGCCCACATTGACGCTAACCGGTTCACTAAGTACCTCGTCTTCAAATTTGGTGGAGTTATTACAAAACCCGGTCGCCAAATTAGGCAGTGGAATTGTCTTACCTTTTTTAGAGTGGAATCAAATGGAGCTGAACAAAAGTATCTCCCAAGTCGACTATGAGATGGCCGTTGTCGACTATAGAGACACGATCTATCAAGCATTTGAAGAGGTGGCCAATTTATTGACTACAAAAGAGAGCTACCGCTATCAAGGTAACGTTATTAAAGAGCAGTATGTAAACGCTAAGGAGATAGAGCGTATCTATGCCAGCCGATATCAAAATGGAGCGAGTGACATGATTGATTGGATTAATGCCATGGAGTCGAGACGCAGTATTGAATCATCGGTGTTGGTAAATCGATATAATCAGTTTTTAACTCAGGTTAAGCTTTATCAATCTTTAGGTGGTGGTGATATAGCCCCCAAGAGTTAAGTGAAATAGATATTTTTATAAATACAAACAGCGCCCGATAAAGTGGCTAATGCTGTTCGGTTAAGGTCATTTAAACCAGTAATCCCGACGAAAACCGACGTCATCCCCATGAAAATGGGGAACTAGCACAGCCAAGATTCCCGTTTTCACGAGAATGAGGAAGTATTTAGCACTAACCGAACGGCATTACTATAAAGTGGTGCTGTTTGTATTTATGTCACTTTGATAGGCTAAACCCTGCATTTTATAATTCTATATGTCTGCATATTATATACTGGTAAATAGCCCTATTTTTAGTTGGTTTTTGTCCTGCCTGCGCTTGGTTATACTTCCCGCGATTTAATCACCCGTATCAAAAAAGTAATCAATCATCATTTTACTTAGTTTGGTATAAGAAAATGAACAGATGCTCTGGATTTACGTTCCAGTTCGCAGAAGGAAAAACTATGTCTCAATACGTTGTTTGTGCGCTTTACAAGTTTGTCACGTTAAATGATTATCAAGAAATTCGCCAGCCGTTAACCGAATTCTTAAAACAAAACAAAATACGCGGTACTTTGTTACTTGCCAGTGAGGGGATTAATGGCACTGTCGCAGGTAAACGAGAATCAATAGATAATTTGCTGCAATGGTTTAAACACGATGCTCGTCTAGCCAATGTGGTTTACAAAGAGTCATTCAGTGAAGAACAGCCTTTTAATCGCACTAAGGTCAAACTGAAAAAAGAGATCGTGACGATGGGAATAGAAGGGATCGACCCTCTTAACGTAGTCGGAACTTATGTTAAGCCTAGCGAATGGAACGATCTAATTTCGGACCCAGAAGTACTATTGGTTGATACTCGTAATGACTATGAAGTCGATATCGGAACATTTAAAAATGCGCTGAATCCTAATACTGAAACGTTCCGCGAGTTTCCACAATACGTTGCGGATAATTTAGACCCTGCCAAGCATAAGAAAGTTGCCATGTTCTGTACTGGTGGTATTCGTTGTGAAAAATCAACCGCCTACATGAAAGAGCAAGGCTTTGATGAAGTGTACCATCTTGAAGGTGGCATTCTTAAGTACCTAGAAGAAGTACCGGAAGATGAAAGTCTGTGGCAAGGCGATTGCTATGTTTTTGACGGGCGTGTTGCCGTTAATCATCAACTAGAAAAAGTAGCTACGATGTGTGTAATGCGTGCCGACTACCCATCACAAGTGAAGAGCAAGCGTCGGAACATTTTGAAAAAGGGGTTAGCTGCCCTAAGTGCATTGATAAGCACAGCGACGAGCAAAAAGCACGCTTTCGCGAACGTGAAAAACAAGTACAGCTGGCCAAAGCGCGCGGTGAAACCCACGTAGGTGGCGAAGCGGCGTATCTAATTGAACAACGTAAAAAGGAAAAACGAGCGTTGAAAGAGCAGCAGCGTTCAGGACATAAATGAAGTGATTGAAAATAAACCCACATGATCTCCACGAAAGTGGAGGTCTACAATTACCCAGATTCCCGTATTCACGAGAATGACGATAGCGCCTATGGGAATGATGGGTCCGCTACAAGAATCATGATCCTACCTCCTAGTTTAGTTGCAAGGCTTTGTTCGTCACTATCTTTACGTTTCAGATTGCTTTTGACTATTCAACTGGTTAACTTATCACTCATAGTTATCTTTTTTTAGACGCTTTAAGCGTACTAATACAGTTCATTTTACTTTAGGGGTGTTTTTGATGAAGTTGTCTGAAAAGGTAAAGGTTACTTTCCTGAGCTCCAAAGTAATGAGAATGGTATTTCGAGTTATCATTGCTCTTGTCATTTCTATATTCCTCACGATTTTGTGTGCGGTGTATATTCCTCCTATTTTTAAAAGTGTACTAAATACTGGTTTAGAAATTTTACCCAAATATAAGTTTACCGATCATAAGGTACTGACCAAGAGTGAACTGATAGCTGAATGGGAAATAGATAAACAAGCGATAGACGATGAAAGTATCTTTGAGCAGTTAGAGAGCCAGTTACCTGAAAGTAGAAATAAAAGCACCTTTTTCGCTCGGATATTGGTTGTTCATGATTACCCCGAGCGCTGCCAGTACACGATCATCGCTAAGCATAGAACAATAGACGTATCTTGGCAGGTTTCAGGGTTACGCTGTCATAGTAAAAAAAGTTGTGAAGCAGCACGATTACATCAAACTTGCCCAGATAAAAAGGGAGGAGGTAAGCGATGACTTCGCATTTAAAGCTTCTTATATGGCTTGGTATCGTCGTCACGGCTATTTTGGGTATGAACTGGCTAAATAACACCTATAGCATTGATGAAATGCAAGAAGGAATAGAAACGTATCAATGGTACTTTTTAACGGTCTATGCGCTTATCATTTCTTTAAGAGGGTTACTTTTTATCCCAACAATGCCCATTATTTTGATGATGGCAAGTGCCATAGAACCGTGGCTGCTCTTTTTGGTTACGCTGACAATGTCTTGTGTCTCTTCTTATTTGGTTTGCCTAGCTATCGATTATTTGGATATGCAGAAACGTATAAATGCACTACCGGGTAAAGCCATTAAACGTGCTCAACACTGGATTAATACCATGGGTATTCCGGCTATTGCTGGTTGGGCGTTTTTCCCATTAGTTTTTACTGAGTTGATTGTTTATTTAGCAAGGTTAGCGGGGCTGGCTCGAAAGCAAATTATCTTAGCGGTCGCTGTTGGAGAAGGGTTACTGATTAGTGTACTGATATTTGTTACCGACTGGGTGACTAATTTAATTCAATAATATCATTTGGTTAAAGCTATTCTCACCCTCATTTTTGAGGGCGAGAATATAGCTGATATCGCTTATCCGCTAGGTATTTAGTACCCTACTTCTTTAACAAAATAGGGTCAAAATCAATACGTGAATAAGGCCCGTCTACTTTTCCTGACAATTCAAAACCTTCCTCTGGAAATGTACCTGCTTTTTGAGGCTTATACGTGGTGACGAGGTCCTCTCGAACCCCGAAGACAGTGTCTTGGTCCAAATATGGGTCATCATCAGGGAATACTTCAGTAACCAAAGAACGATAGCCTTCAGCGTTCACAATGTAGTGAAGATGGGAGGGTCTCCAAGGGTGACGACCAGTGGCATCTAAAAGTTTACCTACGGGGCCGTCACTTGGTACGGTATAACTTACAGGACGAACGGTTGTGAAGGCGTAGCGTCCATTTTCGTCTGTGGTAAAAATACCGTGGAAGCTATTGATGTCTTGCTCTTCATCTTGAGATGAATACATGCCGTTTGGCGCTGTTTGCCAAATATCGATAGTGGCACCTGCTATAGGGTTACCAGAGGTATCCTTTACAACACCTTCAACAAGAATGATTTCACCTTCATAATGACGTTTGAAATCAGCGCCTAGGTCCATCGGTGGCGCATCGGATACATGAAATGGGCCTAATACGCTTGAGCTAGTGGCTTCTGGATGAGAGTTAATCATATCCACTAGCGAGCTGACACCAAGTACATCCGAGAGAAGTACAAATTCATTTCTTTCGTCTGTGGTAATGTCACCCGTCCATTTAAGCAGTTCAAGGGCAAGTCGCCATTCATCGTGTGTTAACTGTGTTTCCTTAACAAAGCCATGCAGATGTTGTGCAAGGCTAGACATTATCTGTTTTACTCTCGGGTCTGTATCGTCACCAAAATAACCAATAAAGGTGTCGGTAATATTTTCTGCAGTAACAGTTCGCATGTTCTATCCTTTTAATTCAAAATTCCTATGCTCAATACTGGATATTTAATTAATACTATCAGTACTAAGAGCATTACAAATGCAAATGGAAGAGCGCCCATAAATACATCTTTGAGGCTGATCCGTTCATCGTCTAAACTGGACTTAATAACAAAACAACTGATTCCCAGAGGCGGTGTAAGCAAGCCAATTTCGGCACCAACTACGGTCACTATGCCAAACCAGACTAAGCTCAAACCCATGGGTTCAATCAGTGGTAAAAATAGAGGGACAACAATTAATATGACGGATGCGGTATCCAGCAACGTGCCTAGAAAAAGCATTAAACAAACATAAATAAACATGGTCATGAAAATGGTCATTTGATGTTGTTCAAGCATTTCTGCTAGTTCGTTCGGTAACCCCGCGATTCCTAACATACGGCTATATATCGACGCTGCGGTTATAAGGAATAATATTGAAGCGGTAATGTGTCCGGTTTCTATAAGTGCTTCCCAAAATATTCTTAGCGTCATTTTTCGTCGAGCAAATGCGATAACAAGGCCACAAGCTGCGCCCGCAGCACCAGCTTCAACCGGTGTTAACCACCCAGTATAAATGCCACCTAATACAATGGTTATCAACGCAATTAGAGGGACAGTTTTTTCAAGTATTTCGCGCAAAGACATCCAGTCAGATTCTACAAACGCGGTTCCTCCAATAAAGTTGGTGAAAAATCGACCCATTACCCAGATAGATATCATGTAAGTTAAGGTGAGAAGCAAACCAGGGACAACACCCGCTAAAAACATATCGCCGACGGATTGCTCTGCTACAAATGCGTAGATGATCAGCATTGCAGACGGTGGAATAATCATGCCTAAAACAGAAGAACCAGCAACGACACCTACAGCGAAGCGTGGGTTATAGCCATACTTCAACATCTGCGGAACCGATACTTTTGCAAAAACCGATGCGGATGCGATAGACGAACCGGTGACGGCTGCAAAAATACCGTTGGCACCGACAGTCGCCATGCCGATCCCACCTTTAACATTTTTAAAGCCGGAGTTCATTACCTGATAGATGTCTGAACCCATTCCAGCTTTTGATACAATCAGCCCCATAAAGGTAAATAAAGGCACAGTTGCAAAGGTGTACTCCATCACACTGTCAGAAACAGCGATCTTGAGAAGATTAATAGAGAGTTCAAAATCATCTCTTAGTAACCATATTGCTGCGATAGAAACCATACTTAATGCAACAGGAATATACACACCAATATAAACACAAATAATAATCGCGATAACAGAAAGGGAACCAATTTCCATAGGACTCATGATTTGTCTCCTAACGTTGGTGAGTCTGCTTTTTGGTCACCCAAAATAACCTTGAATATAAATATTAAAGAGCAGAGTACAGCACTCAAAAATATGGTGAGTTTTATTGGCCACCATGGAGCGATAAATACGCCGGGTATTCCAAAGTAATCTTTGGTCTCTAACATATCTAAAAACTCAGGCCAGATAGCTATAGCGATTAACACCATTAACAGTGCAGAAATAGCGTCTATGACTTTTCTTACAAACTGAGTAAATCGAGGAAATCTTGGTCTCATCAAAACTAAAAAGCCTTCTGAGCGTGTTAATCGATTCACTCGTATAACATCGGGTAATTGTAAAAATACAATAAGAACCATAGAAAATTGCACGACTTCTACCGCCCCCATAAAAGGTTTATTAAATAAGCCTCTCGCTATCACGTCATAATCTACAGCCAACACGAGCAGCAACACGACGAGTGTTCCTGCTGTGTTAGCGACCATAGCGATGCCATTAGTGATGCGTGAAAAAGGCTTTACTACCTTTATCAATAAACTAAGCATTAATTGGACTCCCTGTCGAATTCACTGGTCTCATTTACGTTTAGTTCAGGTCGACGGTCCAATCACGTACAGGCTTCGCACCCTGTGCACTTAATTTATCGATATAAGCACGTATGATCTCTGTTCCTGGTTCGCCAGACTTATCCAATGTTTCTGCTAATTCCTTAGCAAGATTTGGCATAGAATCTGCCCATTCTTTTTGTGCTTCAGGGGTCATGCTAACAATGGTCCCGCCTGCCGCAACATAGGCTTCTCGGCTTTCTTGTGCTCGATCCATTGCTAAGTTTGCAAGGTGATCTCGATATTCAACCGCCACTTCTTGTAAAACGGTTTTCACTTCATCTGGAAGCTTTTTCCAAAAGCGTTCATTAACGGTCACTGTTTTGGTGTTGACCGCACCAAAATTAACTTGGGTCATGTAAGGTGCTACTTCTGCAATCTTGAACGTTTTAGCCGCTTCAGGCCAAAGCATCGCGTGATCGACCAACCCAGTCGCTAGCATATTGTAAAAATCGGTTAATCCACCCCTTACTCCAGCTACACCACCAATGCCTTCTAGGTATCGTAAGTTTGTTCCAGCGCCAGCGACTTTACTGCCCTTAAGATCGCTCGCGGTTGTGACTGGTTTTTTGCTATAAAGTTGATAGGTGTTCAACACGACGCCGGTTGCTAGGTAAACTTGTTTCTGCTTAGCGAACTCTTTTTGCATTGTTGGGTATTCTTTGGCAATTTCATCAATTGCTTTAGCTACAACTCGAGCGTCATCGGAGATAAAGGGAGTGACGGCTGCAAGTGATTGGCTTGGAAGTTTAGAGCTATGGAATATTGTAGTAACAATACCAATATCGCCCAAGCCCAGTTTTATCCCTTCCAGTACTGCTTTGGGTTTTACTATGGAACCACCGTAGGACTCTTGCCATTTAATGTCGTAGTTGCCGGTTTTAGCGAGCCTCTCATTCACTTCCGGAATAAAGAAGTTGGTAAACTCATGTACCCACATTGATTTAGCAGGATAACCATCGATAACGACGGCTTTAATTGTTTCTGTAGCGGTAGCAGGTAAAGACATTAAAACGGCCATTGCCATTCCTAGGCCTTGTATATGTAGTTGCTTTGAAAATTTCATCTTGTTCATCCTTTACTTTCGTCTTAATACGTTAAATGTCGTCTTTCAGTTCTAACTTTCTTGATAGAGCAGACAGGATTATTATGTGGAGCTTTTCACCGTCTTAAATTCTGTTTCTAATTGTGCTTTACGCGTTATATTCAAACGAATGTGCATACGTCTTCGAATTCGAACCTTGGTAATTTTTGAAATAGGGCATTTTCATCGGCATAGCCCAAGTTGCATAAGAAGTTGGATCTTAAAGTTGTCCCAGCAAAAAATGTGTCGTCGACAATCTGATTTGAAAAACCAGACATTGGGCCAATGTCGAGCCCTAAGGCACGTGCCGCGATCATCAGGTAGGCACCTTGAAGCGTTCCATTTAAAAAAGCTGTTCTTTCGCAATACTCAGGTTTTCCTCTAAAAAGCGGTGTTCTATCTTCATGTGGAAAAAGAAAGGGTAGCTTTTGCCAAAACTCTAAATCGTGGGCAATGATGACGGTTACTGGTGCTGCGCGCATTTTGTCGATATTTTTTTCTTTTAGTGATGCAGCAAGTCGGTCTTTTCCCTCCGACGAGGTAACGAAAAAAATCTAGCGGGGCTACAATTCATGCTAGTCGCTCCATTGGAGACAATTTGATACAGCTCTTTTAGTAATTCTTCAGGGATAGGCTTGTCTGCCCAAGCATAGTGAGATCGTGCATCGTTAAGAATGACGTCAATTGAGTCTTTATCTAATCTTGGTTTTCGAACTCGAAGTGCTCGCACTTTTTCTTGTGCAGCCGCTCGTGCTAATTCTAAGTTCAATTCGTCTGACTCATTTACATGTTGACCTGTCATTACGTTTTCCTTGTCTGTCGTATTTGATAAGTTTCTTATTTATCAGTAGTAAAAACTCAATTGCTCGATAGAAAAATCATTTTCCTTCTATTTCTAACTGTCTCTTCTATTCGTACTTCTTTATTTAATTCGTGTTAGTTGTAGAGCACCTTATAGCGAAATAAAGAGAATGAATTGGCAAATTTTTAAATGTTGCCATATTGTAAATTTCATTCTGGCCTTCAGGGTTGTTTGTTACAAAAACTTAACACTTGCATAACTTTTAGCGATGATTTACTGTTATGTCAAATAATATCGATATTTTTATTTAACATTTGCTTTACAAGTGGAGGCGAAAAAGATGATTCCTTGGAACGAATATAAAGCGGAAGCGAAAGCGCGAGGCTCACTCGCAATGGAAGTGTTTATTGTTGAAAGTACGCCAAACGAAGGTCTAGAAGCGGTGAAAAGCAATTTACCTTTGCATTTGGCGTATCAGGCTGAATTAGAGTCGTTGGGCATTCTTATGTTTGCTGGTCCTATCTCAGACCCTTCTGGGCAATATATGGATGGAACGGGATTTATTATCTATCGCGCTCGAACATTTGAAGAGGCAAATGATTTCGCGTTAAAAGATCCAATGCATAGCAGTGGGGCAAGAAAATATAGTATTAAACGTTGGCTGATCAACGAAGGCAGCCTTCAACTTGATATCAAGCTATCGGCACAATCGATCAGTATGACAGTCGATAAATAGTCGTTACCTTTCACTAAAGGGGTTCACCATGCCTAACTGGACAAATATGATAGGGGATTTGATGTTTCGTGTTACGGAAATAGGTAGCACAATGATCTCCAATAACGTTGAGTTAACACCTGCTGAAAAATGTGACCAATTGTTAAATAATACAGGTGAAGCAACAAGCTTGGCGCTTTCTAGAGAAATACTAGACAACTATCAGGCGTTAACGGACGAGGAAAAACTGGTTTTTTTCAAGCTCTTTTTGAAGATTTTGGCGTTAACTTTGATGCGTTAGAATCGGCGATAGGTTGTTGGAAACAGTCGTCTGGTAAAAAGGAAGCTAGGCGTATTCACTTTGCTTCAGAACCTCGTTCTCAAGAACTTATTAGGCAACTTAATCGAGCTCCTGGTGGGACCGCTGCATTGGTCAGTATGCGCGAAGATCTAATATCATTAAGCAGACAAGATTCAAATTTGGCCAGCTTAGACCATGATTTACGGCACCTTTTTAACTCATGGTTTAATCGTGGATTTCTAAGTTTGGAGGTGATTAATTGGTCTACTCCTGCGGCTATTCTTGAAAAAATTATTGCTTATGAAGCGGTACATGAAATCAAAGGTTGGGATGACCTCAGGCTACGAGTAGCAGAAAAAGACCGTCGCCTTTATGGTTTTTTCCATGCATCAATGCGCTCAGAACCCCTTATTTTCGTTGAGGTAGCCCTTACCGATCACACGCCCACAACAATAGAATCGATACTGTCCGGTGAAAGAGAAAGGCTTGACCCAAATGAAGCGACGACCGCCGTATTTTATTCAATATCTAACTGTCAGGCGGGTTTAAGAGGTATTTCATTTGGTAATTTTCTCATTAAACAGGTGGTCGAAGAGCTTAAGCGAGAGCTTCCAAATTTAAAGCGGTTTATCACCATGTCACCGGTTCCGGGGCTAAGAAAGTGGGTAGATACAGCGCCAGAATTGGATGAAAATACCACAACCCTTATCCATGCTTTGAATGAACAAGACCGTGATATGTCGGAAGAATTCAAGAATCAAAACAGTACTCAGTTAAATCGACTAGCTATCCAATATCTACTTGATGCAAAACATAAAAAAGGTGGACCATTCGATCCGGTTTCTCGTTTCCACTTAGGGAACGGTGCGCACCTTGAGCAGATTAACCTATGGGCAAACAGTTCGGAAAAAGGGATAGCCGACTCTTGGGGAATAATGGTTAATTATGAATATGATCTGAAATCGATAGAGAAAAACCACGAGGCATTTTTGTCAGAAGGGAAAATTAAATCTTCTACCACCATAAAAAAACTTCACAAAAAACATTAATAGGATGATGAATATGTACGAGACGAACTACTTAGCCAACACATTGAGAAAAGCGAGCGTAGGTCATGAAGAGTGCCTATTTGCAACATTACCTAATGATGCTCAAGTAAGTTATGAGGTTTTGTTTTCTAATGCAGAAAAAATGGCAGCTATGTTACAAAAAAATGGTGTTAAGCCTGGGGATAGAGTGGCAGTACAGGTAGGCAAGTCAATAGCAACCATCGAACTTTATCTTGGAACGATATTAGCGGGTGGGGTTTTTTTACCACTTAATACCGATTACATGGCCAGTGAGATAGATTATTTTTTAAGTGATGCCCAACCGACGGTTTTTGTCTGTGACCCCGCTTCAGAGAAAGTGCTAAAA
The DNA here is from genome assembly GCF_028204155.1 of Vibrio algarum. Taxonomy (NCBI): domain Bacteria; kingdom Pseudomonadati; phylum Pseudomonadota; class Gammaproteobacteria; order Vibrionales; family Vibrionaceae; genus Vibrio; species Vibrio algarum. Next base: position 2,414,672 of record NZ_JAQLOI010000001.1, on the reverse strand, counting down.
CCGGTAGCTGAAAACGCCAAAGTTTCTGCTCTGTTAACCCTTTCTGATGATGGTCAGCAAGGGACTCTGTGCGATGAATTAAATAGTATCGAGAGCCCTTACCTTGAGGTAACACGAGCAGCAGGGGACTTAGCTGCCATTCTTTATACGTCGGGTACTACCGGACGATCGAAAGGAGCTATGTTGTCTCACGGCGCGCTCGCCTCCAACGCTCTTACTTTGGCTGATTATTGGCAATTTAGCCGAGAGGATTGCTTAATTCACGCGTTACCAATATTTCATATCCACGGGCTATTTGTAGCAATCAATATCACGTTGTGTGCTGGCTCTCGTCTCCATTTCTTACCTCGATTTGATGCGGACAAAATTATGGAAAAAATGCCATCAGCCACGGTATTGATGGGGGTACCTACTTTTTATGTTCGTTTGCTACAACATGCCAACTTGAATAAAGAAGCCGTGTCATCCATGCGCCTGTTTGTTTCTGGTTCGGCTCCATTGTTGAGTGAAACGCATCAGCTTTGGCAAGAAAAAACAGGACACGCGATTCTTGAACGCTACGGGATGACTGAAACCAACATGAATACGTCAAATCCTTATGATGGAGCAAGAAGACCAGGAACTGTTGGATATCCTCTTCCGGGTGTCGAGGTGAAAATATGTAATCCGAACACAGGAGAAGTATTACCCAATGGTGAGATAGGACAAATTGAAGTTAAAGGGCCGAACCTGTTCTCTGGCTATTGGAACATGCCCGAAAAGACAGCAGAGGAACTCCGTCCAACCGGTTGGTTCCTCACTGGTGATTTAGGAGTGTGTGATGATGAAGGCTATATCTCTATTGTTGGGCGTTCAAAAGATTTGATTATTTCCGGCGGCTATAACGTTTATCCAAAAGAGATTGAATCGGTAATCGATGATATTAGTGGTGTTAAAGAGTCGGCCGTTATCGGCTTACCCCATCCAGATTTTGGAGAGGCAGTCGTTGCGGTCGTGGTAGGAGAGGCTAAAGACGATGCCTTAATAGAAAAAATAAACAATCAAACTCGTTCGGTTCTTGCTAAGTTTAAACGACCAAAGCAGGTCTACTTTGTTGAAGAATTACCGAGAAATACCATGGGTAAGGTACAAAAAGCTCAACTTAGAGAGCAATACAGTGATACATTCGCTGTCTAGGTTACCTAATTGATAAGACAATTGAATCAAAGTAGCTGTTTATATAAGATGTTTTTCTAAAGACGGTTAAACACCAAATTGGCAAGATAGCCTTGTCTTGCCAAGAGGCGCTGTAAAGTGAGTGGTTACAGCGGCTATATTATAATTCTAAGTATTAAGGCTGTGATTTTATGAGTGAAGAAATGAATGGTCAAAATGGTAAAACGGCAATCAATCGCGTTTACCATCAATTAAGAACAAAAATACTGAAGTGTGAATTTTCTCCTGGTGAGAAGTTAAAAATCGAATCTCTTAAGGTATTACTTGATATTGGTGCTTCACCAATTCGAGAAGCATTGAGTTTGCTTACTTCTGATGGTCTGGTTGACAGAATAGATCAGCGAGGGTTTCGTGTTGCACTGATGAGCAAAGATAACTTTAATGAAATACTATTGCTTCGATGTGAACTTGATGATTTGGCGTTACGTAAAAGTATAGAGTTGGGTGATAGCCAATGGGAGGAGAACTTAGTCATTCTCCATCATCGATTAAGTCGTGCCGACATTTCAGATTTTGAGTCGTGGGAAATGATGCATAAGTCATTTCATATGGCATTAATAGGTGAGTGCAATAGTCCCATTCTACTAGGTTATTCAAATCAGCTTTATGATCAAAATATCCGTTATCGATTTTTGGCGGAAAGAACCACGAATTACCAATCTCGGAATGTCTCTGATGAACATACAAAACTTTTGAATGCGACGATAGAAAGAAACGCAGAGTTGGCGTCGAAACTTCTTGTTAAGCACTACCATTCTACGGGTAACTTCCTCGCATCACTGCTGGATAAAAATAATTTAAATGTTTGGAATTAATAATCCAAGATTTGTTTATCTATAATTTACGATTAAATGTCATTTATAATCCTGCATCTGCCCATTTTTCATTGGGCTCTTCAGGATGAGATTGATAGCCAATAGTGTTAACCGCCGTAATTGCACAATACTCATCTTTATCAGAGGCATCACCACTGATGCCAATAGCACCAATCACTTCAGAGTTAGCGTTACAAATTAAAACGCCCCCCGGGACAGGCACAAATCGACCTTGAGAAACATTTGCCAGTGCGGCTTGAAAGGAAGGTCTGTCGGCTAATCTATCCCTGATTGTTCTACTGGATATGCCCATTCCTAACGCTCCCCATGCTTTACCTATTGCGATGTCTGCGCGCATCACACCACAGCCATCTTCACGCTTAAGAGCGATAAGGTTTCCACCTACGTCGAGTATAGCGACCGTTAATGGTAGTAGGTTTTGTTTATGTCCAACTTCGATAGCTTTATCGATGATTGCTGTAGCGTCTCTAAGTGGAAGTGCTACCGCCAAATGTTTCACGTAATAATCAGCCAAGGGATTCTCTCTAATTAATCAGTAGTGTGTTTAACAAATAATACACATTTAAAATAGATTTTGCACTTCCTCACATAAAAATAACGATATTTTAATATAAAAATGGTAATTATCTATATTTTAGAGTACATTTAATTTAACAATTAATTAACAAGAAAGGGCTCGATATGAGAATCGTCTCGTTTGAATGTGAAGGTAAAAACCGTATAGGTCTCAAAGTCGGTGATGAGGTTATTGACGTAAGTATTGCGGCAAAGGAATTACCCCAAGATTTATTAGGGTTACTTCAATCAAATTTAGATGTTCAAAAAGAATTAAATACTCTCATTGAACATTGTCCACAAGAAGCAAAGCGCTCTAGTAAAGATTTACGTTTTACATCGCTTATCCAGCACCCACCGAAGATCATTTGTATTGGACGAAATTATGCGGCCCATGCCGTTGAAGGTGGAGTAGAGCCACCAACATATCCTGAAATATTCCTTCGTTGCGCAGAATCATTGATTGGACATGAAGAACCTATTATTCGTCCTCGATGTTCTGACAAATTGGATTATGAAGGTGAGATTGCCGCCATTATTGGTAAAAAAGCAAGACACGTAAAAGAACAAGACGGCCTCGATTATATTGCGGGGTATGCATTATTTAATGATGCCACCATTAGAGATTATCAGCGCAAGAGTTCCCAATGGACCATTGGAAAAAACTTTGATGGAACAGGCGCCTTTGGTCCTGAGTTTGTAACGGCAGATGAACTACCAGCTGGTATGGATGGTGTCCAACTTCAAACTCGTCTTAATGGAGAGGTGATGCAAAATGCAAGTACCTCAGATTTCATTTTTCCAATGGCGAAGCTCATCGAAATATTAAGTGAGTGTATGACGTTATTACCGGGTGATGTGATTATTACCGGAACGCCCGCAGGTGTTGGTTACGTGCGTAAACCACCCGTATTTATGAAGCCAGGTGACGTGGTAGAAGTGGAAGCTAAAGGCCTGGGTATCCTAAGAAATACAATTGAAGACGAATGAGACGGAAAGGCGATTTAACCTAATAGTTTAGGTTTTTATCGATATTTTTAACCTATGTTTAGCATTAACTAGGGTTTGATTAAGAGAGTGAAAGTGATGAGTAAGCGCCTTACATCAATTATTGCAGCTGTTATTCCCGTATTAAGTATTTTATGGGCGATACAGGCACCATTGTTACTTGGTCTAGAAATAGCACGCGTTCAATTTCTGGCGGTACTTTTAGGTGTTGGGTGTACGTTAGTCTACCTCTCTCAAAAGTCTGACTCAAAAATAGCAAATAGCATTACAACTATATTCGCTTTTGTTTCGCTGGCCGTTTTCGTCTGGATTAGTGTCAATTACCAACGATTTCAGATGGATTTCCCGTATTTAACCACTGAAATGCAAGTTTTAGGCGGTATTGTCGGTTTGTTAGTGTTGGATGCGATACGAAGAACTACCGGTTGGATATTGTTAGCGGTGATAGGTGTGTTTTTGCTTTACGCTCTCACCGGTGAATATATTCCTGCACCTTTAACAGGCACAAGCAGTTCACTCAATGAAATTGTTGTGTACATGGCATTTGATCCCAATGCCATTTTAGGCACGCCACTTGGGGTGATTGCGAGCATTGTTATTGTGTTCATATTCTTTGGTAAATTGCTGGTTAAAACAGGCTGTGGCGAGTTTTTTATCGACCTTGCAATGGCCGCGATGGGTAAAAGGCGGGGCAGTGCAGCTAAGACCTCGATTGTAGGGTCTGCCTTGTTTGGTTCTATTTCTGGTAGTGCGGTTTCAAATGTGGTCACTACAGGAGTAATGACCATTCCTCTGATGAGACGTTCAGGGTACAGCGGTGTTCAGGCTGGAGCGATAGAAGCTATTGCGTCTACTGGTGGGCAGTTAATGCCGCCAATTATGGGCGCTGCGGCTTTCTTAATGGCACAAACATTAGAGATACCTTACAGCGAAGTTGTCCTTGCGGCATTGATTCCTGCGCTGCTCTATTACATATCAGTGTTTATTCAAGTGGATTTGATTGCAGCGCGAGATAATATCGAGCCAACTGACGTTGATAAGAAAACAGTGCGAGATGTGCTAGTTGAAGGTTGGCATTTCATCATACCGTTCTTTGTGCTTATGTATTCGATGTTTGTAAACAACGCCTCAGCCGAGTTATCTGCATTATATGGCTCAATTTCTATCATTATTCTCGGGTCAATACGCAGTTATCAAGGGCATAGATTGGATACTAAATCGATGGTCTCAGCATTTCCTGAAACGGGTATTGCGGTGATGGAACTTATCATGATAGTTGCAGGTGCTGGTTTGGTTATTGGGTTATTGAATATTTCGTCTGGTGGCTTTGCCTTAACACTTACCTTAGTGCAGCTTGGTGCCAGTAATATCTCTATTCTACTGCTCGTTTCTGCAGGCGTTTGTATTCTGTTAGGTATGGGGATGCCAACGACGGGTGTCTACGTATTGCTTGCTGCTTTGGTTGCGCCTGCACTAATAGAAACTGGAATTCCGCCTTTAGCTGCTCATATGTTCATTTTGTATTTCGGCATGATGTCGATGATCACACCACCAATTGCGCTTGCGGCCTTTGCAGCGGCAACGATTACCGAAGATAAGCCAATGAAAACCGGCTTTGAAGCGATGAAACTCGGCTGGCTAGCTTATGTCGTGCCACTGTTATTTATTTTTACCCCAGCCTTACTTATGGACTCTAGCGTGATAAATATCGGTATGACATTTGTTATCGCAGTCATTGGCGTTCACTTTATTTCTGTATCTATGGTCGGATACTTTGCTGGCCATTTAACCTATCGAATGCGGCTACCGATGTTAGCCCTTGGTGCGGTCATTATTATGCCTCCCACCTGGCTAAATATGCAGCTTTTCCCCGCGTTTCTGGCGATTGTTATCGGGTCACTTTTATTGTACCGATTACATCGAACCAGTAAGTCGAATCACATTCTTAGCTAACCCTACAACCTATTAAATACATTATAAATATTAAATTTAGAACTGAGAGAGAGAACGATATGAATATCATTAAGACTGCCCTTATCTCCATTGGGCTACTCGCATCCGGTCACACGCTGGCCGCGACATATAGCATAGGTACAAATCAGCAAGGTTCACTGTTTTACTCATTGGGTGCCGCGCTGTCTAAAGTTATGGTAGAAAAAACGGACAAACAATATCGAGTTGCCCCTTATGCAGGGTCTTCAACTTATATACCAATGATGAATGCAGGTCGGTTGGAGTTTGGTTTTGCTAACGGTGGCGAAGCGACGTTTGCTTATCTAGGTAAAGAAAATTTTGAAGGTCGAGCGAATGAAAATTTGCGATTAGTTGGGGTTGTTATCGCGACACAGACTTCTTTTGCTGTCCCCGTGAACTCGGATGTTCAGAAAGTTTCTGATCTAAGAAATAAACGAGTGCCGTCAGGGTATAACTCGGGTAGAACATTCCATTACTATTCAAATGCTGCATTAGCGTCTGACTCCATGACTATCGATGAAACTAAAAAAGTGCCGAACCCCAATTTCGTATCCGCCATTACGGCACTTGCTGAAAATCGTGTAGATGCTGCTTTGATACCGATGAATGTTGGTGCGGGCAAGAAAGCGATGGCGACGATGAGTGACGGTTGGCGTTACCTCAGTTTAGATGACAGTGCAGCGGCAAAAGAAGCGGTTAGCACTAACTTGCCATCAGCTAGAATTGTCAGTGTTAAACCTGACCCTTCGAAAACCGGTGTCGTGGCCGATCCGACTAACATGATCGAGGTAGACTTTTACCTAGTCGCAGGTGCGGATGTGTCCGATGAAGTGGTTTATGATCTTGTGAAGACAATGGCTTCAAACCAAGAAAGTCTTAAAAAGGCATTTGGTGCTTATGCTCGTTATAATCCAGAAAAAATGGTTCAGGATAATGTTGTGCCTTACCACGAAGGAGCAATAAAGGCCTATAAAGAACTGGGTTTTTGGAACAAATAAACAAGCAGAACTTATTTGCTTTCTTAACTTAGAGCTAATGGAGAAAGACGCCTGGTGGCGTCTTTTTATTTGTTATTTATTTTATTATGCTGTCGAGAAGTGAGTCATCGGCAACCGTTGGTATTGTCACTGTCAATCTCGGTTCCGCTTCCATGGCTCTTTTAATAGCAAAAATAGCCCCATCATTTCTCGCCCAGCTTCTTCTGGATATGCCGTTATTCACATCCCAATGAAGCATCGATTTTACTCTGCGGTCACAATCGTCGGAGCCATCAAGCATCATCCCAAAGCCACCATTGGTTACTTCTCCCCAGCCAACACCACCCCCATTGTGAATACTGACCCAGGTCGCGCCACGGAATGAATCACCGATAACATTATGTATCGCCATGTCGGCAGTAAACTGAGAACCGTCATAAATGTTCGATGTTTCTCGATAGGGTGAATCGGTGCCTGATACGTCGTGGTGGTCTCGTCCAAGAATAACAGGAGCTGAGATCAAGCCCTGCTTGACCGCATGGTTAAATGCTTCTGCTATCCTCATTCGACCTTCCGCATCTGCATATAAAATACGAGCTTGTGAGCCGACAACCAGTTTGTTCTGCTTCGCTTCTCTTATCCAGAGCAGATTATCGGCTATCTGCTGTTTAATCTCGGAAGGTGCTTCGTTGTACATTGCTTCAAGCACATCCCCGGCAATCTTATCCGTCATATCAAGATCTTTGGGATCAGAAGATGAACAGACCCACCTAAAAGGCCCAAAGCCGTAATCAAAGCAGAGAGGCCCCATGATGTCCTGAACATAAGAAGGGTACTTAAATGACCCATCTTCCTTCTTGATGTCAGCACCGGCTCGACCAGACTCAAGTAAGAATGCGTTGCCGTAATCGAAGAAATACATCCCTTTGGCGGTGAGTTTGTTAACGGCATCCACATGTCGTTTAAGGGACGCTTGTACTGCTTTTTTGAAGGCTTGTGGTTCATTAGCCATCATTTCATTCGATTCATCAAAGCTATAGCCGACTGGGTAATAACCGCCCGCCCAAGGGTTATGCAGCGACGTTTGATCAGAGCCAAGGTCGATGGTGATATCTTCGATCACAAATCGTTCCCAAAGGTCTACGATATTGCCTAGATAAGCCAAAGAAACCGGTGTTTTTTCTTCTACTGCTTGTTTTACTCTGGCGACCATTTTGTCCATTTCTTCATGTACTTCGTCAACCCAACCTTGCTCTAGCCTTTTATAAGCCGCTTTCGGGTTTACTTCTGCCACAATCCCAATGGTTTTGGCAATAACAGAGGCTTTAGGTTGCGCACCGCTCATGCCCCCTAAACCAGAAGTAACAAATATAGGCAGCTTAGATTGGTCTCGGTTTTTTATCATTCGAGCCGCATTTAAAACGGTAATCGTCGTGCCGTGTACAATGCCTTGCGGACCAATATACATAAAAGAGCCCGCGGTCATTTGTCCGTATTGAGTAACGCCTAGTGCATTGAATTTTTCCCAATCATCGGGTTTAGAGTAGTTCGGAACCATCATGCCGTTTGTGACCACGACTCTGGGTGCATCTTTATGAGAAGGGAATAACCCCATAGGGTGACCAGAATATAAGACCAGCGTCTGTTCGTCCGTCATTTCAGCTAGGTATTTCATGGTTAATCGATATTGAATCCAGTTCGAAAAAACCGCGCCATTTCCCCCATAAGTGATAAGTTCTTCCGGGTGCTGTGCAATCGCATTATCAAGGTTATTGCTGAGCATGAGCATAATAGCTGCGGCTTGCCTAGATTGATGTGGGTATTCATCAATCGATCTAGCCGAGATAACATAACTTGGCATAAATCGATACATATAGATTCGGCCATAGGTTTCAAGTTCGTGATAAAACTCTTCTGCCAGTTCAGCATGGTGCAAGGCATCAAAATATCGAAGGGCATTTTTGACCGCCAGCTTCTTCTCGGTCTTGGAGAGTATGTCTTTTCTTTTAGGAGGATGACTTAAGTTTTCGTCACGTTCTCTTTTTGGTGGTAAAACCTTAGGGATACCCTCTAGAATCATCTGCTGAAAGCTCATTTTACTCATCATCGACCTCGTTTATTTTTCTTTTCTCTTGTGAATACATTTTTGTCCCGGTATCAATTAACGCAGTAATCATCTGCTTTAAGAGTGGGCTAATGGTTTGTTTTTTGGCTATATCTATTTGATACCCTTTAAGACCGGATTTTAGATAGGTCGATTGGGATAGTTCTAATTGCATAGCGTGAATATTCTGATCAGGTTGACCGAAAAATCGTGTGATATGGCCGCCTTTAAAACGACCGTTGCAGACATGGCTGTAGTGACTGGTAGCGACGACCTTATCCGCGCACGTTAATAATTTAGTTGAGCAGCTCGTGCCATCGTTATTGCCAAAGTTAAAGTCTGGTAGCTTGCCATCAAACAACATAGGTACTTGCGCCGCGATGCTGTGGGCATCCAATAAAATAGCATAACCAAACTTGGCTTTAATACGAGCCAGTTCAGTTGCGATTTTTTGATGATACGGCTGCCAAATTTCATTTTTTATCTGATCTTTTCTCGATTCACTGTGTTGGCCGTCCTTTAAAAATATCGGCTGCTCTGAGAATAAAATGTCGGGGAAAAGTCCGGTTGTTTTACTGTTATATAAAGGCTTGTCATCCTCTGGACGGTTTAAATCAATCACGTAGCGCGAGTAATTGGCACTGATAACACTGACACTGAGTTGAGGCAAAAAATCGTACAGTTCAGGCACGTACCAATCGGTATCTGGCAGCGATTTTGCTTCTTCACTCAGTGCATTTGTCATCTCAGGTAACAGAGATAAACCAGCATGAGGAATGCTCACTAAAACGGGACTGTCCCCTTTAACAAAGTGATAAGGGGGGTCAATTTTAAATAGTGGTGACTCTTGCTTATCCATGGCATACCTCTCCCGATTTAACTCGGGTTTTTATTAGGTTACCTCCTAGCCAATAGCTCAGCTCACCGGGGCTTTCAACGTCCCAACAGACAAAGTCAGCCACTTTTCCAACGGTGATTTCACCATGAGAGCCCGATATTCCAAGCGCTTTAGCCGCATGAACGGTAGTGCCTGCTAATGCTTCTTCAGGGGTTAAGTCAAAAAGTGTGCAGGCCATGTTCATCATTAGTCGTAACGAAAGTACTGGCGAGGTGCCGGGGTTAGCGTCTGTAGCGATAGCAATCGGTACTTGGTATCGACGTAAAAGTTCAATAGGCGGCTTTTTGGTCTCTTTTAAGGTAAAAAAAGCACCGGGTAACAGCACCGCGACAGTGCCATTTTTTGCCATAGCTGCAACGTCTTGTTCGGTAATATATTCAAGATGGTCGGCAGAAAGGGCCTGATAGCGTGCAGCGAGGGACGCGCCACCAAGTGAGGATAGCTGTTCTGCGTGAAGCTTAACGGGTATGCCAAGTGCTTGTGCCGCCTTAAAATAACGTTCAACCTGTGCGGGGCTAAATCCTATCCCTTCACAAAATGCATCGATAGCGTCGGCAAGTCCTAGCTTGCTTATTTCTGGCAACAGTTCGTCGCACAGGTAATCGATATAGTCATCTGGTCGGTTGGCGTATTCTTTTGGTAGCGCATGGGCCGCCAAGCAGGTGGTTTTTATATCAACCGAATAGTCATCACCTAATGATCGAGCTACTTGAAGCATCTTGATTTCATGCTCAAGAGACAATCCGTAGCCCGATTTTATCTCTAATGTGGTCACGCCATCTTTCATTAGTGCTAAAAGCCGACGAGATGCGGAATCTTTTAACTGTTGATGGCTTTCTTCACGAGTTGATCTAACCGACGACGCAATACCACCACCATTTTCAGACAATGTTTTGTAGCTAACGCCATTTAGCCGTTGTTCAAACTCATTAGCGCGGTTGCCACCAAAAATTAAGTGAGTATGGCAATCGATTAACCCTGGAGTGACCCAACCTCCACCAAGATCATGTTCGGATTGTGCATGATAATTGGGTAGTTCTGTTTGTTTTCCAACCCATAGAATGGATTGGTTTTTTACACAGATAGCTGCGTCTTCTATCACCTGATATCGACCATCAACCATCGTTGCAACATGAAAACCATACCAGACAGAGTCAAAAGTTTGTTTGTTACTCATTAATACCTCCAGCGGACCTTATAGGCTCGGCAATAAATCGGCTGGCATAAGCATGTTATGAACCGCTTGAGTTAGAAGCTCGTTTGCTTTTTCAATATCTGCGGCAAAATAACGGTCTTGATCATAAAATGGAACGCAAGCACGTAGTTCCGCTCGTACCTGTTCAAGTCGTTCTGTCGATTTCAGTGGAGCCCGAAAATCTAAGCCTTGAACGGCAGAGAGTATTTCCACAGCCAAGATACCGCGTGTGTTTTCAGACATGTCTTTTAAACGACGAGCCGCAAAAGTAGCCATAGAAACATGGTCTTCTTGGTTTGCTGACGTCGGTAAACTATCGACAGAAGCTGGGTGTGCGAAGGTTTTGTTTTCACTCGCTAAGGCCGCTGCGGTGACCTGTGCGATCATGAAGCCAGAGTTAACACCGCCATTATTGACAAGAAACGGAGGTAATTTACTGAGATTGCTGTCGATGAGTAACGCCATACGACGTTCGGACAAACTACCTATTTCCGCAATTGCCAACGCGAGGTTATCTGCAGCAAACGCGACAGGTTCCGCGTGGAAGTTTCCACCAGAAAGAATGTCACCTTCGTCTGCAAACACGAGTGGATTATCAGATACGGCGTTGGCCTCAACCAAGAGTGTTTGAGCTGAGTTTCGGATTTGGTCTAAACATGCCCCCATCACCTGTGGCTGACAGCGCAGGGAATAAGGGTCTTGCACTTTTTCACAGCCCACATGAGACTTATCTAACTCACTGCTATCAGAGAGTAGGTGGCGATAAGCCTTGGCAACATCGATTTGAGTTTGATGACCACGAACCTGATGTATACGGTCGTCAAAAGGGCGGCGGCTACCAAGTGCCGCTTCAACCGACAATGAACCACACACCACAGCGGAGGCAAATAGATCTTCAGCATGGAACAAGCCTTCAAGCGCAAAAGCGGTAGACGCTTGAGTGCCATTAAGTAGCGCTAAACCTTCTTTGGGGGCCAATGTGATAGGCTCTAGTCCTGCTATTGCCAATGCTGCTTGGCCTGAAATTATTTCGCCTTTATAACGCGCTTGACCTTCACCTAATAGTACCGCGCTCATATGAGCTAAAGGTGCCAAGTCACCGGAAGCTCCAACGGATCCTTTTTGCGGGATACAAGGGTAAACTTCTTTGTTAATCAGGGTGATAAGTGCTTCGATAACCGATAAACGAATGCCGGAGAAACCACGCGCTAAGCTGTTTACCTTAAGCGCCATAACCATTCTTACGGTTGCATCGTTCATCAATTTACCAATACCGGCCGCATGCGATAAAACGATGCTTCGTTGCAATGTATCTAAATCTTCTTCAGCGATACGAGTATTTGCTAGCAAACCAAATCCGGTATTGATGCCGTAGACCGTTCGGTTTTCCTTAATGACATCGTTGACGATCTGTGTGCTTGCGTGAATGCCTTCAATCGACTGTTGATCTAACGATAATTTCACCTGATTACGACTGATCTTGCGCAGTTCAGGCAATGTGATTTTTCCAGGCACTATGGTCAATTCATACATTAAGGGACGTCTCCATTCCATCTACAATAATTTTCTTCATCATGAGCCATTTAAATCGGCCATGGTTAAATGACGATACATGTCTATACAAGTTGATGTAACAATAAGAGGAAATATGGATGAACGCAAGTTTTTTAAATGTAAGGAGCGAATAAGTACCTAGTTCATCAGCCTGTAGAACTCGTCGTCTTTACGTAATCCCTGTCATCTTTACGAAAGTAGAGATCTAGATTCAAGATTCCCTCCTTCGAGGGAATGACGAGAGCACTCGGGAATGACGAGAGCACTTGGGAATGGCAAGGGGTGTGGACACGATTAGAGAAGGGCTGGAATAGCGAAGGGTGTGGACACGTATAGAGAAGGGCTGGAATGGCGAGGGGTGTGGACACGATTAGAGAAGGGCTGGAATGGCGCAGGGGGCGGACACGATTAGAGAAAAGCAGGAATGGTGATAGGATTATGTGCTAACTGAAAAGCAGTGAATAACCGAGGAGTTTAGTATTAACCGAATATCATTATGTGAATCGACTTTCTTCTAAAAGCGATGTTATAAACAAACTGATACTATTGACCAAAGTGTCCGAACAGTTGAAAGCGTGAGCCGGGAGATAAAAGGCGTGCAGTTGTGACAAGTTGATCGTTAGACCATGTTCGGCGCTTAATTTGCAGGCAAGGTTCGCCTATTTCAATCTGCAACAGTTCACACTCTTCAACCGTTGCTATTACCGCTTCAACGAGGTGTTCGCCTTCGGTCATAGGGGCGACCTTCATAAGATAGTCGTAAGTTGCATTATGTTGAAAATCTTGTTTATCGTAGTCAGGAGCAAGGCTAGCGTTGACAACACGTTCTTCAATCTGAATGGGTAATTCGTCTTCTAAGTGTAAAATTCGAGCGCGAAAAATAGGGTGGTTAGTCCGGACCCCTAGGTTCATTGCTTCATCCATGTTGGCTTTAGATTTGGTAATTTCTAATAGTTTGGCTTTGTGTTGATGCCCTCGAGTTGCTATCTCTTCAGCGATATTGTGTACCTCAAACAGGCCTGAATGGGCTTTTTTCTTCGCAACTGGCTTTGCTACAAAGGTTCCTACGCCTTGTTGGCGAGCTAATATCCCTTCGCCCGTTAGCTCCCTCAAGGCCCTATTTACGGTCATTCGGCTCACACCTAACGCTTTCACCATCTCTGATTCTGACGGTACTCGCTGATTAGTTTTCCATTCACCGCTTTCAATTTTTTCACAAATGGCCTGTTTTACTCGTGCATAAATAGGCGCTGGAGAATCCTCAATGGATTCAGATAAGCTGTACATCATGCTGCTGGTGGTGTTGACCATTTTTTTAACCTTGTTTGCACTGTGCGTGTTGAAGCGGGGCAGTGGTTATTGTGTGATTTAATGGAATTATAACGACTATTTTCGATGCATTACAGGTTTTTACTAGAGCATGGTCGATTTATCACAATAAATGACCTGTCTTGTATAGACAAGTTGAATTCTGATACACTTAATTCCGATAAGCTCACACAAATTAGGGTCCCTATGACAAGCCAAGTGTATTTTGCAGAGCAAGCATTTTTAACCTCAGGCTGGGCGAAAAACGTCCGTATTGAAGTGCTAAATGGGGTGATACAGGCGATTACTCAAGATGCGGAAGCCAAAGATGCAACACGACTGACAGGGCCAACGTTACCTACCATGGCAAATCTTCACTCCCATGCATTTCAAAGAGCGATGGCCGGGATGGCAGAGGTGTGTCTGAATCCAAATGACAGTTTTTGGAGTTGGCGTGACTTAATGTACAAGATGGTGCAAAAGCTGTCACCGGAAGACGTTGGTATTATAGCGACGCAACTTTATATCGACATGCTAAAGGCCGGCTACAGTCAGGTAGCGGAATTCAACTATCTGCATCATCAGCACAATGGTCAAGCCTATGGTCAAAAAGCAGAAATGGCGCAACATCTGATTCAATCGGCCAACACTGCGGGGATAGGGTTAACCTTATTACCAGTACTTTATAGTCATTCAGGCTTTGGTGGGCAGCCTGCAAGTGAAGGGCAAGCTCGATTTATTAATACAACTGACCAATATCTTTCTATCCATCAACAGTGCCAAACGATGGTCTCAGAGCATAACCTTCACCAAGTAGGCCTTTGTTTCCATTCGTTACGAGCGGTTACTCCGTCCCAAATTTATCAAGTATTGGAAGAAGGCCCAAAACAAATGCCCATTCATATCCATATTGCCGAACAGCAAAAAGAGGTGAAAGATTGTTTAGATTGGAGTGGTCAACGGCCAGTGCAATGGTTAGCCAATGAAATTGGCCTAGATGAGCGATGGTGTTTGGTGCACGCCACACACCTTACCACTGACGAAATATTGTCGATAACCCAACAACGACCCGTTGTTGGGTTATGTCCTACCACGGAAGCGAACTTGGGTGACGGAATATTTCCGGCGGTAGAATTTACACGTGAAAGTGGCCGTTGGGGCATAGGCTCGGATAGCCATGTAAGCTTATCGGTTGCTGAAGAGTTACGTACATTAGAATACAGCCAGCGCTTACGTGATCAACAGCGGAATCGTCTATATGGCGATAGCCAAAAAGATAGTTGCTCGCAACAAAACCGTGTGGGGGACTTTCTGTTTCAACAGGCTTTATTGGGAGGTAATCAAGCATCCAAGGTGAAGTTAGGGTTGGCGGTGGGTCATCGTGCGGACTTTATGGTACTAGACCATAAGCATTCATTTATCGCCGCTAGTCATCACGAAGACATTATTAATCGTTGGATATTCGCCTGTAACGAGAACCTTATTCAGCACGTTTATGTAGCAGGGAAACAAGTGATTAACGATTTCAGACACGCACAAGAAGATCAAGCCAGCCGAGACTTTACGGCTTTGTTGAAGCGGTTGTTTAATTAGCCTTATGAATACGTTCGAGTTCTTTCGCAACGGCTTCTTGAACGAACTGAGAAAAACCGCCGTATTGTTCGTTGTGCTCTACGGCATAATCAATTTTTTTGCGTAATAGCGTCGGCAAGGACACATTATACTTTTTCGATTTACCTAAGTATGGCTCAAGGTTTATATCAACTAGCGCCCATACCCATCCCTGAAACTGCTCTTTATAGATATGATCGTCAATGCTAGTCGCTGATGGTGGCAAATTCTCTGTGTCCGCTAGTGCCTCAAAATGAAGCTCTAAAGCTTCTTTAGCTTGTATTAGCGCGTCTTCATAACTGTCTCCGGCTGCAAAGCAATTTTCGACATCAGGGAATACAACACCAAACGCAGTGTTGACATCACCTTTTTCGATAGCAATAGGATATAACATGATTTTTCCTTTAATGATTTGCAGGATTAGATATTTGTAGCCAGCAGCTTCTATTTCCTTTATCAAGTCTCTGCTTTTCACATGTCCTCTCTCATCTTTGTTGGGGGTTACTATAACCCCTACCTGTGTCTAGCACAATGGATATAACCCTTCCACCTCTAAAGTTTTTATAAGCCATATTTTCTTGAATGAGTTTAATTGTCCTTATAGGTCGCCACAATGAGCATGTATAACTGTTTATAGAGATCTGACTCGAAGAAACATTTAACGCTTGATAGAAGCGGTTGTTTTTGCCTTAGGCATAATAGGTTATGCTAGCTGAACTGGTTTGAGTGTATGGAATATCGATGAAAAAAGAGCAGATAGTTCAGTTAGATGAGATCACCAAAGAGTTTATTGATGGCGACCAACGTCATCGAGTGCTGGATAATCTCGGACTCACCCATTTTCGAGGCGATACTATCGCACTTACGGGGGCTAGCGGTAGTGGTAAAAGTACTCTACTGAACGTTATCGCAGGGTTTGAACCAGCAAGCTCTGGGCAACTTGAATTACTAGGAAACAATACTCAAGACTGGACAGACAGACGTTGGAGCCAGTTTCGTCATCAGAACTTAGGTGTAGTGTTTCAGCAGTTTAATCTTCTTACTCCTCTAAACGTTGCCGACAACATCGGATTTCCACTGCAACTAAATAATCTTGAATGGAATGATTGGTGTGACCATTTAGCGGACAGGCTAGGGTTAACGCCTCTGCTAAAACGCCATGTTGAGAATTTGTCCGGAGGACAACAACAACGAGTCGCAATAGCGAGAGCACTAGCCCATAAGCCAGAGCTATTATTAGCGGATGAGCCAACAGGGAATTTGGATCAAACGGCAAGCGTAGAGGTTATGCAGCTTATGTGTGAACTTGCTGCGGAAAACCGCACCAGTATTTTACTGGTGACCCATAGTCAGACCTGCGCTAATTTTATGAATCGCCACTGGCATCTAGAACATGGCAAGATTAATGAGTAGCCAACCTAGCGGCAACTCATTAATGAATAAAAGAGTGCCTAAAAAAGACATGCTTTATAAGGCTAGGCTTTGCCTGCAGATCTTTTTGGCTCACTACCGAAAGTCACCACTTCAGGCGGGGGCAATCATTATTGGGATTATTCTTGCGGTGACTCTTCTTACTGGGGTTCGGGCGATCAATGAGAACGCCAAACGCAGTTACAGCGTCGCTTCCGAGCAACTTAGTCAGCAGGCCAATTGGTTTATTACCCCAAAAGCGGGTCAACAGTGGCTAGATGAAAACGTCTACTTTGACCTTCGACGTGCTGGTTTTAGTCAGAGCTTGGCAGTGGTTGAAGGAACACTGCTCGATAATTTAGGAAATCGCTGGCAAGTTCAAGGTAGTGATTTGGTTGCTGCTTTAACCGTCTTAAACAATGAGAACACCAATACAGGCAGTAGAGAAACGCCTTCACTGTTTGATAGCCGCCTTCCGATCACCGATATGGTGGCGGGGAAACCGATTGTATTGATGAGTCAACAATTGGAAAAGAAAGTATCCAAAAGATCAGAGATTACTCTGGCGGGACAATCGCTTAGAGTGGTGAGCGTAAGTGATGATTTTAGCTTAGGTAACCGAGTACTGATGGATATCTCCTTGGCTCAACGGTTACTCAGGCGCTTTGAAAAACTAAGTTATATCGCTTTGTTTGATTTGGCAGAGCAAGATCAAAAGCCATTAACTCAGTTACTAGGTGACAGAGCAGTGCTAAGCCAGAGCGACAATGGAGAAAACCTGACAGCGTTGACCGAGAGTTTTCACCTTAATCTAACCGCTATGAGTATGCTCGCGTTTATTGTCGGTCTGTTTATCGCCTATAACGGCGTCCGGTATAGTTTGTTAAAAAGACAGCGGCTATTTATTCAGTTGCAGCAGATTGGCATGGCGAAAATACCATTACTTTTGGCACTATTCTTTGAGCTTTTTGGCTTGATTCTGATTGGGTCCGTCATTGGTTTTATCGCAGGGCTTCAGTTAAGTCATTGGCTTCACCCTATGGTTTCCGTCACACTTGAGCAGTTATACGACGCAAGGATATTACCCGGCATCTGGCGTTGGAGTTGGTTGTGGCAAGCTATCTTACTCACGATGATATCTACAGCGCTTGCCTGTGGTTCACTCTTCACACAACTTTTACGCCAGCCGTTGGCGCACAGTGCTGGGCAATACAGCCAACAAAACAATGCCGAACGTACTCACCGTATCCAGTTTATTATCGCCATTGTATTGGCGGCGACTTCCGCATTTTTGATGCCCTTTAGCGACGATTATCAGAAAACAATGGTGCTTCTGGGTCTGGTTGTAATAGCCATACCGCTTTCTCTCCCTTTATCTCTGTCTATATTGGTTAACCTGGTTGCAAAGGTTTTTCGTAAGGGGCTTATTGGTTATCAAATTGCAGAAACAAAGGAGCTGGTCTCACCACTATCATTAGCGATGATGGCGATGCTTTTGGCCCTTACGGCCAATATATCTATGAATACGTTGGTAGGCAGCTTTGAATCGACGTTGACCAATTGGCTAAACGTAAGGTTGCACGCTGACCTTTATGTTCGACCCGCACAATCTGAGATCAGTAAAGTCGAGCAATATCTTCATAATCAGCCCGATGTGACGGCGGTCTATAAGCAATTTTATCTTAGCAGTCAGTACGGTGGTCTACCGATTATCGTAGGCACCAAAGATCCTGAAACGATGGAAAAGACCGCTATTTTCAAACGTTCAGCCAGCGATGTCTGGAGCTCGTTTTATGATGGGAACTCAGTGATCATCAGTGAGCCAATGGCGATTAGATCAAAGCTATCTCTGGGAGACAGTATTCATTTGCACGCTTTGCCCAGCCGGTCATTTAATATCGCTGGTATATTTTACGATTACGGCAACCCTTATGGCGAAGTACTGGTTTCGCAATCGGTTTGGACAGAGTATGGTTTTTCTACCGTACCCGCTGGGATTGGGGTTGGGTTTGATGGTGAACCGGAGATGCTACGGCAGCGTTTGAAGAAAAAATTTGGTATGTCGGATGCGTTAATCTATGACCAACAGCAGATTAAACAGCGCGCCATTTCGATATTCAATAAGACGTTTTCTATTACTCAGGTGTTGAATAGTCTGACTCTTTTAGTGGCATCAGTTGGTCTATTTAGCGCCTGTTTTATGCTCACTCAAGCTAGAGTGGCTCCTATTGCGCGTTTATACAGTTTGGGTGTTAGCCAACAACGATTAACCTATATGGTGATAAGCCAGATGTTGAGTATCGTTTTGCTCACTTGTTTGGTCGCGTTGCCTACCGGAGCGATGTTAGGCTATTTGCTTATAAACAAAGTGACTCTGCAAGCCTTTGGTTGGAGTATTGCTATGTTGTGGAATTGGCCGGCCTATTTCGAAGTAGTGGGAATAGCGTTGCTCTCTAGTTTGCTGGCGGTTGCCTTACCGATTTACTTACAAACTAAGCGACCTTTAGTTTCTAGCCTTCAGAGTGAGGTGATATGATGGGTTTTATGGCCTTGTTTTCTCGGTTTTCATTCACGTCTACTTCTGTAACGTATAGCTCGCTAGTGTCTCTCATGCTTTCAATCGGGGTATTAACGGGCTGTTTTGATTCGGCAGTGGACACTTCGATGAGCAATACGTTAGGTCAATCTAGCTCAGGTTATGCTGCTGTACTTCCTGAAACTAAACTCGCCTTTCCTTATGATCATCTTCCACATCCAACTTTTCGGCAAGAATGGTGGTACTTGACCGCCAATCTGGAAACGGAATCAGGCAAGCAGATAGGTGTGCAGTGGACTCAATTTCGCATGGCAATGTCCCCCGAAGCTGAAGCGCGAATTCAAACAGAAGCGTTAACGAAAAGCCAAGGATGGGCCACCAATCAGCTCTATCTTGCCCATACGGCAGTGACGACTAAGGATACACACTTAGCGAATGAAAAGTGGTCGCGCGAGCACCCCAAATTTTCTGCAGTCAGTGCAAGTCCGTTCGAAATTAAACTGGATAACTGGACATGGGAGGCACAAGGAGATGACTTGTTTCCTGCATTATTAACTGTTGAAAGTGATCAGTTTGACTATCGGTTAGCCTTGACCAACGATAGCCCGTTGCAACTGCAAGGCGAAAACGGCTATAGCCGAAAGAGTGCCGATGGTAGCGTTGCTTCTCATTATTACAGCCAACCTTTTATTGATGTTAAAGGGGAGGTTAAGCTTAACGGAGAGTTAATAAGCGTAACTGGAACCGCTTGGCTTGATAGGGAGTGGAGTTCACAGTTTTTAGCAGACTCGCAACAAGGCTGGGATTGGTTTGCACTGCGGTTACATGATGGCTCTACATTGATGTTGTTTCAGCTTCGGCCAAGTAACGCAGAACAGAAGAGCTTTTACAGTGGCAGAAGAATGTATCCTGATGGTCGAGGAGAGAACATCCCTTCAGCGGATATTTCTATGACACCGCTGGATTACCACCAGGTTGATGAGGGGAGTTATCCTGTTGTTTGGAACATTGTTATCCCAACACAACAGATAAACTTAAACATTAACGCTCTCAATAAAGAAGCCAAAATGCCATTAAGCATCCCTTATTGGGAAGGTCCTGTCTATTTTAACGGCAGTCACACCGGTGAAGGCTATATGGAATTGACCGGATACTGATATATCGTTAACGTCACGCTAATAAAGGGTAAGTATGCTGACCCAATAGATGATGCTATCGAGTTTTGGTATGACTCGATGCCTCTTTTTACAGACTGTTTCTCCGAGAGAGTAGTTTGATGTTTACGTTCAAAACAGAAGAAAAATCATGACTCAAGTAAACCAAGATAGATTAGTTAACCACTTCCTAGATATTATTCAAATAGACAGTGAATCAAAGAATGAAAAGGCAATTGCAGAAGCGCTCGCTGAGCAATTGGACCACTTAGGTTTTACCGTGACCAAATTGCCAGTACCCGAAGCGGTATCAAACGGCTTCAATATTTATGCAAGATTAGAAGGTGAGCTCGAGGGTAGCATAGTATTTAGTGCTCACATGGACACAGTAACACCGGGTAATGGCATTGAACCTATTATTGAAGATGGCGTGATACGCTCTAAAGGCAATACTATTCTCGGCGGTGATGATAAGTCGGGTATTGCCGCAGTCATGGAAGCGGTGCGTGTAATTAAAGAAAACAATCAAGCACACAAAACTATTGAGCTTGCGTTTACTGTTTTTGAAGAAGGGGGTCTAAAGGGCTCTAAAAACTACGACATGAATTATATTCAATCCAATCAAGCGATTGTTTTGGATTCTGGGGGCCCAATTGGCACGATAATTACTTCTGCTCCGGGCCAACAGAATTTGAAAGTGACGATAACAGGGCGCCCAGCCCACGCAGGCTTAGCTCCAGAAGAGGGTATTAATGCCCTAACTGTCGCTGCAGATGCTATCTCTACTATGACGCTTTCGCGAATTGACGAAGAGACAACGGCAAATATCGGCGTTGTTCGTGGTGGTGAAGCAACGAATATTGTGATGCCTGAGCTCTATATCGAGGCAGAAGCGCGCTCACTCAATGATGTGAAGTTGGCAAAACAAGTTGAACACATGGAGTCTACGTTTAAAGCTGCGGCTGACAAGCATGGTGCCCAAATAGAGGTTATTTCGACACGTGCTTACAATGCCTACCAAATCTCAGACGATAATTCTCATGTGGTCAGTATTAAAGAAGCGTTCGAAAGCATAAATATCAGCCCAATAACCAAACCAACTGGTGGTGGTTCTGATGCAAATATTTTCAATGAAAAAGGTTTAACCACCGTTAACCTTTCGACCGGAATGTCTAAAGTACACACAACGGAAGAGTTTATTAAGGTATCTGATATGGTTGATATTACTCGTTTCATCGTGGCGTATATAACGCGTTAATTAGTTATTTTATATAACGTCATCACTACAAAAGTGCAATTTGATCGTTTAGCTGCCCAACATCCGGTCATTCTCGTTCCCACGCTCTCTGAATCGTGGGAACGAGATAGGTACTTTTTGTTAACCAGATAAATTTATACATTCCAATCTGACGGGTTGGCAGTATTAAATCGTGATATTTTCTTCTTTGGGTCCCCTTTGAGTTGGTAATAGGTGTCTTCATAAATACACCAGCGACAGAGATCAATCGGGGTTACCTCAGAAGCGTTAACGGTATCTATGGCTTTGGCTTTTTCTAAGCCAGCAGCGACTAATTCTGAACAAAAGAATTTACTGAAATCTTCTTTGTTGTAAGCGCCTCCGTGAACACCGAGCAGACCAGCATCTAATAGATCAATCGCTGATTTTATTGCCTGAGGCATATCGTATTCTTTTCTTTCTTTCGCTTGATTAAATAGAAAATCATAGAATTCATTTTGATTAAAGTGATTGGCTCGAATTTCCTCGCGCAAAGGCAACCACCATAACTCGCCTTCATAGCTGTTTAGGCGATCACTAAAGCGAGAGATATTGACACCATTGAATCCGTTCAAAGAGGTCGATTCGATAATTTGGTTGAAATACCTATCAGAGTTATCGTCGAAAATTTTAGTTTGGAGTATTACGCCAACATGTGAAATATCCGAGAATGTTGCAAACTTAATAATTTCTGAAAAATGGCCTTTACCTCCAAAAGCAATAACGTCTCCTGGTTTCATTTTGGCGCGGGCAGCATCGTAATCCATCTGATTTACGGTCATTTTCTGTATCTCCATCTAGGTTAATAAGAAAGCAAAATCATCGTCTGTAAAGGAGGGTTCAGTTGTTCGCATATGCACGGACATGATTGTGCCGTTATTAATAATAGAGGTGCTCAGAGAAGTCATTAGAGTAAAAGCGGCAATGTGTAAAACAGTATCAACTCTAAGACTAAATAGAATAGAGAGTGGGATCATGATCCATATTTTACGACTGTTATGAATACAATATGGAAGGAGTGAAATAGACGTGAGTATGGTGCCGAGAGACATTTATACGAATCTGGCACCTGTTTTTTAATGTGAAATTTGCGGTTCTAACGGACCCTAAATTGTTGGCGGAATTGGTTCATTATTTTCGGTAAATTGTTTAGAGACACTGAACTGTGTATAACACCAGCAGCCATATGTTTGTGACCTCCACCATAGCCAATTCCACTATCATTGAGTTGTTTTTTTATGATTTTGGCGAGATTTGTATTTGGACATTCACTACGCAAAGATAAGTAAGCGCGTTGATGATGGGGAGTGATCAGGACTACATTGTCAACTTCGTCTATGCTAAGTAAAAAATCTCCCAAAACACCGAGCATTTGAGTCGAGCAATAAGGCAAAATACAGTAGGCTAAGTTTCTTTCACGTTGTACATCTTTTAATAGATCTTTGAAATTATCTAAGTCTTGGTATTCGAGCTGATTTCTGAAAATTTTATTCGTTAGCGTCAGGTCGGCTGATTCCCTTAGCTCTAACATGGCTTTGATATCTGAAGGGCTCACACCACGAGTTAAACTGTTTGTATCGAACATTAAACCTAAGAGCAGGGCAGTTGAAACCGCTTCTGGAATTTCTAATCCAAAATACTTAAAATACTCAACCATTATCGTTGCCGTAGAGCCGTAGTCTGGCCTTACATCTTCGTACCAAATGAAATCGGGAGCATCTACTTGATGGTGGTCTATGACAGCAACCTCTATACCTGGCATATCCGTAACATTTCGTTCGCCTATACAACCATCCATAACAATAATTTTATCATCGGGGGTGAGTGTCTCGTCATTAATATGTCTTATGTCAATAGCTAGCCAATTGATCATATTTTTCAGTGACACTCTACTAATATAACCGCTGTATACGATTACGCAGTTATATCCAAGTTGCGTCAGTAAATACTGCATAGCAAAAGAAGAAGATACAGCATCATGATCAGGAAAATCATGTGGCTGTATAATTACGCGTTTATGTTGGTCAAGTTTCTTTAAAAGTAGTTCGAAGAACTGGCTTGCCATAGATATATCCCAGACTTATTGAAATTTGTTTTAATTAATAACATAGAAATGTAGTCAGTAATGTAAGCCATATTATCTTTGCTTTCAAAAATAAAATGCAAAATTTTATTTTTAGGTGTGTAGCTCAATCACTCTCTTATTAGGTTGTTAGCCTAACTTAGACCGACAACAGTTAAAATTATTGATAGTTATGCCAAGTAACTATCAGGATGTAACAATGACAAAGTAGCAGTGATTTTTACTCAAAACACCCTTAATAAAAAAATATGCTATTAGAAACTCGCTTTGTGAGCTCATTGTAAGTAACCCTGTGAGCGGATTTTTAACCCAATTTATGGGGAAATCTGGATGCTGCGTTGCATGTGGGTAGAATGAAATACAACAATTCCTATGTAAAAATGCCCACTCAAAAGAGGAAGATAGTAATTAGTTCAATTTATTACTTGTATGAATGTCACATTATTAGATTAAAATTAGTTTTTTTTAAGCTAAATCTCAGGCACTTAAGAAAACCTCATGTAAAAGAAATGTTATCAGGTTGCGGATTTTGAAGTGTGTCAGCTTGGAAGTAATATCACATTTATCAATTAACTCTTGCTGTGCGAAAATCAACCAAATTGTCGGTAAAACTACACTCTGGTCAATAAGTGCAGGCTTTCATATGTTGAGCTTTATATGAAATATTTCATTTTTTTTGATTTCTTCAGTGTCTCTATCGCTAAATCTATCATTAGTGGGTGTCATGAATTTATTTAACATAGGTTATTAATTCACATTAAATATTATTTTTTGTGATTATTCGTATTTTCTTTTATTAAAAAATCGACTTTATTGGCAAATAATATTTTGTTATGTTCTCAGTACGCTATTGACATTCCTTTGACGTAATCCTGACATTTGAGATTGTGTTTTTATGATGGAAATTTAATACTTGGTGATATTTTGAACACTTATAAAAAGATAAAGTACGTTTTATTAACCCTATGCATTCTGTTAATCACGGCTTGTCAGTCAACCAGTAAACCAGAATGGTATGAAACGCCTAAGTCAGACACTTCGGAATATATTTATTCCGTTGGCGAGGGGCGAAACTTATCTCATGCCAAAAAAACCGCTGCAAACCAAATAAATGAACGATTATGGACTCAAGTAGAATCCTCATTTTATATGAGGGAAACGGCTTCAGAGACAAATCGGAGTCAGAATCATCAGACATTTGTTGATAATAAAATAAACACGAAGACCGCTAATTTGACCTTGAATGGTATCGAGTACCTTCAGCAAGATCAGAATGATATTGGTTTCTATGTAGAGGCGAGAATCAAAAAAAGCACGATACGCAAGCAATTAAAAGAAGAGCTAAGGCAACTTAATCTAGCAGCGCGTCGAGAACTTGAAGCACTTAAAAGCAGCGATTCGTTTCTATGGTGGTTAAATAACAAAGACGTAGATGAGCGCAAAGAACAAGCGCTTGTTCGAGTCGGGATGTTATCAGTTGTCGATGAACATAACGTATATAGCACCGATGATATATCGTCTTTGCAAGAAAAAGTAGCTCTTGTAAAAAGCCAACTTTTAGTTCACCTCAAGGTTAAATTTCAAGACAAAAAAATGGCTCTATTGATGTCAGAAAAACTGTCTTCACAGCAAATTGCAAGCACATTTACAAGCAATAGAAATACAACGCATCGGTTAACGTTAACAACAGAAAGAAGAAAAAACAAAGTTGGTGATGCTTTCATAACAACCTTAATTACAGATGTAGTTATGCGGAATACAAAAAACAAAACGGTAGCGAGCAATGAGATTATCTCTAGCGGTAACTCTGTTACGAGCTACAAAATGTCGAGTGAAGGAGCGATTCGACATTTTTCAGAACAAGTTGAAACCCAGGGGCTATGGGAATCAATAGGCTTTAACTAAAAATTATAATCGGAGATTTTATAATGTTTAAGAAAACGGCAGTGGCAGCTTTAGTTATTACATCGTTAAGTGGTTGTGCGTTGATGGGAGGTCCTGAGCACGTTTGTACACCGGACACTCGTGTGGATATTCCCGTTGCAGAAGTTGAATTGAAATCAACAGAAGATCAAAGAGTGATTGTATTGCCCGTGGATATGGAATTTGACGACTCTGCAAAGAAAAAACTTCAAAGTGTGGTTCGAAATGATTTGGAAGCGCAAATTGCTGGGTCTGGAGCAAAATTAGTCGACAGAAAGCTAGCGAACAAACTAAAAAATGAGATAAAGCTTGCTGAACAAAGCGGTCGCTATAATACAAAAGGTGTTCCTATTGCAGATCTTGCGGTGTTAACTGAGATCACGGCTTCTGAATTTAGTAAAGAATATGTAGAGGCGAGTAGTTGGGTTGATGATGATGGTGAGTCTCACTATATTCCACCAAAATGTCGCTTTGAGGTTGAAGTAAAAGCGGTGGCCAAAATTATATCACTGCCGGGAATGGAACTTGTTAAACGCATGGAGTTAGAAGGTGACGAAAGAACGTCTACAGAGACACGTAGTTCTAGTTGTAAATTCACGACATCACAATATGCGAGCTTGGCAAGTAAAGCAGCATCTGAATCTGTGCAGTACAACCCTGAATTGAAAAAGATGCTGGCTCCGTCTTCTACAGTAGTGGAACTTCGTACTTGTGAAGAAGGACCAATGGTTAAGATAGCGATGGGAAGTGATAAAAATGTTAGCCCAGGAGCTGAGATTGCTTTTTCGAAGCACATGAAAGTTGACGATGAAATCGAAACTTTTGGTTATGGTGAAGGCACGGTCGTTAATATTCCCGAACATGGTATTAAGAAAAAATATTCGTGGGTTGCTATCGACGAAAAAGTCGCGACCAAAGTAAACAAGGGTGATGCAGTTAAAATTATGCCTAAGGCATGTGACAGTTTGTTAGACCTTGAATGTCAAACACAAGATTTATTAGGACTCTAGAAATGAAAAAATTATTAATCTCGGCATCAGTATTAACAGGTCTATTTGGTTGTGTGAGCAACGACGTATCTGTAAATGAAGCCCAAAACTTTGCCAAATGCACATTTCCTGATGCCTATGAAGTCGAAGCGCCAGCATGGATTTGCGATGTAATGCCGAACGATTTGGCCGCTGGTGCAACAGGTTATGCTAAGAAGAGCATTTCAGGAATGGCTGTTATGCGAAAAGTGGCTGTGAATGATGCACGTACCGCGTTAGCTGCTCGTTTTGAGACGGATGTGAATAACTTATTTAAGCAAGCAATTGAAAGTAGCGTGTCAACATCGACTGCTGCGGGAGCAAACGAAGAAGTACAAGAGACCGTTGAGAACCTCACCAAGACAGTAGTAAGTAAGACGCTAACGAATAGTCGATTGATCGTTAGTCAAGTGAGTCCTACTGGTGGCTTATATGTATTGGTAGGCATGGACCAGACTGCTTATGAGAATAACCTGACAAAAGTTGTAGATGAAGTAACAGGTGAAGACTCTGCACTTTGGAAAAAATTTAATAATGAAAAAGCATCTGAAGATATAACTAATGCTTTAGATTCGCTCATGTCCAAATAATAGAGATATTAAATATTTAGGCTACCCTTCGGTAGCCTTTTTCATCATAACGTTGGTGAATTATGGTGCTAGGGAAGACAAGGCAATTACATGAAAAAAACAAATATCGCATTAGCAATCCTTTCAGTATTACTTTGCACAAGTGCAGGTGCGAGTAGTGACGGGTTTTCTCAGTTAGACCAAGAAGTAAGTAAACTTCATCAACCCAAAGAAGAGAAATACAAAGAATTTTATCAATACCTCAATAAGTACTTAGATGAATATGAAGCATGGCGAGATGAATATACGCAGCAAATTGATACCGAAAAAAGGGACTTAATTAGTCAATGGGGTGAGGGGGCGATATCTGACCAATCTACTCAAGTAGATTATTCTCAAGACAACAAAGTTCGTACTCAGATCGATTATGAAACCAATACAGCAGTAGTTTCTGTATTGATTAATGAGGATGAAAACAATTCAGATGCGGAAAGTCTACTCGATTCTAAAAACATTGAAGTGGATGGCGCATTAGTCAGTATCGAGGTAGATAAACCAAGTGTTCAGGCTATTACCTATTCGAGAGAAAGTGAACTTAAAGAAAGAGCATTTATCATCAACCAAACGAAAGCTCAGATGAACGACTTGGATGTAAGAGCGGAGCGTTTGATTCGTTCGGCTATCGGAATACCAGATAGTTTTATCTATGAGCGAGCCCATAACCAGAAAATGGCATTATTAAGTAAAGCCAAAATTCGGGTAGAAAAGCTAACGAAACTATACAGCGAGATGAGATTGGCTCATGGCATTACGACGGTTGAACAAGACAGTGCTAAAGGTGTTTCTACAATAAAGTCAGAGCAAAAAAAGCAGGCAGTTGACGTTGCGAAGGTAACAAAAACAAAAGCAGAACCTGTTAAATCAAAAGCACCAACAACACCAGATATTGTTAAGCCAGTAACACCAGCGCCTATAAAAACAGTAGCAGTATCTGACACTAAAACTAAGCCGGTGGTTTCAAATACAGCCATGAAGGTTGTTAGTTACAAAGTAAAACTACCAGAAAACAGTTTGAAAACGCGAGCAAAGAAATTCTCCTCGCTGGCTGAAAAAGAAGGTGAAACGTGGAAAGTTGATCCGGCTTTAGTGATGGCTATCATGCATAGTGAATCGAGTTTTAGACCTGAGGCGAAATCTCATATACCAGCGTTTGGATTAATGCAAATTGTACCATCAAGCGCAGGGCATGATGTCAACAAACAGGTGAGGCATATTGATTCGCCAATGAAAGCGAAAGACCTATATGTCCCAGCAATAAACGTTGAAACAGGAAGTGCATACCTCAACATTTTGAATTCTAAATACTTACGAAGTATTAAAGATGATAAAAGCCGTTTGTACTGTGTTATTTCTGCATACAATACTGGTGCAGGCAACGTTGCCAAGGCATTTAATACGAATAGATCTACCAGTGTCAATAAAGCCGCAAAAATCATCAATAGCATGAGTTCAGACGAAGTTTATAATCACTTAATAAACAACTTGCCCTATGATGAAACTAAAAACTATTTGAAAAAGGTGAATAGCAGAATCGCTTTATATAAACAATAGAAAGAGTGGATGAAGAAGTATGTTTAAATTTTTGCTATTAACGGTTTTGGTTGTTGGTATTGTGATAGGTATTTTTCTTGGTATGAATTATAACGACCAGATTGAAGATATATTAGGGTCGGATATTGTGGAGTACATTCAGGAAAAAACCGAGGACGGATCTGACGTTGTGATCGAAAAATTGGAAGAAATGAGGGGCTAAAGTGGTAGATAATACTGATAATGTCGTAGCTACTGATGTTGGAAAACAGTCTACTGAGCAACAGAAAGTATCTCCTATGCGAAGTGTAGTGAAAGACAAGTGGACTAGAACAATAGGGCTTGTTTCCCTTGTGTCAATTGCGCTTGGTGGTTTTAATGACACTATGGAAGCGTTAGAAAAAATATACAATATTTCGCTATCTCAGCTTACGGATATACCCTCAAGAAATAAGTTGTCCAAAATTTACATTCGAGCATCAGAATCTGTGTTGGATGAAAATTTTGGTGCGCCAGTATATATAAAACGTTCGAGTTCTGATGAAATAATAAAATATTATTTGGATGACAACTATTTGCTATCATCTATTACAAAAGATGATGCTATTGTCGCTTATTTGGTTTTTCCTTCACAAGGTTATGAACCCGATACAGTTGAGCATGCAGGCCAAGAAAACCTATTTGGACAACCATTTAGTAAAATAGAAAGCATAAACGAAGTACGTGCTTCCTTTGCTAGGACTGGAAATTACTACATCGAAGAAAATAATGGCGGCCAATTTGGCTTTCTCTATTCTTCTGTGAGTGGATATTCTGAATTTTTGAATCCAATGACGGCTCAAGAGCAAAAATTATTGTCAGATGTGGTTGATGCACAAATGTTCGAAGACAAGCTTGTTGAGTCGGTGGAATCTTTTAGAAAAAATATGAGCCCTAATTTTTTTGGTTATACAACGTTGGGGTTAGCGTCATTGGAAGAGGCAATTTTATCCATATCTGAATATAAGCTTATACATAAAATATAGTTTAGCGACTTTTCAGTATGGCAAGGGTAAACTTGAGTCCCAAACCAACTGCGTATTTTTTTAATATTTAGGATCTTAATTGATTAAATGAAGGCCCTTATGCGATGACTTACTCATCTCGTAGGGGCTTTGTCGTAGAAGGGTAGTTCTTCCGGTTTTTTTCGTTTTGGACACAGTGGAATACGATAGAGATATTGAACAACAGGAGTCGCACCATATTCTAGCCACAACTGATCATAGTTAAAACTCACCGACTTACCTTTGGAGCCAATAATATATCTTAGTGCGTGATAAGTATTTTATTACGAAGTTATATTAAAAACAGTTATGGTCTAAATTTAGTTTTTGGCATGTACACCGTTTAAATACACTCGAAAAATCACTATTTTGAATAGAATTTCGGCATAAGAAGGCTTGGTAATGTTGATTCAATGGGTGGTACATGAGGGTAGGAAGCAATAGCCTCAATAGTGATGAAATAGGTTAAATTATCGGAAAAATTGCATTAACTCTTTTAGGTAGAAGTCGCTGACTATACGGTCTTAAAACCCTGTCACAACCTTGAAATAAGGAGTTTGCTACTCGCGCGAAAGATATGCAAATTGAATAATGACTATTTTGTCAAAGTCTGGAATATAGATGAAGGTCAGCGCTGGCGTTTTTCTAAATTACAAAGAGACTTGATTATGAATAGTAATTCGAAACCACTTCCTGCATTTATTGAGGAACGCCTAAATTTTTATATTAAAGATACAATTGAATCAAATCAAAATCACAAACATCTGGTTTTGGGTAAACGTCCTAGTGCAAATGCTGTAGTAATGCAAAGTAATGATTATCTAGCGTTGTCTCGTAACAAGGAGATTCAAACAGCGCACAAGCAGGCAATTTCGGAGCATGATGAAAATGTCGTCATGTCCGCTGTTTTTCTACAGGATGAGGCGTCTAAGCCAGAATTTGAGTATGAACTTGCGAATTACGTTGGGATGGAAACTTGTTTGCTATCACAATCTGGCTGGGCCGCCAATATTGGCTTGTTGCAAACTATTGGGTCTCCGGATACACCTATCTATATCGATTTCTTTGCGCATATGTCTATGTGGGAAGGGGCAAGAGTATCTGGTGGGGCCATCCATCCATTTATGCATAACAACATCCAGCATTTACGTAAGCAAATTCAACGATATGGTGCAGGTATAATCTTAATAGATTCAATTTACAGTACTATAGGCACTATTGCACCGCTTGAGGCTATCTACGAAATAGCACACGAACATGGCTGTGCTTTGGTTGTTGACGAGTCTCATTCATTAGGGACTCATGGCCCAAATGGATCGGGTTTAATAAACGAGTTAGGCGTTCTAGAGCATGTTGATTTTGTCACCGTTAGTCTTGCTAAAACTTTCGCGTACCGAGCTGGTGCAATCTTGGGACCGAAAAAGCTAAATCAGACGTTACCGTTTGTATCGTTCCCGGCTATTTTTAGTTCTACAGTACTACCACAAGAGGTTGTTAGATTAAGAAAAACGCTAGAAGTTATTAAAAAAGCAGAAGCAAAAAGGCAAATACTATTTAAACGTGCTAATACACTAAGAATTGGATTGAAGAAGATAGGGTTTAACATTCGTAGTGAATCGCAAATTATTTCTCTGGAGTGTGGCGGGGAAAAAATATGGAGCGAGTACGTGACTTCCTTGAGGATAATGATGTATTTGGTGCAATTTTCTGTCGACCAGCGACGGGAAAAAACAAAAGTATCATGCGTTTTTCAGTTAATGCAGATATGACAACCAAAGATGTCGATCATGTCTTAACGGTCTGTCATGAAGCGTTTTCAAATCCAGAACTTGAATTTATTTAACATGATTGATAGTAATTGTTGAGTAAATCATGACCACGAAGGTAATAGAAGAGCTTAGCCATTGGCTAAGCTCTTATTTAAATCCAATCTGCTATTTTATTGAGCAATTGGACCTTGTTTGCTGGTTTAACAATATAATCAGACATGCAAGATGACTCTATCTTTTCAAGCATGGAAGTAGAGTCATCACCTGTATGAGCGATAATCGGTACATTGGCAAAATTTGTCTGAGACTGGCGAATGTGAAGAGATGCTTCGATTCCATCCATTATCGGCATTTCAATATCCATAAGAATGAGGTCGATATTTTCATTTTTGAGGGCGTCAACAGCTTGTTGTCCATTACTCTTTTGAATGACTTCAAGCCCTTGCTGTTCCAAAACTATCGACGTTAATTTTCGTAAGGATTCGTTATCGTCTACCACCATAATCGTGCGTTTTATTGTATCTTTACGAGGTGTAGAGGGTGACGTTGTATCTATATAAGCAGCATCAAAGAACAAACGCTCAATGGTCTCTTTCGGATGAATAAACAAAGTATCGGTTTGAACCCATATCGGCGTCATACCTGCGTGATGATGAGATTCAACAGGACGGTCTTGATATAAATATACAAATTGAGCTTCAGAAAAAGAATAGAGAGATTCCAGTTTTTCTAGTTGGTTATTCTTAAGCTCGATACTTTCGATGTCGACGATAATCAAATCAAATTCGAATTCGTACTCTTTTTTTCTAGGGTGGCGTCAACGTTTAAGATACTCAGGTTAATCCCCATAAAACGACCAACATTGGTCATTTGAGAGGCTAAATAATGTTGCTCGGTCACTAATAATAGAGATTTGAGTTTGGTGAGTTCGCTCTTAATGTTTCTGACAACATTTGATTCTTTTTTGGTAACGTTAAGGTAAATGTAGACCACTTACCAAGTTCAGATTGACACTTAATATCGCCACCAAATGAACGCATTACTTTTTTACAAAAAGGCAAGCCCAGACCATAATTACCCGATTTACCCGTGGTATAGAAATCTTTGAAAATATTTTCAAGAATTTCTGGTGCGATTCCCGATCCAGTATCCGTTACAACAATCGTGTTCTTTTGTTCTTCCGCTTTAAGCGTTAAATGGACAGTAAAGTCACTGCCGGTGCGATGATGGAATGCATTTTTTAGCAGATTGTATAAGACATACTTTAATAATGTGTCACTACCAAAAAACTCGAACTCGTTTTGAACCTCTAATGATACCGCGGTTCTATCTATGTCGTGCTTATAACTGAAACTTGCTATCGCACTTTTTATTATCTTGTGAGCGGCGTGTTTCTTAAATGTTGTACGAGAAACTCTGTTCTCATCGATAGAGGTGAGCAGTAAATCAATAGTCTCATTCCCTGAAAGTACAACCTTCAGGGCATCACTACTGACTTCCTGTAGGCGAAGGATCTCTTTTTTGCTGAGTTGGTAAGTCTCTTTGTTATCCATATCTGTATTTGGCAATATAGTCTGAATAACATCTATAGATGTACAAAGGCTACTAAGGGGGTTTCGCATTTCATGGGCGATACCTGCTCCGAAAGACTTAGCTATAGATACTTTTGAATCATAATCAACCTGATAACGATAGAAGCATAAACTACCGAAGAGATAGGTAAATAAAAATACAGGTAAGAGCTGAATCCAATCTATCGTGAATTGTAGTGTGTATCCTTTGCTCAACCATGCAAAACCAGTCGCGGAAATTAAGCCAATAAAGGTTTGAATAAATAGCAGCCATGTAATGTGTACTAACAGGATATGCAAAAATATGGCAGCCATAAATGACATCACCCAGACTTGGGACCAATCATTCATTAATAGCATATAGAAAAAGAAAAATGGCAATGAAATGATAATAACGACTTGATAGTACAAGTGCATATTTTTTCTTAAGCTTAATTTAAGATTATTCCTAAAGATAATGCCAACGTAGAGAAGTGAGCAAAATAGACGAAGGGGTAGATTTTCGTACTGTTGAGGGAAGATGTTTGCCCAGACTGCGTAGTATACAGGGAAGCCGATGACGGCTAACCAGCCAACTAAAGTAAGGTTAGGTTCCGCGTATTGATATACTTTACGTAATGCTTCCATAGTTGTGCAATGCCTAACCACAATTGTAATACCCTTGTCGGGTATATTACTGGCTGAACTTTTGTTATGCAATTTCGTTTGATGTTATTTAAGGTGTTCGGGAGTCTTGTTTTCATTACCGAATTGAAAAATGCGAATGCGTCAGCAAAACCAAATGATATGAGGTGATATTCTGAGTCTGGTAATAACAATATAAGGCGTAACCGTTATGTATAAACATATCCTAGTTGCAGTAGAACTTTCAGAAGACAGTGACTCACTTATAGACAAAGCCGCCATTTACGCTAAAAAATTCGATGCGGATGTCTCACTCATTTATATTGATAGCACGTATGGTGAAATCTACACCGAATTTTTTGATCTTACGAAACCAGAAGTGGCTTCTAACGTTCCTGATAAAACCAGCCGTTACTTTAAGCGTTTTATTGAGCGCTCGGAAGCGCCGATTCAGGTTGCGTTAGTTGGGACTGGGAACATCAGTAATAAACTTCCAGACGTCATTAAACAGTATGATTTCGACCTGTTAATCTGCGGTCATCATCACGATTTTTGGAGTCATATCGTGTCGACATCTCGACAACTAATCAATACCAGTTTAGTCGATATTTTAGTTCATCCGATAGTTCCGGGGAAATAGTAATCTCTAGGTTTGTCCAGTTTGTTAAGTAGACTATTTTTCAGAGCAAAAAGTAATAGTTATCAATAGGCAAGGATGCCCATTGATAACCGTATTTACTATCAGCTAAACAGTTTCGCTTTATATTCAGGATTCATTAAGTTTCTAGTGGAGAAAATTTCATCAATATTATTTTCGTTCAACAGTCCTCTTTCAAGAACAACCTGTTTTACGCTCTTACCTGTTTCAGCACATATCCTGCCGACAATATCGCCCTCATGATGACCTATGAATGGATTTAAGTAAGTGACGATTCCGATAGAGTTAAATACATAATCTTCACAAACGGTTTTATTTACTGTGATGCCATTGATGCATTTGTCGGCTAAATTTACACAAGCATTACTGAGTAAATCAATAGACTCAAAAATAGCTTGACCAATCACAGGCTCCATTACGTTTAATTGTAATTGTCCAGCTTCTGCCGCAAAAGTAACCGTAGTATCATTGCCAATGACTTTAAAGCAAACCTGATTAACGACTTCTGGAATTACCGGGTTCACTTTAGCCGGCATAATAGAAGAACCGGCTTGCATTTCAGGTAGATTGATTTCGTTAATACCGGAGCGTGGGCCAGAAGATAATAGCCGAAGGTCGTTGCAAACCTTTGATAACTTAACCGCCAGCCGCTTAAATGCTCCATGAACAGTGACATAAGCGCCACAGTCAGACGTTGCTTCAATCAAGTCTTCTGATGGCACGCATGCTAGCCCAGTGGCTTTCGCAAGAAAATCGACAGCCAGGTTTTGGTAGCCCTTCGGTGCGTTAAGACCTGTACCGATAGCCGTTGCACCTAAGTTTACTTCTAAAAGAAGATTTGCGGCATATTTGAGGTTTTTTATCTCTTCTTTAAGAAGAATACTATACGCTCTAAATTCTTGCCCCACGGTCATTGGCACTGCATCTTGAAGCTGAGTACGTCCCATTTTTAACGTGTCTTTGTGCTCTTCACTTTTCGCATCAAATGATGCTTTTAAATGCTCTACAGAGGAAATCATTTTCATAATGCTGTTGTACACAGCAACTCGAAAACCTGTCGGGTAAGCACAATTGGTTGATTGGCTTTTATTCACGTGATCATTAGGGTTGATAATATGGTAATCACCTTTCTCATGGCCCTTGATTTCTAACGCCACGTTAGCGATGACTTCATTTGCATTCATGTTGACTGAGGTACCTGCGCCACCCTGATAAACATCAGAGATAAATTGATCCATGCATTTACCAGTGTTTAAAATTTGGTTGCATGCTTCTACAATATATTTCCCAATATCAGAAGGAATAGTGCCAAGTTCTATATTTGCTTGAGCAGCAGCTTTCTTTGTGAAAATCATACCTCTTACAAGTTCCGGAACATCAGATATGGTCATGGACGAAATGAGAAAGTTATTTTTCGCACGAAGTGAATGTATTCCATAATAAGCGTCGGCAGGTATTTCCAATTTACCTAATAAGTCTTCTTCAATGCGAAATTTATTTGATACGTTTACCATGAAAGCTACCTTTAATAATAATTTAATTGTTGCAAGAATAATGCGGGTAAATTGATTTTAAGTACAATGCCAAAAAGTAATTTTAGATGCAGTTTTGGCATAGCGTAATTTATGAGGCTTGAATAACAGATTTATCGTCAAATTTGTTCTGAGTAGGATAATGAATATATCTTCATACATGTTATTGAGCCCCCTATAGAGGGGGCTGTGAACCGTTTGACACCAAGTTTTAGACAACTTTTTACAGGCGACGTTAAGAATTAAATAAAGACTCCACCGAACGCAAAACCTAACGCGACAGAAGTCGAAATAGTAACAACACCAGGGATAAAGAATGGGTGGTTAAATACATAGCGGCCAATACGTGTTGAACCGGTATCATCCATCTCTACTGCGGCTAACAATGTAGGGTAAGTGGGTAGTACAAATAGGGCACTTACCGCCGCGAAAGAGGCGACGGCGGTTAAAGGAGCGACTCCGATTGCTAGAGCAGCGGGCATAAGAGCTGTTGTTGTTGCGCCTTGAGAATACAGCAGCATAGATGCGAAGAATAAAGTAATTGCAAGCATCCATGGGTATTGTTCAAGGATTTGTGCTGAGAACTCTTTGATTTCGCTGATATGGCTAGAAACAAAAGTGTCACCTAGCCATGCCACACCAAGTACACAAACGCATGCACTCATACCAGATTTAAATGTCGCTGCATTTGCAATTTTTGAGGCGTCAATTTTAGTCATCATAACGATGCCTGTTGCAGCGGTTAACATGATAGCCATGATTGCATGATTACGACCAATAGTCGGATTTTCAATCAGACCGACTGTGCCACTAATCATGGTCGCGTAAGAGACAACAGCGACAATTGCCACAAAGAAGATATACACAGACGTTTTGGCTGAAGGCAGAATATCGCGTTGGGTAGCACCTTGAATTTTAATAAGGCCTTTTGCTAGTCGCTCTTGATAGACTGGATCATCTTTTAGCTCGCCACCCATCATGTTTGCGACGAAAGCACCAACCATGCAAGCAACAAACGTTGTCGGAATACAAATCGCAAGTAGCGTTAAATAATCAACACCGAGAGGCTCTAAAATACCAGAAAAGAACACAACAGCTGCTGAAATTGGAGATGCGGTGATGGCGATTTGAGAAGCAACAACGGCAATTGATAATGGTCTAGATGGGCGTATACCCTGTTCTTTGGCGACTTCAGCAATCACAGGTAGTGTAGAAAATGCGGTGTGACCTGTACCGGCAAGTAACGTCATAAAATAAGTTACGATAGGGGCGTAAAAGGTGATACGTTTTGGATTTTTTCGAAGAAACTGTTCCGCAAGATCAACCAGCCAATCCATACCGCCGGCAACTTGCATCGCGGCTATAGCGGTGATGACTGACATGATGATAAGAATAACGTCAACAGGAATGTTCCCGGCATCCACTCCTAAAAACATGGTTAATGCGATAACACCAGCACCACCAGCAAAACCGATACCTATTCCGCCTATTCTTGCTCCCAAGAATATAAAAAGCAGGACAACTAATAATTCGACAACTATCATGTTATTTTCCTTGATGTAAAAGTTAAATTTAAAATGTATATTAAAAGGATTTTATTTAAGCGCAGCCAGACCTGAGTTATCATTTTCTTTTTTCGTTATTTAATTGTAATTAAATTTTATTAAGATATAGCTTCGCTGAAGCAATGGTAATTATTGCTTTATAAAAATTTATGATTCTAAATACCAATTAGTATTTAATTTATGAGTGTTA
This sequence comes from Vibrio algarum, assembly GCF_028204155.1. Lineage (NCBI taxonomy): Bacteria > Pseudomonadati > Pseudomonadota > Gammaproteobacteria > Vibrionales > Vibrionaceae > Vibrio > Vibrio algarum. The sequence goes on along the minus strand of NZ_JAQLOI010000001.1, from coordinate 2,376,916 downwards.
AAGATCTAGCAATTGATAAGTAGCATACTGATAGAAAGTCAATTTGAGAAATGTTTCATTTGGCTCTCGTATAATAAAATAGCATCAACTAACCGACTCTAAATGTGATGCAATTCTCTTTATAAAGTCCATGTATAGTGTAGGTCCACTGTCAATAATTGATCCAGAGCAAAAAAGAGTTGTGGTAATGCCGCTATATCAATTTAGTGTCTAAAGTGTGCAACTCTTTTATTGGGCTGATTTTTATCAGTTGATTCCATATAGCTTCACAAGATGGGTGAAGTTTTGAAACGTATCGATAGACATAAAGATCCAGAGGTACGGGTTGCTTTTCGCTGAGAATAACAAGTTTGCCAGACTTTAATTCGTTCCTAATTGTGTAGTCCGGAAGCCAGCTTATACCTTTGCCCTGTATGACAAATTCTTTGTTCAAGTCGCTCATTGATGAGGTAGAAATAGTGTTATGCGTAAGTGAACTATGGGCTCTTTTCAATGCTCTACCCATATAGCTATCTGGGGTGTAATCTAAGCTTGGTATGTCTGAATCACGGTCGAGGTCAAATAAGGCATTACCTTGTTCATCCACACCCGATACACAATACAGAAAGCTACGGCCTAAGTAGATAGACCGGTACGGTGCCACTTGCAGCCTGTCATCGTAAAAGGAAAACAGAAAATCACTTTTACCGTCAATGAGACGTTCGATTGAAGAATCGACTTCGTTAGCAACGATAGACAAGTTAGTATTTAGTTTTGGATTAAATATACCTTCGTGTATCTGAGGTAGGATACCGATTGCAATGGAGTGTGCAGCACTTAATCTAACGGTATGTCGCCCCTGTACAGAGCTGCCAGTTAGACGATCGATTTCTTCATCTAACTGAAAAAGAATCGACTCAGCAGTCGTTTTGAATTGCTTACCCGAGGTTGTTAGCTCAATCGGTGTTTTCGTTCTATCAATTAGAAGAAGGCTTAGCTCTGATTCCAAAGACTTGATACGACGGCTAAATGCAGGTTGAGTAATGTTTCTTGCTGACGCAGCTTGAGAGAAACTACCCAATTCAGCAAGCATAATAAAATCACGCAGCCATTTAGTTTCAATATTATTCATTTATAGCTCCTAAAGCAGTCGATGAAGAACCTTGCCTGAGCATATCCTTGCTAACAATAGATTCGGTGTGCGAATGAACGAGCCATATGAAAACACTAATTGTGGGTTGTAGCAAGCATTAGTAGCCTGCTTGAATGATGAAGTGTAAGTTTTTATGTTGTAAGACGCATATTTTTTAATACGTTGTGCTTTTAAAAAGAGGGTGGGGATAAAAAGAGTAAATTCTATTGTATTCGTCTACAAGTTAGATCACATTATAAAAAAATCCATCATGCATTTTAAACATCTACCTTAGCCGTATTTGCATACGGAAAATAAATATTTGCACTTATGGTCAACTTAACCTTGTCGTTAATTACGCTGAACTAACACTTATTTTAGCATCCGACTGGCGAGCAACAATCTCGGCCAAGTACCAATTTTGAACTTCGTATACTTGTTTTTCTAGTTTGTTTAGCATTAGTTTTGCCATCGCCTCACCCACACCGTGAGTGTCGTATTTTAGTGTGGTAATGGATGGTTTAGCATATCGGCTATACTCGTAATCACCATACCCAGCGATGGCCACATTTTTGCCTGGTCGGTAGCCCAGTTCTTCACATGCGGCTATCGTACCTAAAGCCATCGTGTCGTCAGCGCAGAGAATAGAAGTCGGGTGCTTGGCTAAAGACATCACTTCTTTGGTCATTTTCATTGCGGCATCTTCGTTAAGATCACCGTTTAAAAGCCAGCGATTATCGATGGGCAGGTTTGCTTCTTCCATTGCCTGCAAATAACCCTGTTGACGAGCCTGAGATAAAGTTAGCTCAATAGGTGCATCAAGAAAGGCAATACGAGTATGGCCAAGCGCTATTTGACGTTTGGTTAGTTCGTAAAAAGCATGTCGGTTATCTACATCTACAAAGCTGTCGTTGGGAAAACCAACATCAAACCCGTGGCAAACATAGGGAAATTGATGTTTTTGTATCATGGTAATTCGTTCGTCATTTTTTCGTGTACGAACGATAAATAGGCCATCAACCAATCCGCTGGTGATAAAATCGAGGTAGACCTGTTGTTCGTCTTGCCAATCCGAAATTGTAGTTACAATTAATTGATAGTCATGCTTTGCCAAGAATGCAGAAGCACCAGCAAGCACTTTGGAGAAAGCAGGGGATACAAACATACGAGAACTCGCCGGTAAAATAATACCAACGTTGCGTGATTTTCCTGAGGCTAATCTTTTCGCGGTTGGATTCGCTTTGTAGCCAATCTCTTGAGCGGCACGTAGTACTTTTTCACGGGTGTCTGCACTAACATCAGAGTATCCATTTAACGCTCTAGATACGGTAGATTTGGAAATTCCTAGATGTTCAGCAAGTTTCTTGATAGACATAAATTACTCTAGATTTAATAAACAATTAGAAAGTACACGGTGTGCATCGATGGGTATTTTCGATTCTATTAAGTTATCGTAATACTCGTTCCATCCCTTTAAGTTGGCTTCCAGCGTTGATGATAATGAATTTTCACAATAATCTAAACATTGAGTGAGCCTTAATGCGCCACTATCAAGATATTCTGAACATTTAGTACTGCCTTCAAGAAGAAATCGAATAAGCGCTAGCGTTATAGGGGTTTGTGAAATAAAGGTGCCAGAAAAGGGATACAGTGACTGCTTGAGCGTCGGTAAATCAATCGGATGATGTTTAGCATAATAACTAAAAAATAAAACTCGTTCGATATCACCTAATACCTTCCCCGCCTCTGCGGCTTGCATTGCTCGAGCCGCAAACGCTTCTTTGTCATGCCTCATGATAAGCCCCGGTCGATGGCTGTAGACTAAGTACTGGTCATTTACGGGATTTGCCAAGGCCGATAATATAAAAGCTTGGTCTTCTGCTCTATGGATAAAAGTGGGAGTAAAAGGTCTGTATTGGTAAAGAGCATCAATTGTAATGCCATTCGTACCACCTGTTACGTGCACTCTCTGAATGTCGTTGCGCTTACTTAAGATCTCTTCTTGCGTTGAGATTGCTTGTGGCCATCGAGTACAGAAAAGCTGTTCGAATATGTCGTAATCGTGCCCGTTAGGCGGATTCACATCAGGGGTAAACAAACCTTGATGTGCATCGGTTTCATTGACTAATCCACCAGCTAACATGCCTAAGTGCACACCATTACCTTTATTGTCTACAGCATCTGCTCCCCAATTTGATTGAACGATGAGCTCGAAGGCTGACTTTTTAGTTTCTTGGATTAACATGGATTGATCAAAAACCTGATCTAAATCTATCTTGAAGTTGGCTTTGAGTTTCGGGTTTAACGTTTTTTGCCAAAGTGGTGCAATGGCTTTTAAGAAAGTGTAGTGCCGTCCATATGCGCCATTAACACCAAATACTTGTTTTAGGTTAGAAGAAGCCTTTGGAAAAGTAGCCGCGATGACGGCGTGACATTCGTGTTCGCTAAATAATGCCACTTGAATATGCCTCAATCTTAGGTGAGTCCGAATCTCATACTCGACATATTTTTTGGCGATGGTCGCTAAAGAAGGGTGTGTGACAGAGCAGGAAAGAACTACGGTTAATTTTTGATTTTTAGCCATGTTTCCGCGTTCGATTTCGATGGACAAAGAGCGGTCAAGGTGGCTTAAGCCATATAAGAGTTCGTTCTCTTTAGCAGGAATACCGATAGGAATTGGATGGTCGTACCAATATTTTTGCGGTTCGTTTTGAGCGGTGCGAATAGTTTGCTTAAACGGCTCATCTAAATCGACACGTTCGATATCATCGTTTTTAAGAGGAATAGTGAGCAATATATTACTTGTTAAGAGCAACTCTTCGGCTACATCAGATAGAAGATTGTGAGGCTTATGGATATGGCTGATGGTACGGGTCGTCTGAATAATTTCTCGTACGGCTGCGGTGTTCTGCTCGCAATCGATGGCCTCAGGGCTAAACATTGCCCAAAATGGGTGACTACTTTCAGGTATCACCATGCCGGTTAATTCTTGCTCAATTTTAGGTAGGCAGCTTTTTATAAATAACATAACAGGGTGATTGCTGTTTTGTTCTAAAAGCGCTGCTGACTGATTGAATTCAGTGTGTCGCGGTGATTGTGCAATGAACCAAGCATGACAAAGCTGACTTGAAAGATCTTTAGCTTTATGTATTGAAAAACTATTCTCGTGGATAAGTCGTGCACAAATGTCGTTTAATACTGGCATGCATAATCCTGTGACCCCCTTAATTATATTAAGGGGGAATAGAGTGGGAGGCGTTAGATTACGAAAAACTAAAGGCGAAGCTCGGTTTCATTATCGAAAACGAGTACTCTTGAAAGGTCAACCAAAAGGTCCATCTTTTCACCGCGAGCCAATTCAGAACGTAAATCAAGTCGTGCTTTTATGGTTCCATCGCCAAGTGTAAACAAGACCTCTTTATCAAAGCCCATAGGCTCGATAAGATCGACCGTTACCTGATCAAATGTGAAGCTCTCTTCGCTTTCGCCAAAGAAATTTTTGTCATTAAAAAAGTCTGGGCGAATACCTACTTTTACCTCTAATCCCTGTTCGGGAATATCTTTTTGGTATGCAACGCTAGACAACTTTTCGCGTGGCAGGCGATAACCACCAATGTGTAATGACTCGTTATGCAATGTACCTTGCATTATGTTCATTGAAGGGGAGCCAATAAATTGAGCCACAAAAATGCTAACGGGATTCAGGTAAATCTCCATGGGGGTTCCGGCTTGAGCGATAAGCCCGTCATGAAGCACCACTACTTTATCCGCTAACGTCATCGCTTCCACTTGGTCGTGGGTAACATAAACGCTAGTACGGCCAAATTTGTTGTGAATTTTTCCTATTTCCGTACGCATGTGACCACGAAGCTTTGCGTCTAAGTTTGAAAGTGGTTCATCAAATAGAAACACGTCGGCATCACGTATAATCGCTCGGCCCATCGCGACTCTCTGGCGTTGGCCACCGGATAAATCGGCTGGCTTACGGTCCAATAACTCTTCAAGTTGGAGCATCTCAGACACTTCGACAAGGCGACGTTGAATTTCGCTTTCTTGAACCTTAAGACGTCGAAGGGCAAACACGATATTTTCTTTCACGGACTTATGCGGGTATAACGCATAGTTTTGAAAGACCATTGCGATGTTCCGGTGCTGAGGTTCCACATCATTGACGACTTTATCGCCAATGACAATCTCCCCAGAGGTGGCCTGCTCTAAACCCGCTATCATTCGTAAAGTTGTCGATTTTCCGCAACCAGAAGGGCCAACAAGAACAACAAACTCGCCGTCATTAATTTCTAAGTCTATGTCTTTTACTACTTTTGTTTCGCCGTAGTTCTTAACGATATTTTTTAGTTTTATAGAAGCCATGATTAACCCTTAACGCCGCCTTCAGTATTTCCGCCTTTCATAAAGCGAGATGCAAATAAGAAACAAACTACAATTGGTGCAAGAGTCAACATTGACGCTGCCATGATCCGATCCCAAATTGCATTTTTCGATACAAATAGCTCTTGAAGAGCAAGTGGTAATGTGTGGAACTCTGGATATTGCTTTAGGAATACCGAAGCGAATAGATACTCATTCCAGCCAATGATGAAACAGTAAATGAATACTGTCGCTAGCATAGGCAACGAGAGTGGTAACACAACCTTGATAATGGCTTCTGTTCTTGAGCAACCATCCATCATTGCTGCTTCTTCAAGCGCAAGAGGTATGCCACGGAAATAGTTACCAAGCATATACATACCAACGGGTAGTGTTTGAACGATATAGATTAGGAAAAGACAAAAAACACTTCCCCACATCGATGATGCTAAGCCAACGTTCATCGCCATTTGATAGAGTGGTACCATGAGTAACACGCCCCCGACCATGTAAACAAATAGTACCGAACGTTGGATAACTACCTTGCCACCAAACCTTAGACGACTTATCGAGTAAGCCCCCATCACAGCAAAGATAAGAGAAATGGATGCTGCACCGACTGAAAACATCACACTGTTTAACATATATTTGCCAAACGGGAATAGATTGTCGTTCGACGTATATTTTGCTGCGATGGCCTCTTTTTTCTCTCTAGACAATTTAGGATTATTCAAGATTTTTTGAATGGCTGCTGGTATCTGAATCTCTTCCGTTTTAGTTAATCCAAGCAGTTCTTTATATGCCTCTAGATTGATCGCTTGAGGAATAAGCGATGGGTTACCCCAGTCAAACTGGTGCTTGAGAGAAGTAGAAAGGATTTGGGCGAAGGGTAATAAGCTAAAGCTTACTAATAATCCCACCGCTAAGACGAATCCAATGCGTCCTTTTAATGACCGTTTTCCTAGCATGATTAATTACCACTTCATGATTTTTTTGATATAGAACCAAATGAATACGCACAAAACACCAAGCTGAATAACGGACGTTGCCGCTGCTAAACCTTGGTCTATGACGCCCGTAAATGCCTGGTAATAAGTGAAAATAGGCAATGTTTCTACATTTGGTGCTAATAGATACACGTCTTCGAAACGGTTAAGGTTCCATATAAGACGAAGCAATACCACGGTAGCAAGTACAAAATGCAGCTCTGGTAATGTTACGTGGAAGAAACGACCAATGGGCCCATAGCCATCAATTGAAGCAGCTTCATATTGGTCACGTGAAATTGAAACTAGCTTGGATAAAATAAGCATGTAAGCGATCGGAGCATGTTTCCAAATATCGAAGATCACGACTATCCATAAGGCCGAGTCTGGGTCGCCAATCAGGTTGGTGCGCTCACTCCACAGGTGCAATATGTCGACCATGAGGTAGTTAACAACCCCTGAAATTGGGTCAAATAGAAACTGCCAACCAAAAACAACGGAAATAACAGGGGCAACGTACGGAAGCATAATCGCTGCGTTTACGAGCCCTCGCCCTGGGAATGGGTCCCGTAGCAATAAAGCCATCGCTAAACCGAGTACGGTGGTACCTACTACCGTGCCAATTAGGTATAAAACAGTGGTGCCAATAGCCGAATAATAATCCGGATTTGAGAGTAATTTTGTGTAATTTTCTAACCCGACAAATGCTTTGTCACCATTTAGCTGAACATCAAAAAAGCTCAAATAAATGTTATAAACAAGAGGGTAAAGAATGAGCAAGCTAAGAATAATGATCGTTGGAGCAACAAGCTTCCAACCAAACCTTGCTTCAGCTCTTTCTAATGGAGTCATGAGTTTCCCTTGTAACGTTTTTCTTTTAACGTTTTCCTTGCGAAAAGTGTGGGGTGGTAGTACTCCCCACACTCAGTCTGACTATGATTACTTAGCAACCACTTCTTGCATCTGCTTTTCGGCCCAATCTAAAGATTCTTTCGTATCTTTGTTTTCGATTGTTGCGCTATAAATCATTCGAGGGATAATCTGCTTAGCGAAAATTTCTCCTGATTTAGGGAATGCTTTTCCGTCAACAACAGAGAAGTTTTTGATGTTGTCAAAACCAGCAACGATCTCCTTGATCGACTCTTTACCATATTGAGCAAAAATGCCTTTAGGGTCGTTCAAGAACTCATCTGTTTCTGCGATATCTCGTAGCATTGGTAAATGACCACCAACCGCCATATGTGAATACGCAACAACCTGGTCTTTCTCGTTCATATATTCAATGAACGCTTTAGTTGCATCAACCTCGGCTTTGTTGTCATTTTTCATCACAGAGAAACCAACTAAGGTACCAAATGATGAAGGCGACGTTTTCGTGATAGTTGTGGCTAAACGCGTATTTTTTGCAAGGTTAGGGTCAAAAGCTGCGCCTTTAAGGTCGCTGAAGTTCTCAGAGCTTAGTGAACTCGCGGCTGCTTCGGCCAATGCAATATCATCTAGGATATAAGACGAATAGAAGAACATCGCCAGTTTACCTTGCAAGTAATAGTCTCGTGCACGCCATGTTTGTGGGCCTGGAGGGTTATACTGTGCAAGTGTTTTGTAGAAATCGAGCACTTCGCCTTGCGCTTTTGAATTAAAGATAAGTTCGCCATCTTTATTAAATTGGCCAGCATCATTTGACAGGGCAAACTGGGTATAACACTGCTCTGCATAACTATCTGCTTTTGTTCCTAAAAGTATACCGTATTGGTTCTCTTTTGGTTTATAGAAGTGCTTCGCTGCTTTTTCAATAGCATCCCATGTTGTTGGTGGCTCTAGACCTGCATCTTTGAACCAATCTGCACGGTACCAAATACCTTGAACCCAGCCACGATAAGGTACAGCAACATATTCTTTGATTTCAGGGTTCTCTACAAGAGTGAGAGCACCATTATAAAAGCGGGATTTGCCAAGAGATTCGATAATTTCTGTATTGGCAACAGTATCAACAATACCCTCTTCAGCGAATGCAAGCGACAAATTAGACCCAACTTCAATCATATCTGGTAGCGTATTTGACGCGGCTGCTGCGGCAATCTGTTTAGGCATATCATTTTCATCGACCCCAATAATTTTCACTTCGATTCCTGGGTTCAATGCTTCAAATACATCCGCCATTATTTCGATGGTTTGAATTCGATCTGATTGAGTTTGCGTTGTCCAATATTCAACAGTTGTTGCATTGGCTAAACTCGGAAGTACTAATCCAGCTGCTGCTAGCCCGAGGGTTAATGTCTTGAGTTTCATCGTTGCTATCCTTATTTGATGTTCTTAGTTATTAAAGTCGTACTTTAACGTCGACATTTTAATCGTTGTTGCATAGCCACATAACTTGGTAGGGTGCAAGTATCATGGTTGTTTCTATTTGATTACCCGAGATTAAGTCCTTCTTTAAGTTACTTAGTAATGTTGAAGTTTTCAATTCTACGGGTTCATCGCTAATGTTAATTACAACCGCAATTTTTTCATTGCGTACAAAAGTAATTAAACGGGAGTCAGTCTTAACCACGCGCTGAGATGCGCTTGGCATAAATGAAGATTCGTTTTTACGCAGAGTTAATAGGCTCTCAAAACGCTCTAGTACTTGATATCGTCGAGACGTTGGATCGTTTAGCTCTTCTATTACTGTATCGGCGTTGAGTTTCTCTCGATTAATTGCTCGATTGTAGCCGAGTGTTTCTAGTCCTTTAGTATCATTTTTAGAACCTAAAAGGCTATGAATATAAATACCAGGAACACCTGCCATAGAAAGCAAAATAGATTGTGCTGCCATAAAGCGATTCAGGTTGGTTTGTTCGTCTGTGTTTATGTCGCGTAGGGCATCGAAGTAGTTAATATTTAACTCATAAGGACTTTGTGTTCCATCGCCATTATCTTTATATGAGACTCGGCCACCATTGGTTTCAACACCTTTGACTAGGTTTTCAACTTGCCCTTTACTTAAGATACCTTCAACGGGGCGCACACCGATACCATCATGTGATGCGAGAAAATTAAAGAAAGTAGTTTTGTCAGAGCAAGGCTCTAGACTCGCCATCCAATCGACTATTTTGTCACTTTCACCGGTTTGTAATGTATGAAGAGTCAATGGTGGTAATGGAAATTGATAAACAAGGTGGGCTTCATTCTCACCGTTGCCAAAGTAACTGATATTGTCTGCATGTGGAACGTTGGTTTCAGTAATCAGCTTTAATTGCGGAGCAACGGCATCGAGTATGGCTCGCATGGCCTGAATCAAAGCATGTACCTGTGGTTGATGAATACAAGGTGTGTCTAGTTCTTTCCACATAAAGCCTATGGCGTCTAAACGAATAAAGGACGCGCCTTGTTCAGCATAAAATAGCAGTAATTCGACAATTTTTTGAAATACTTCAGGGCAACGAAAGTTTAGGTCAATTTGATCTTCACTAAACGTTGTCCAGATATGCTTTGTGCCATCGGAGGTTTCAAAAGGTGTCAAAAGTGGTAAAGCCCTAGGTCGGGTAACGGAGCTGTAATCCCTATCTGGATTGGCTTCGACGAAAAAATTACGGTATTGTTCTTCGCCTTTTAAGTAGCCTTGAAACCACTCACTAGATTGTGAAATGTGGTTAATCACCCCATCAAACATTAGTTCATAATCACTAGCGAGTGTTTTAACGTTTGTCCAGTTACCGAGCTCAGGGTTGATCTCCCAATAATCAACGACTGAAAAACCATCGTCAGAAGTGTAAGGGTAACAAGGTAAAAGGTGTACAGCAGAAAGAAAGCTCTTAGCATAGGTATTGAGAAATCCATTAAGCGTTTCTAGAGGGGCTTCTCCATCTCTTACGATTGAATCACCATAGGTGATTAGCATGATATCGCTTTGGTCGACCCATATCTTTTTGTTTTTAGGCGTTTCGTATCCTGATGCTGCATTAATCAGTTGTGGAACAAGTTGGGCGAGCTGGGCAGGAGAATAAACACCAGCAAGGATCTGTTGTAAACTTGTCGTTAACCTTTTTACTGTACTGTTTTCTATGGTCATTTTTGAAATTCCACAATATCTATTGTTTCAATTAATGAGTTATAAAGTCTTCTGAACTCACTACAAAACCGGTTTTGGAGCTAATTAAAAAATAATGAGAATAAATCTCACTAATTAATGGTTGTTGATAATAGTTATCTTGTTTTTAGTCTAGTACAGTTTCATTTGGTTAAATGTTGAGCTAGATCGCACTTTTGTTATTAGCCAAAACCGGTTTTGGTGGTTGTGAGCGATGTCACTTTTCTAACGGATGTGGATTGGCAGATTCATTGGTTGGTTCTAACCTTGCCTGCACAATCAAATATTATTCTTTTGTATCTAATGCCAGCTTAAATGGAAACCTGATGAACATACTATTAGCGCACTTTCGAGTAGGGGAAACCGATGGAGTTTCCTTAGAAATGGACAAATGGAAATGGGCTCTCGAAGCCATGGGGCATCATGTTTTTTACTTGGCCGGAAGCGCAGGTAGCTGCGAAGCTGATCTTATACCAGCACTGCATTACCTAGAACCATTTAACGACAAAATAATCTCTAATGCCTACGTAGAGCAAACCGATTATGATTCGGACGAGGCTTTGATAGACGCTATTGAGGAACGCGCTGATACTATTTCTGAGAGTATTATTGATGTGATCCGAAAACGTAACATTGATGTCATTGTACCAAACAACATTTGGTCCCTTGGCTATCATTTACCTGCTGCAATGGGGTTGATGAGTGCGGTAAAGGTTACTCAGACCAAAGTGATTTGTCATCATCATGATTTTCATTGGGAACGCGTGAAATACTCTAATCCAACGTCTTCAGGTATTAGTGAATTACTCGACTCTATTTTTCCACCTAATCATCCACTAGTTAAACATTGTGTGATTAATCGAATTGCACAAAAAGAGCTTAAGGAACGCAGAAATATCGATGCGGTCGTCGTACCCAATGTGTTTGATTTTCATGGCAGCGATTGGAAAATTGATGAATATAATCAAGATTTAAGAAGTCGATTTGGTATCCAGCCTCACGATGTGATGTTCCTGCAGGCCACGAGAATTGTTGCGCGAAAAGGTATTGAACTAGCTATTGATTTGCTAGACAAAATTGAACAACAACGAGAAATATTACAAGGGAGAGAACTCTATAACGGTGCCAAGTTTACCGCAGAAAGTCGCCTTATTTTGGTTCTGGCAGGAATGTGCGAAGAAGAAAGTTATCTTGATCTTTTGAAAAACAAAGCACAGCAAAAAGGGGTTGAGCTTCTTTTTATCAACGATTGGGTTGGTCACTCTCGCAGTCAAAAGGAAGGAGCTAAGGTGTATTCGTTATGGGATGTCTATTGTCATGCAGACATCATCACTTACCCTAGTTTGCTAGAAGGATGGGGCAATCAGTTTCTAGAAGGGTTGATCGCCAAGTTACCTATGGTGGTTTACCGCTATCCAGTGTACGACCTTGATATTGCAGATTATAAATTTGATATTATTGATTTAGGGAATACTCATAAAATCGACTCACAAGGTCTGGCCTATATTGATGCTGATATGTTGAATTCAGCCGCAAATGAAACGATAACCTATCTATTTGACAACGAAACACGCAACACCCGAACACAGAACAATTATCTTATCGGCGAGAAAAAATTTTCGTATCCCGCACTGAAATTACTTCTAGGCAATATTTTTACTGAGTGAATGGCGCTTCAATCTACAGCGTTCAACTACAGAGCGTGTGTGCGCTTAAACGTTGAAAGCAGAGAAGATGATTAATTAATGCTCATACAAACAGAAAAATTGCTTAGTTTGCTGAGGGTTAAAAAAGCGAATGGGCTTAGGGTTATGGATACTTGATAATTTTGATACCATATTAGTCAAAGAAAGTGTAGATTAATTGGTTCAAGAAATATTACTGTAAATAACCTCAAGGTATAAGAGATAGTGCTGGTGAAAAAGATGGATGCTCCACTAGATATGAAAATAGGAGCTAGGTTTAAAACAAATAAGCATGGTTACGTGACAGTAGTGGAATATTATAATTGTCACACCGTTATTGTCGCATTTGAAAATACAGGTAATATTCGTTCAGTCAGTGCGACAAAATTACGGAAAGGAAATGTTCCGGATAGATCCGTACCACCGGAATCCATCATGGTAGGGGTTCAAGTTGAATCTGTTAAACATGGATTACTTACCATCTCGCAAGTTGAGTCTGAAAATATAGTTGTGCTTATTAATTCTAATAATGAAGAAATACGCATGCTATTGCCAGTAGTACAAAAAATGATCGATCAAAAAGAAGACTCTGATGCAATAAATGTCGATGAAGATGCACCTAAATCACTAAAACAATTAACCAAGAGAAATAAAAAAACTAAAAATGTAAATCGTTTGTTTAAGAAAATACTCTCCGATTATGGAAAATAGTATATTCATAAAATCATATCCCTAAAAACAGATAATATATTAGATTTATTATCACTTTTTTTAATCACTTCCATTTTATTTTCCCAAAAATATATTTTTATTTCTATTAGTCTTTCAATTAGGTCGATCAAAATTTAAGTTAAATTGTAATTTTATGCGATCACCATCACAAGAACAATTTGGTTTTGTGATGGTGATCTTGTTTGATTTTTATCCAGTCTTGTATGATTCATCGCGGGCCTGAACGAAAAAATATCTATTTTATATAATCCAATGCGAGAAAAAATAATATGAAAAAAATTTTAGTTGTATGTGGGAACGGATTAGGAACATCTTTAATGATGGAAATGGCCGTAAAAGAAGTGGTAAAGAAACTCGGTTTTGAAGCTGAAGTTGATCATGAGGATTTATCTTCTTCAGCGTCTAGTAAAGCGGATATATGGGTTGCAGCAACTGATATAGCTGCCCAATTAGAAGAATCAGGAAAGAAAAACATAGTCAGTTTAAAAAATATATTTGACAAAGAATCCATCGAACAACAACTAAAAACATTTTTGTAGGAAACTATAATGGAAAACTTTTTGAATTCATGCTTGGCTTATTAAAAGAGCCAGCAATAATGGTTGGTTTAATTGCATTTGTTGGTCTTGTCGCTCAAAAGTCAGACATATCAACAATATTAAAGGGAACAATTAAAACCGTGATGGGTTTTTTAATTCTCGGCTTTGGTGCGGGTGCACTGGTTGGCGCTCTAAATAATTTTTCAGTCGTGTTTACTGAAGCTTTTGGTGTAAGTGGTGTTATTCCAAATAATGAAGCGATTGTAGCATTAGCGCAAGAAGCGTTCGGCTATGAAATGGCGTTAATAATGTTTTTCGCTTTTGTAGTCAATATTTTATTAGCTCGATTTACGCCATTGAAATACATTTTCTTAACCGGTCACCATACGATGTTTATGTCAATGTTGGTTGCGGTAATCTTATCAACTGCTGGGATAACTGGAGCTGCTCTAATCGCTATCGGTTCTATATTGGTTGGTTCTTTGATGGTTATAATGCCAGCATTGGGTCAAAAATATACTGAAAAAGTGATGGGTACGGACCAACTAGCTATCGGACACTTTTCAACACTCTCGTATATTGTTTCTGGTTATGTCGGTAGTAAGTTTGGCGATACTTCTAAAACAACAGAAGATATTCAAATGCCTAAAAGCTTGATGTTCTTACGTGATACACCCGTGGCTGTTGCGACGACTATGTCGGTGTTCTTTTTATTAGCTTCTATTATTGCGGGTGGTGAATTTGTTACTTCGGTAGCAGACGGGCAAAACTGGGTTGTATTTACCTTTATGCAATCGTTAATCTTTGCAGGTGGTGTGTATATTGTACTGCAAGGTGTAAAAATGCTGATCGCCGAGATTGTTCCAGCATTCAAAGGCATTTCAGATAATCTAGTACCCGGAGCTAAACCTGCATTGGATTGTCCAATGGTATTTCCTGTCGCCCCAAATGCGGTGCTAATTGGCTTTTTATGCTCATTCGCCGCTGGTCTTGTAGCGATGGGTATTCAAGGTCTATTAGGATGGACGATTATTGTCGCTGGTGTTGTACCTCATTTTTTCGTTGGTGGTGCTGCGGGTGTGTACGGTAATGCAACAGGTGGGTTACGCGGTGCTATCTTGGGTTCTTTTGCTCAGGGCTTATGTATTTCGTTCTTACCGATGCTATTGCTTCCAGTACTTGGTGGCTTAGGACTTGAAGCGACGACGTTTGCTGACTTTGACTTTGGTGTGGTTGGTTTGATTCTTGGTTGGATTGTTTCATGAGCTTGTATGACCTTGTAGGAAGTGATGGCGTTGTCATCACTTCAGAAAGAGATTTATCAGTAGATTCGGCATTGGGATTAACTTGTTCCGTCTTATTATCAAGAGGGGATGTGGAACCGAGCTATCTGGAAGCGATTAAAGAGAAGCATAAGGATATTGGTGCTTATTATGTTTTAGCACCAAAAATTGCGATGCCTCATGCTCGACCAGAAGATGGCGTTAATAGAGCTGCATTACAGGTAACAGTATTCAAAAATGGTGTTGATTTGGAATCAAGTGATAACGGTGAGGTCTATCTGGCGATCACTTTAGCTGCAATGGACTCTGACAGCCACATTCATACGATTATGGCGTTATCAAACCTGTTTCAAAATGATGACGACATAGATCGTATTATTGCTGCAAATAATGAGTCAGAAATAATAGAAATTTTACAAGCTTATTAGACATTAATAATTTGTAATATAACTAAATGCCGTCAAATAATAAAAAATGACGAAAACAAAACCTAGTACCTTTGAGGCTTCCTGTAAACTTGGAAACGTTATCGGCTAGGTTTTGTTGTACGGCCACGCCAATTTAGTTTAGTTTTCCTTCATCTAAAGCTGAAGTAACCCAGACCAATGGGGCGTTCCAGTTAATAGTTATTTCGTTAAGAGACCATGCGCCTATATTATCTCTATAGCAGGTTTGCCCAGTACAACTCCCTTTCATCGTTGCGGCAATTGGGTCACTAAAGCTGATTGAATTTGGACCACCAATGAGTGCTCCGGGCGCAGGTGCCGGTGATTGTTCATCTGCCGCTTTTGCCCAAAATCGATGGTGCGGGTTTTCTGCTGCACGAGTACCATAGCCAGTGATATATGAGATATTCATTGGGTTAGCACCCAATAAATAATCCATTGCACTTGCTGCGCTTTTTAAGAACTGGATGTCTTGAGTAAAATCATTGGCATACACCAAGAAAATAGATCGGTTAACAAGGTTCGAGTTTGATCCCCAAGGGTACTCTTCAACGGAATAAGGGATGTGATAGCCTTCGGTATGTATTTGAGCTTGATAATTTTGTGCTGTTTTCACTATTTCAGCTCTGGCTTTATCTATCTCAGTTTGATTTAAAGAATTTGGTACAACCGCTAGACTGATGGTGCCAAGTGGTGCGGTATATTGCCAAAAGATGTCACCATCAGAAGCCAGATTTCCTTTAGGTGAATCTAGGTAATGTGGTGAGGTTTCCATAACCTGTTGGTATTTTGCGTTGGCAGTCGTAATAAATAGTTCTGTTGCAGCCCAATAAAACTCATCACTTAGTGACAGATCGTCATAAGGACCAGATCCTGTAAAGTTGTCATATGCGAATATCTCAGGGTGTTGATTTGCAGCTTGCCAAGCGTTTTCTGCCACAGTTATACAACGGTCGGAAAAGTCTTTATCTATATCCTTCCAGATACGCCCGCATTGTGCGCCAATAGCGGCTAAATTTAGAGTTGCAGCGGTACTGGGCTGACCCACATAACGTTTTTGTGTGTCTTTATGTGGAGGAAGGGGCATTCCTGTCCAGGCTTCATCGGCTATTTTGTGAAAAGCGAGAAATGAGGCGTTAATTTCAGTGAGTTCTAGTTTTTTGTCACTCGATTGGTTACCGACAGGTACAGATACTCTCTTACCTTCGGGTATCTGCATTGAAAGCATAAACTCGATGTTCCAACGTGCTTCGGAAAGTACTGGATTGACACCATTATTCGCCTCCGGAATGGTGACCAATTCATTTTCAAATGGACTATTAGCACCTTCAAGCCACTTACCACGTTCGTAAAGGTTAAGAAGTGTCCAAGTTGAGATGCCACTATTGACGGTATATTTACCGTGGTCACCAGCATCGTACCAACCTCCAGTCGCATCTATTGTGAAATCACAACCTGGCCAATTGTTTCCCCATGCGTCTTTTTTATCGAAGCACGTGACGTTGTCACTTGCGTGTCCCGCTGGGCGCGCAAGATCTGGTCGTTGAACATACTGTTCTTCAATCGCAATACCGCTACGGTTTTGATAAAAATAGCTGAGTGCATCGTGTTTTAAGCGATGAAAAACGTCACTACCGATATCAAACGGTAAGCCTTTCTCTTCACCTATGGATACGGTTAATCCCTCTATTTCTGTTGTGTAATGGGAAAGATCGATTCTATGAAGTTTTTCGCCAGAGGCTTTGTTTAGCCCGGTTGGCAGTGTTCGGCCCATATCAATGCTAATACCTTGCGCGTTTTTCAATGTCCAACGTATTGGTTCATCTGAATCACTGGCTAAAAAAACAAATTTATCTGATTTGGGTAAATAGCCGTGTTGGTTGGCACGTATCGGTGATAGATTTGCAGATTCAATATAGGGTTTACCAAGTAGTGATATATTGGAAACACAGATTTCTGCTACTTTTTTCGCCCCCATCTGAAACTGGAACTCTGCACCAGCATCGCTCTCACCTTCTTGCGTAAATTCATAACGATAAGAATTGGTTTCCTGTTTGATAATCGTATCTTTTACGAAGTGGTGAGTATATGGCGGCCCCTCATGCTGAATTAAGGTCTTAATTTCAGTGTCAACATTGGCATAAGCGTCAAAACTGAGAATATATTTCTCTCCCTGCTCGAGACCAACACCGGCATGGCCAATGATAATACTCCACGAATTAGCACCAGGATTTGCGATATTCATGCAAGCTTGTTTGTTATCCGTTGAAACAGTAGCGCCAGCTGTCCACCATCCGTCAATGCCATTTATAAATGAGCCATTTCGAATCATCTCGTCAGCTGAAGCCATTGATATTCCGCTGGTTAAACTTATGAGTAGAATAGAGATTTTCTTTTGCATATATACTCCTTAATCGCGTGTCGCTAAATTAAGGAATAACCTAGTTTAACTCTTTGGCCTAGCTAGCGTTTTTTGACAATAGCAGATTATATTGTCGAAATTCGTGATTCTATCGGCAAGCCGTTTGAGGTCGATGAAACCATTTCATGGTTGATTCGATACTGCTTCTTAGAGCATAGAATCTGTCTGCTATTTTAAAACCGTTACCGACACCTACAATTTTGTTTTGAAGCGAACAATACACTTACTAATTGTAAGGTTCTTTGTGTTATTGCTCGTTGTTGTGTCTCGCGCATTTATTATATTTATCTTATATATCAATACTATACATAAAAATCTATTTGTGGCGTGAATTTCGCAGATATAAATACGAATTGTTTTTCAATCATCCTATGGAGGGACCCATTATGGCAATTCGTCAATGTGCAATATACGGAAAAGGCGGTATCGGTAAATCAACAACAACTCAGAACCTAGTAGCCGCTTTAGCTGAGGCAGGCAAAAAGGTAATGATTATCGGTTGTGATCCTAAAGCGGATTCTACTCGTTTGATTCTTCACTCTAAGGCGCAAAATACCATTATGGAAATGGCGGCAGAGGAAGGTACGGTTGAAGATATTGAGTTAGAAGATGTACTGAAAACCGGTTATGGCGACGTTCGCTGTGTTGAATCTGGCGGTCCTGAGCCAGGTGTTGGGTGCGCTGGTCGTGGTGTTATTACAGCGATAAACTTTTTAGAAGAAGAAGGCGCGTACGAAGATGATCTAGATTTCGTGTTCTATGACGTACTTGGTGATGTGGTATGTGGTGGTTTTGCCATGCCAATTCGTGAAAACAAAGCAGAAGAAATCTATATCGTTGTATCTGGTGAAATGATGGCAATGTACGCTGCTAACAATATTTCTAAGGGTATTTGTAAGTACGCTACGACAGGTACTGTACGTCTAGCAGGTCTTATCTGTAACTCTCGTAATACTGACCGAGAAGATGAACTGATTATGGCTCTTGCGGATAAAATAGGTACACAAATGATTCACTTTGTTCCGCGTGACAACATTGTACAGCGTGCAGAGATTCGTCGTATGACCGTTATTGAGTATGACCCAAGTTGTAAACAAGCTGATGAGTACCGCACTCTAGCGAAGAAAATCATCGACAACGAACTGTTTGTTATTCCAACACCAGTATCTATGGATGAGCTTGAAGATCTATTGATGGAGTTTGGTCTTATAGATGAAGAAGACGAATCAATTATTGGTAAAACTGCAGATCAAGTTGCGGCATAAGTATTTGATTTAAATTAGCTTAAATTGACTTAACTTAGCAATGACTTTAAAGCTATAACCAAATTTGGAGGCAGAAATGTCGATGAATAAAGAAGAAACTCAAGCATTGATTGATGAGGTGTTGGAGGTATATCCCGAGGTTGCTCGTGATGAACGTTCTAAACACCTTGCAGTAAATGATACAAGCAGTGCCGATGGTAAATGTATTACCTCTAACCGTAAATCTCTTCCCGGTGTTATGACTGTTCGTGGTTGTGCATACGCAGGTTCAAAAGGGGTGGTTTGGGGGCCAGTGAAAGATATGATCCATATTTCTCATGGTCCTGTCGGTTGTGGACAGTATTCTCGTGCGGGTCGTCGTAACTATTATACTGGTACAACAGGTGTTGATACATTCGGCACATTAAACGTAACCACAGACTTTCAAGAGCGTGACATTGTTTTCGGTGGTGATAAGAAATTATCAGGGGCTATCGATGAGTTAGAAATGTTGTTTCCACTCTCGTCTGGACTTTCGGTTCAGTCTGAGTGTCCAGTTGGTCTAATTGGTGATGACATTGAAGCGGTAGCGAAAGTGAAGGGTGCAGAGATAGGTAAAACTATTGTCCCTGTTCGTTGTGAAGGGTTCCGTGGTGTTTCTCAGTCATTGGGCCACCATATTGCGAACGACACCATTCGCGATCATGTCTTATCAAAATCGGGCGAGCGTGAATTTGAGTCATCTCCTTACGATGTGGCCATTATTGGTGACTACAATATCGGTGGTGATGCATGGTCGTCGCGCATTATTTTAGAAGATATGGGACTTCGTGTTGTTGCTCAATGGTCTGGTGACGGTACGCTTCCTGAAATGGAAAATACACCAAAAGTAAAACTCAACCTTGTTCACTGTTATCGTTCCATGAACTATATCGTTCGTCATATGGAAGAGAAGCACGATGTGCCATGGATAGAGTACAACCTATTTGGTCCGACAAAAATTGAAGAATCAATGCGTAAAATAGCCGCGTTCTTTGATGAAAAAATACAAGCTCAAACCGAAGCCGTTATCGAGCGTTATCGCGCAGAATGGCAGCAAGTAATTGAGAAGTATCGTCCACGCTTAGAAAGTAAAAAAGTGATGTTGTATGTCGGTGGTTTACGTCCACGTCATATCATCGGTGCTTATGAAGACCTAGGCATGGAAATTGTCGGTGCGGGTTATGAATTCGCTCATAACGATGACTACGTAAAAACGACGCCAGAAGTGAAAGACGCCACGTTATTGTTTGATGATGCAACGGAATATGAACTGGAAGAGTTTGTAAAAAAATTGAATCCAGATCTAGTTGGCTCAGGTATCAAAGAAAAATATGTCTTTCAGAAGATGGGCTTCCCATTTAGACAGATGCACAGTTGGGACTATTCAGGCCCTTATCATGGTGTCGATGGATTTGCTATTTTCGCGCGGGATATGGACTTAACCATTAATAATCCGTGTTGGAGTGCAATCAAAGCCCCTTGGCTTGTTGAAGAGCCAGAAGCGTTGTTGGAAAAAACAGCGTAATTAAGGTGGAAAGGATTTCCATCAGTTGATAACCGAACGCAGTCCACAGATTAGTGGCGCGGTAGGAGAGTATATATGAGCCAGAAAATTGACGATATCAAAACTGGTTATGACTTGTTCAAACAGCCGGAATACACGGAAATGTTTGCCAACAAGCGAAACGCCCATGAAGATGCTGTTGATGACGCAAAGGTAAAAGAGACCTTTGAATGGACAACAACAGAAGAATACAAAGAGCTAAACTTTCAACGTAAGCACGTTACGATTGACCCTGCAAAAGCATGTCAGCCTTTGGGTGCGGTACTTTGTGCACTCGGTTTTGAAAAAACCTTACCTTATGTACACGGTTCTCAAGGGTGCGTTGCTTATTTTAGAAGTTATTTTAACCGCCATTTTAAAGAGCCAGTCGCTTGTGTTTCTGACTCAATGACAGAAGATGCAGCGGTATTTGGTGGTCAGGACAATATATTTTACGGCCTGCAAAATTCATACGCACTGTATAAGCCCGAGGTCATCGCGGTATCGACCACTTGCATGGCCGAGGTTATTGGTGACGATCTCAATGCATTCACCGGGAACGCCAAAGACAAAGGCTTTATTCCTGAATCGCTACCAACACCCTTTGCCAATACACCAAGCTTTGTAGGTAGTCACCTAACTGGTTGGGATAACATGTTTGAAGGGTTCCTTGGCTATTTCACTCGTAAAGAGATGGAAAATAAAGTCGTTGGCAGCAATGGAAAAATCAATATTGTTCCTGGGTTTGAAACCTATTTAGGCAATTATAGAGTGATACGCCGGATGCTCGAAGAAATGGGTGTTGAATATTCATTCCTATCTGATCCTTCTGAGGTGTTGGATACCCCAGCCGACGGTGAATATCGTATGTATGCAGGCGGAACACCTATCGCCGAAGTTCAAGATGCTCCTAATGCAAAGGCGACAATTTTCCTACAGCCGGAACATTTAACTAAAACACGCAAACTCATAGCCAATACATGGAAACAAGATATCCCTGCACTCAGTATCCCAATGGGGCTGGAAGCGACAGATAGTTTTGTTATGAAAGTTGCGGAGATATCTGGAAAGCCTATCCCAGAGTCAATTACGAAAGAGCGTGGTCGTCTTGTTGATATGATGACCGATTCCCATTCGTGGTTACATGGCGTGAGTATCTCTTTATACGGAGACCCTGATTATCTGCTCGGTATGACAAAATTCTTAACGGAACTGGGTTGTGAGATTAAGCATGTGCTTTGTCACAATGGTAACAAGCGCTGGCGTAAGAAAATAGAAGCTCAATTGGCTGAGACTCCATATGGAGCAAGTGCTGAAGTCTATGTGGGTAAAGACTTATGGCATTTCCGTTCACTTGTTTTGACCGATAAACCAGACCTGATGATTGGTAATTCTTACGGCAAATTTATTGAACGTGATACTAAAGCCAAAGGTGAAGAGTTTGAAGTACCACTCGTTCGCATAGGTTTTCCTATTTTCGACCGTCATCATCTTCATCGTAGTACGACCCTTGGCTATGAAGGTGCAATGTACATTCTAACAACGTTAGTGAATGAAGTATTGGCTAAGCAAGATAGAGAAACCAGCGTTTTGGGTAAAACAGACTTTGGTTTTGATTTAGTCAGATAAGTTAAGTGGAAGGCCAGTAGCGATGCTAGTGGCCTTTTTTAGCTATGCATGATGAGCACGTTAGCCATCACTCAAAAGGATGCCCCAATGGCAAATGTAATGATTCAGTATACCGAGCAAGGAAAACTTTCGTTATACCTACCGAAAAAAGATTTAGAAGAGCTAGTGACACATTTTGAATTTGATACGGACGAGAAATGGGGAGGAGAGATACACCTCGCTAATGGTGCTATTTATCATATTGAACCGATGGTAAGTAAACCTAAGTTACCTATCACCATAAGAGCAAAACGGCTACAGGCGGCTTAATTGTAAGCTGAGAAAATTGGAGGATGACGTATGGATGCGAACATTTCAAATGAGGCGGCATTAAGGTTAGCGATGGCGACAAAGTCGCTACCAAATGTCGATATAAAATCTTTAATTGGTTTACTTATACAGCATTTAGGAGAGCCACTTTCAGAGCAAAAAATTAAAACTTTATCACCAAAATCTTTTCGAATTTTAGTGTCGTCACTCGACGATTCAGTGTCTCGTGGAGACATAACATCTGCCTTGGCGATATTGACCAATCAGGCTGTAGAGTCAATTGATGCACCCTCAATTCCTGAGTTGCCACCGATTTTTGGCCCCAAATTGCGAGTTGCTATTACTTCTAATCATGGTGAAATGTTAAATGGTCACTATGGCTCGTGTATGCGGGTATTGATTTACGAAGTGAATGAAAAAGAGTTTCAATTGGTTGATATACGAACCGCTGATAATAGCCTAAAAGGGGAAGTTCGTTCGGACTATATGCTTTCTCAACTGCGTGATTGTCAAATATTATTTACTCTATCAATCGGTGGGCCGGCAGCCGCTAAGGTGACGCGTGCTTCTATTCATCCCGTTAAAAAAACAGCGCCTATGAGTGCTAGCGCCATCTTGTCGGACTTAAGTGAAGTCATTGCAAATAACCCTCCACCATGGATGAAGAAGTTGCTTGATTGATGATATTGACAGAAAAGCACTTCTGGTAAGCAAAGAAAGGTTATTCATCTTATTTAACGCAGTCACTATGGTTGCTAGAGAGGAGCGTTATGGAATCAGTATTAGCTATTGCAGTTGAAGATTCGGAGATTAAACAGTTAGGGTTTCTAATTGAAAACCTAGACACAATTGATGATCTCGCGTTAAGAAAGGTTCGAACCAGTTATCCTCATTTGAAGTTTACTCTCTGTTCCGAGGATGACATCGGTGAGCGTGAACCGTATTACCGTTTTGCTACGTTTGATCTGCATTTGGTCTGCGTAAGCAAGGGCAGCTGTAGTCACTTAACCCACAATATTAGCAGTTGTAATGGTGTTGTGATTGCGCTTCACGAAGAGTGAAGCGCTTTTTTTCCTTCTTTAATTTCTGCTTTGTCGTCTTTATGACAATTGTCTGTGTTTGGTCGTGTGGTTTATTTTTTAGTTATTTAAAAACAAAAGGTTATGGTTTGGCGTTCTTATTGCAGGTTCTTATTGTAAATAACAGTTATCAATACGCTAACTTTTTACTGACAGCGTAGCCAGAAAAGTAAGTCGCAGGAGGCGCAATGAAACAATCTGAGATTAGGTTACTTCAGGATGAACCAGCATGTGAGCATAATAAAGAAGAAAAGAGTGGATGTAGCCGTCCGATACCAGGAGCAACGGCTGGTGGTTGTACCTTCGATGGTGCGCAAATCAGCTTGCTACCGATTGCGGATGTTGGTCATATTGTTCATGGCCCCATTGGTTGCGCTGGTAATAGTTGGAATAACCGAGGAACAAGGGCAACAGGAAAAAATCTGTTTAGGCTAGGATTTACCACAGATTTAAACGAACAAGATGTCATTATGGGCCGAGCTGAGAAACGTCTACTACACGCAATAAAACAGCTCATCACCGAGCATAACCCGCCCGCCGTATTTGTCTATATGACCTGTGTTCCAGCCTTAGAAGGGAACGATGTAAATGCAATATGCGAACTGGCCCAGCAGCGATATGACGTGCCAGTGATTCATGTCGACGCAGCTGGTTTTTATGGCAACAAAAACCTAGGTAACCGTATTGCTGGCGAAGTCATGGTAAATATGGTGGTTGGTTCGGCAGAGCCACCAGAAAAACCATTCATGAAGCATGATCCTGAACGTAAGGTTCACGATATTGTGCTGATTGGTGAATATAATATCGCCGGCGAATTTTGGCATGTATCGCCTCTATTTGAAGAGCTTGGGTTACGAGTGCTCTGTTGTATGGCAGGTGATACTAAGTTTCATCAGATCCAGACGATGCACAGAGCAGATGCTTCTATGGTGGTCTGTTCGAGAGCACAGATAAACGTGGCTCGTAAACTTCAAGAAAACTGGGGGATACCTTGGTTTGAAGGGAGTTTTTATGGCATTGAAGATACCTCAAAGGCATTGAGAGAGTTTGCGGCCTTGTTGAATGATGAAAAACTTACGAAGCATACTGAGCAAGTGATAGCACGAGAAGAAAAAGAGTACGAGAACTACTCAAACCTTATGTCAGCATCTTAAAAGGGAAAAAAGCACTGCTGTATACCGGAGGAGTAAAGTCTTGGTCGGTTATATCGGCACTGAGTGAATTAGGCGTTGAGACAATAGCCACGGGAACAAAAAAATCCACTCAGTCAGACAAAAATCGTATTGTCGAAATTATGGGCAAAGATGCGGTTATGCTTGATGAAGGTGGTGCGAGGTTACTGCTTGATACCTATTATCGGAGTAATGCCGACGTCATGATTGCCGGTGGACGTAATATGTACACCGCGCTTAAAGCTCGATTACCATTCTTAGATATAAACCAAGAACGAGAACACGCTTACGCCGGATATGAAGGCATGATCACCATGGCAAAAGAGTTATGTCGAACAATAGAGAGCCCTATATGGTCTGCGGTAAACAGTAACGCCCCGTGGAACAAAGACAGAAACTAAAACGCTCATCTTTGTCTAAGTTGTAAGGATATTTATATGGCTACAATTATCAAACCACGCTCTCCTTTGGCGACACAACCGTTGAAAACCAGTCCAGCTACGGGCGCGACCCTAGCGAGCCTGGGTTTCCAAAAACCTTGCCATTGATGCATGGTTCTCAAGGGTGTGGAGCTTTTTCTAAGGTTTATTTGATCCAGCATCTACGTGAACCTATCCCTTTGCAAAACACCGCCATCGATCAGATTTCCGCTGTTATGGGAGGTGATGAAAACCTATACCAAGCACTTAAATTACTGTGCGAGAAAAATTCACCGGAATTGATCACGGTAATGACGACTGGCCTAACAGAGATGCAAGGGTGTGATACGCACAGAATCATTATGGATTTTAAAAAAGATCATCCTCAATATGAAATGATTCGTATTGTAAGCATGGCTACGCCAGATTTTGTGGGTTCGATGCAGACGGGTTTTGCCCACGCTGTTGATAGCGTGGTTAAACAATTAGTTCAGCCACCCAGTGGCTTAGTTCGCGCTCGTAAGCAAGTTAATGTGCTTTGCTCGGTGGGAATGAGTAGTGCTGATATTGAAACGCTTAAAAGATATTTGGAAGCATTCGAACTAAATTCAATATTTGTTCCTGACTTATCGCTTTCGTTAGATGGTCACCTTGCAAACGATGATTTCTCAGCCTTAAGTACCGGCGGAACATCCGTTCAGGAAATAGAACTGATGTCGGAAAGCGTTGCCACAATAGTTATTGGGGAGTCAATGCTACCGACTGCAAAATGGCTTAAAAAGCGCTTTAGTATTGACTATATAGTTAGTGATATGGGCATGGGGTTAGAAGCGATGGATGAGTTGGTCATGGCGCTTTCTTCGTTGAGCACGACGCCTGTACCAGATTGGATAACGCGGTCTAGAAAACGGTTGCAAGACGCGATGCTCGATACTCACTTCTTATTGACTAATGCTTCATTGTCACTTGGCTTAGAGCCTGATTTAGCACTTGGCTATGCCCGCTTATTAAACAGTGTAGGCGCCAAAATAGCTCGTGTAGTATCCACGCTTGATACAGCCGGCTTGAAAAAAATACAAGCTGAAGAAGTGATTATTGGTGACTTGTCCATGCTCTTACCTTGTAAGGCCAATCCTTCAGACTTGAGGATAAGTCCTTCGCAATTGCAGGATTCTAAGGGCCGTGTTTCCGCGGTAATTAGTAATACTCATGCGGCACAACTTTGTGAGCCCGATATTCCTGTCATACGAGCGGGTTACCCTTGTCATGACCAGTTCGGAAATATGGATATTAGACAATTTGGTTATGAAGGGAGCCGAGAAAGGTTGTTTGCATTGGCTAACCGATTGCTACAAAACCATGTTGACGAGGTTACTCCTCATATCAGTGCTTATAGGTTTGGAGCATCAGAAGTGACGCAGAAGGAAAGCGCATGATAAAGAGTGAAAGAAAGCTTCATATTGAACCCTTACCAAATGCGGAGCAGTTTAGCCTAAAGGTTGCCTTTGCTACGAGAGATAGGCACCACGTAGATCAGCATTTTGGCATGGCTAAATGTGTACTTATCTATGGTATTTCAGAAGAACGATGGTCTCTGGTTGAGGCGATTGAGTACCCAACAATTGATGAAAATACACATGACAAGTTACCCGCTCGTATTAGTGATTTAGAAGAATGCTCTGCGATTTATTGTAATGCATGCGGAGCGGCGGCTATTCGGCAGTTGTTGTCTCATGATATTAATCCCGTAAAAGTATCGGTAGGGGCAAATATTCACACCCAGATAGCAGATATTCAAGCGGAATTAAAAGGTCAACCTATGGGTTGGTTAGCGAGGGCATTAAAGCTATCAGAACGTAAAAAACTGGCGGTTGATCATGTCGAAGAGCGTTTAGACCGATTAATGGATGAAGAGTGGTAAATAACCAACGCAGAAACTTTAGTGAATAATAAGGATATTCGAATGAGTACAATTAAAGGATTAACCAGAGGTGGTGAAAGCTGGGAACCGAGTTTTATCAAAGCATTAGATAGTGATAGCTGTATCGGTTGTGGGCGCTGCTATAAAGTCTGTTCGAGAGACGTTTTTAATCTTGTCGAAAAAGAAGATATTGACGAAGACGATGATTACTATGATGAAGATGAAATGATGATGACAATGGTCATCGAAGATGAATTAGATTGCATTGGCTGTGGCTCTTGCGCAAAAGTTTGTCCAAAAAACTGCCATAGCTTTGAGCCTGTCGTAGCACCCGCATAGTTAGGTTTTTTGTATACAGTTAAAGAAAAGGAGAGTATTTACTCTCCTTTTTTGTCACAGATAGTTCCCAATAATTGCCTTGGCCGACAATGGATTGTCAGCTTTACGACAATCTTATCGTTGGTTTGTAACAAAACCGTTCAAAAAGTGCAGAAGACGAAAACCTGATCAAGTTCACATATTTTAATTTTCAATAATATCAAGTAGATAAAGTTAATGTGATTTTTGGTGTGGTGCTTGCAGCGTTGAATTACAAAGGAAGTCGAGCATAACAGGTGCCAGCGTACATTCG
This sequence comes from Vibrio algarum, assembly GCF_028204155.1. Lineage (NCBI taxonomy): Bacteria > Pseudomonadati > Pseudomonadota > Gammaproteobacteria > Vibrionales > Vibrionaceae > Vibrio > Vibrio algarum. The sequence goes on along the minus strand of NZ_JAQLOI010000001.1, from coordinate 2,349,286 downwards.
TTTAGATACTTATTTCGTTGAGATACCTATTTCGTTGAGATACCTATAAAGCAAGGAGCGCTTATGTGGAATTACTCTGAGAAGATGAAGGAACACTTCTTTCAGCCAAGAAATGCAAAATTATTGTCCGATGGTAATGCTAAGGGAGATGTTGGTTCATTGAGTTGTGGTGATGCGCTAAGTCTTCGCCTTAAGGTGAATGAAGACAGCGAAGTGATAGAAGATGCAGGTTTTCAGACCTTTGGATGTGGCAGTGCTATCGCATCATCATCGGCTTTGACGGAAATTATTATTGGTAAAACATTGGATGAGGCACTGAAGGTAACCAATAAAGAAATTGCGGAATACCTAGACGGTTTGCCCCCAGAAAAAATGCACTGTTCTGTAATGGGAATGGAAGCCTTGCATGCTGCTGTTGCGGATTATCGAGGTGAACAGCTAGATGATGACCATGAAGAAGGGGAACTCATTTGCAAGTGTTTCGCAATAGACGATCTAATGATCAAACGAGTAGTCGAAGCGAATCAACTGAGCACGCTAGAAGAGGTGATTAACTACACCAAAGCTGGTGGCGCTTGCGAATCCTGTCATGAAAAAATCGAATGGGTACTAGAAGAGTGTTTGCAGACTTCAGCGTCAGATGTGGTCGCCGACCTTATCCCACCAAAGCCGAAAGAGCGCAGGATAGAAACGTTGGAACCAGTAATGAGCCAAAAAGATTTAATTAAGCGCATTCGGGTAGTGGAGTCGGTGATTGAAGAGATGCGGCCCGCTATCGTTGCTGACGGGGGCAATATTGAACTCGTGGATATTGAAGATGATTTGGTGTTTGTGTCACTCACTGGTAGTTGCACGAGCTGTAGTCTTTCAGGGCTTACCTTAGCGAGTATTGAGACAAAGGTATCTGAAGCGCTCGGTATTAGTGTAACGGTTTTCCCTGTGCAGGAAAGTAATCTAAAGGAGGCGACTTATGATGCCTAGTAATGCGCCAGCAAAACTTGTTTATCTAGATAACAATGCAACCACACGTATTGACCCAAAAGTATTAGATACAATGATTCCCTATCTAGACGAATTTTATGGAAATCCATCCTCCATTTATGAGCTAGGTTCAACCGTTGGTCGTTCCATGGAAAAAGCTCGTGAGAAGGTACAGTCTCTGATAGGAGCAAAATACAGCTCTGAGGTTATATTTACGTCTTCTGCTACAGAAGCAACGACTACCGCCATCATGTCTGCACTTGAAGCTCAGCCACAAAAAAAGAGATTGTAACTTCGGTGGTCGAGCATCCTGCAACGTTAGAGCTTTGTCAGACTCTAGAGCGGAAAGGTTATTTAGTTCACTGGATTGGTGTGGACAACAAAGGACGGCTAGATACAGATGCTTATGTGAAAGCACTGAATGAGCGAGTTGCGGTTGTCTCGTTCATGTGGGCGAACAATGAAACGGGTACGATTTTTCCGATAGAAAAACTCGCATTAGCAGCAAAAAGAGTCGGCGCTCAGTTTCACGTTGATGCGGTTCAGGTAATTGGAAAAATGCCTATTTGTGTTGATAGAACAGGTATCGACATGTTGTCATTATCAGGGCATAAATTTCATGCGCCGAAAGGGGTCGGTGCGCTCTACTTAAAACGAGGAACACGTTTTCGTCCATTGCTTCGAGGAGGTCATCAAGAACGTGGGCGTAGAGCTGGAACAGAAAATGCCGCATCAATTATTGGCTTGGGTGTTGCCGCGGATTTAGCACAGCAAGCGGTCACAGAAGAGATGGGGCGAATTGCTATGATGAGAGACCGTTTGGAGCAAGGGATTCTTTCCCGGATTCCCAATACGTTTGTAACAGGTAATCCCCGTGAACGTGTACCGAATACGAGCAATATTGCGATTGAATATATTGAAGGTGAGGCAATATTACTGCTCATGAATCAAGTGGGTATAGCCGCCTCTTCAGGCTCCGCATGTACATCAGGTTCTTTAGAGCCTTCTCATGTAATGAAAGCGATGGATATACCTTTCACCGCTGCGCACGGGACTCTGCGTTTTTCTCTTTCGCGTTTTACAAAGGACGATGATATCGACCACGTACTAGACCAACTGCCAGCCATTGTTGAAAGGTTGAGGGCGCTATCACCGTACTGGGACAATGACAAACAACAAGGTGCAGAAGAGAGTTTCACTCCCGCGTATGCGTAATATTCGTTCAACCGTAAGGATAAAAGAACGAAAAGATAGGTACATTGAGGTGATTATGGCGAGACAATTAAAACCAGTAGCGGCAATTGTATTTAATGATACAACGCTTAGAGACGGTGAACAGAGCCCTGGTGTTGCTTTTTCGACGGAAGAAAAAGTGGCAATCGCATTGCAATTGGAAGCGGCAGGGGTCACCGAGCTAGAGGTGGGTGTTCCTGCCATGGGCGCAGACGAACAGCGTACTATTCTCGCCATCACTCAAGCACTCTCAACGACAAAAACAATGGCTTGGTGCCGGATGACGCAATTCGATATCGTCAGTGCACAGGGTTTAGGTTTAGATTGGGTAGACTTGTCAATGCCCGTCTCGTATCAACAAATCAGCAGTAAACTCAACTTTTCGGTTGGTCAGCTTTTGGATCATTGCAAGCAGCATTTATTGTTGGCAGTTGATAGTGGCTTTGATGTTTGCCTAGGAATGGAAGATGCGTCAAGAGCAGACCTAGACCTCATGCTAAGAGTGGCCGATCTTGCACAACGATCAGGTGCGAAGCGCATAAGGTTCGCCGATACACTTGGCATATTAGATCCGGAAACAACCTATCGGTCTATCTTTGCATTAAAGCAGCATAGTGATCTTGAGTTGGAAATGCATGCTCATAATGACCTAGGGTTAGCCACGGCAAACACGTTGGCCGCTATCGATGCTGGAGCAACGTCCGTAAATACTACCGTCAATGGCCTTGGTGAACGGGCGGGAAATGCTGCGCTTGAAGAAGTTGCCGTTGCGATGGCTGTCTTGAATAAAGGTCATACGGGTATCGACTTAACGGCGCTTCCAAAGCTAAGTAACCATGTCACTATTGCTGCTGGTCGAGCGCTTCCGCAAAAGGCCATCGTCGGAGATGGTGTGTTTACCCATGAATCCGGTGTTCATGTGGATGGCTTAATCAAAGATATTAATAATTATCAGGGGTTTTCACCGGCGTTAGTCGGTCGAGAACACAAGTTTGTCTTGGGTAAGCATTCTGGAAACAAAGCGATAAGTTTGGTTTATAAAAACTTGGGTATCGACCTGAGTACTGAACAATGTGAACGATTACGCGCATCATTGAGATACTGGTCAGAAAAGCATAAATGTCAGCCTACAGACGATGACTTGTTTTCTCTTGTTCGTTGTATTGCTGCCTGATCTACAAAGGAATCCTAAGATGATAGATGATTTTTCTCCCGATATGTCAGAGTTAGAAACAGTTGAAGATTTTTTCAATTATTTTCAAATGGAGTACGAACCAGTATTGGTTCAATCTAAACGCATTCAGATTCTCCGGCTATTTCGTCATATTTTGACAAGTTACCCAACGCCATGGATGCCCAAAGACTATAAAAAAGCGCTGAAGATTGCCTATAACCAAATGCGTAATGGTAATGAACTGGCATTTGCACCATCGAACTGCCACGGATGTAGCGATTGTGACGATTAGGTACCGATCTTACAAAAGCAAAACCAATTTTTGTGGATAAACGTTGACCGAGAGGTTGCTGGCATAGGAGGTATATATGGATTGTTACGCAGCACGATTTTCCGCGGGCGATGAAGTTAGAGTCGTTAGAAATATACGTAATGATGGTAGTTTTAGCGGATTAGATAAAGGTGACTTATTGGTTGAGCAAGGAGAAATAGGGGAGGTTCGTAGTTCGGGCTATTTTTTGCAAGATCAGGTGGTTTATCAGGTTTTTTTCTTAAAAGCAACCGAGTTGTCGGTGTCAGAGAGACAGAAGTGATTGATTCAACCTTAGCATGGGAACCTTGTCTTTTTCACTCCTTGGATAAAGCAAGATTAACGCTCGCTCTTAAAGTTAAACAAAGCATTATTGCAGTGAAAGGCGATGTTGTTGAAGTTCAGCGTGTACACCGTGATATGGATAATGGTCGGTTGGAATACGAAATTTCGGTGGCCGATTATCTAATTAAGGTAGATGCAAGAGTGTTGGAGTGTTGTTGAAGGTAATCATGTTATTGAGAGTAATATCGAACACACTAATTATGTGATCAAAAGGGATAATTGGCTAGGAGAGGATAATGGATAAACAGAAGCGACGTTATTTAACTATCAAGCTTGCGACAGAAAAATATAAGCTAAACCCAGAGTTTTTGTCGAGTATTCAAAAAGCCACCATAGAGCAAGAGGTAGACAAACTTTATAAATTACAGACGGGAATACTTGCGTCTGATAAAGCGCAAAGCGTTACCGTATCTAATGCTCACTTGATGGATGCCTATTTTAGTTGTGTGCAGCAATTTGAAACAGAAGAACAATTTTACCGCTCACTCAAACATCAAGGTATTACCGTAGAAGGTTTAAAATTCGCGCTTAAAGATGAACTTCATTGTGACATGGTCTTGGATCTCGTCGCGAGTGAAATACCTCAACTAGATATTGAGCAGGCTAAAGCGTATTACAACAAAAATCGATTGGAGTTTTCTCGAGCAAGAACTTGGAAAATGAGTCAGATTTTGATCACAAAAAATAATGAATTTGTAGAGAACACACCAGACAACGCCTTTGCGCGTGTAACAAAAATTAGTGAAGAGGCAAATGTAAAGAATTTCGCTGATTTAGCGATGCGACATTCGGAGTGCCCAAGTGCGTTAGAGAGTGGCTTATTGGGTTGGTGTGAAGAAGGGAAGCTTTATCCAGAGATTACCTCTGCGCTTCTTTCCCTGCCTCAAGGGCGGGTGAGCAAACCGATAGAGACTGAATTAGGATTTCATTTAGTTTTATGCCATGACGAGAAGCCAGCATATGTGGCTACTTTTGAAGAGGTGTGGCCATTTTTGCAAGAAAAGCATGCCTCTAGAGCAAAGACGTATCTTCAGCGCGAATGGCTAGAGAGATTGGTGCGGTAAGGCCATTTGCAATTAAGTATGTCATTAAAATTGAACTCAGTTTCGCGAATCGCTCAAGACGTCCTTGTGCCCTTAGTAATAGGCTGCCAAACCTATTTATGCTCGCTCCATTGAACACATTTTCTGACTAATCAATTAATAGCGTTGGTGTTACAGGCCAATTCAAGGAGGAATAGGTTTGAATAGATTAAGAACTTTTATTGCGTTGATATTTTGTTTTTCTCATTCGGCATCGGCAGAAACCGTGATGATTGCAGTAGCAAATAATTTTTATGGGGCGATGCAGGTTATTGCCAAAGATTTTAAGAAACTAACAGGTCATGACATTACATTAAGTACCGGGACATCCGGACAGCTCTACGCTCAAGTAGTGAATGGTGCGCCATTTGACCTTTTCCTTTCCGCTGATAAAAAAAGGCCCACCAAATTAGTAGAAGCGGGGTATGCATCGGATTCGTTCACTTACGCCTATGGGAGCCTCGTGTTGTGGTCGCCAGACCCCACGTTATTTAATGGTGATATCAATGTTTTGTTAAAAGACAGTGTTAAACATATCGCTATGGCTAACCCTAAGTTAGCGCCGTATGGTTTTGCCGCACAGCAAGTAATGGAAAACGCGGGAATCTACGAAAGTGTTCAGGCAAAGTTTGTTATGAGTAAAGGGCTGAATGCCGCCTACCAATTTGTCGTCACCGAAAATGCACAAGTTGGTTTTCTTGCCAAGTCTCAGTTATACCGAGACAAGAAAATGGCGGACGGCTCTTACTGGGATATTCCAAATGATTATTATGACCCCATTATGCAAGATGCCATTTTACTTAACGAAAATAACACCGGTGCAGTCCAATTTGTGCAGTATCTGAACAGCGACAGAGCAAGAGATTTGATGGCGTTGTTCGGCTACTTGTAAGCTTAATACTAAGTAGGGAGACAAACTATGTTGGACCTAAATTTTGATGTCATTATTACCACGTTAAAATTGGCTTTAGTGGTCACCTTCTGGTTGTTATTAATAGGGATACCGACAGCGTGGTGGCTGTCCAGTACACAATGTAAATATAAAGGGGCTGTGACCGCTCTTTTAACCTTGCCAATGGTTCTTCCACCCACTGTATTAGGTTTTTATTTACTACTTTTGATGGGGCCAAAGGGTCCCGTGGGGCAGTTGGTAGATAGCTTAGGGTTAACTCAATTACCTTTTTCATTTGCGGGTATTGCAATCGCTTGTATCGTCCATTCATTGCCTTTTGTCATTCAGCCTCTTCAAAATGCTTTTGATGCAATAGGAAAGCGCCCTCTGGAAGTCGCCGCAACTCTGCGTGCTTCTCCGTGGGATACCTTTACTTCGGTTACATTGCCTCTCGCATGGCCAGGAATATTTTCAGCAGGGGTAATGGGTTTTTGTCACACACTCGGAGAGTTCGGTGTTGTACTAATGATTGGAGGTAATATTCCTGGAAAAACGAGGGTGGTATCAGTGGAGATATACAATTATGCAGAAGCGCTAGAATATGGGAAAGCCCACATTCTAGCGGGTGGTATGGTGCTGTTTTCGTTCATTGCATTGTTACTGATGTATTGGTTGAATAACGCCCATCAATCGAGACTAAGTTGAGGTTGATATGACGACGATTATAGAGGGAACACTAGGGAACCAGCATATAGAAAACAAACACGGACAAACAATGGATAGTCCGAAACTTATGCCTGTTGCTGGTCGAGATTTGGATCCGAATCAGAGAATAATCGCGAAATTTGAACTTAGTTTTGAGTGCTTTGCCCTAAATGTTGATCTCAATCTGCCTTCTACCGGGGTAACGGTTTTTTTGGCCCTTCAGGGTCAGGTAAAACCACATGTTTACGAGCAATGGCTGGGCTTGAAAAATTAGGTTGTGGTTACTTTTCAGTAGGTGAAAATCTCTGGCAGGATTCAACGGCATCTTATTTTTTGCCTACTCACCTAAGGGACATTGGTTACGTTTTTCAAGAAGCCGGTTTATTTCCACATCTATCCGTTCTAAAAAATCTTGAATATGGCCAAAAAAGAGTATCACGTGAAAAACAGCAAGTTCATTTGAATGATGTTTGTGACTTGCTTGGTATCCGTCATTTACTTGAACGGAGTCCTCAGAACTTATCTGGTGGCGAGAGACAGAGAGTGGCTATTGCCAGAGCCTTGTTAACGTCACCAAAAATACTATTAATGGATGAACCTCTATCGGCGTTAGATAATGTGCTAAAGACGGATATTTTGCCGTATTTAGAGAAGTTACATAATGAGCTGGCCATTCCTATTGTGTATGTTACCCATTCGGTAGAAGAGCTCACTAGATTAGCGGACCACGTTGTGTTGTTTGAAAAGGGACGAATTATCACCTCGGATAGTGCGAGCCACATTTTATCGAACCCGCACTATCAGCCCATGTTTGGTGCCAGTACCAGTAGTGTATTAGATACTCAAATTGCTATGCAGTGTAAAGATTATCTGACCCAGTTGGAAACAAGCGATGGTATTTCATTTTTAGTCCCTCGATGTTTGGGGTCAATAGGCGACAAATTGCGCTGTCGAATTCTCGCGTCGGATGTCAGTATTTGTCGCTCTTATCCATGTGAAAGCTCTATTCTTAACAAAGTTCAAGCGACTATCGTTGAAATTCACAATATGGAGTTAAGAGGGGAAACTATACTGGTTCTGGAGTTACAAAAAGGAACACGGCTTCTGTCTAACATCACGAATCGCTCATCAAAAGAGCTCGGATTAATAGAAGGATTGGTTGTTTGGGCTCAGATAAAAGCCGTCGCGATCTGTTAATTGATTACATTTAGAACAATAGCTATTAATAAAAGCATCAATTTAACAATCAGTTACATCTTTTCTGGGTATTGTTCGATATACTCACATTCCGCTGATAAATATACGCCCTAGTTTATGTCAAAATTTGGCTAATATTGAAATATAATTAATACTTAAGTTTAGACACGATATTTGGGGGAATGATAGTCGATGTGAACGTTTGAATCTGCGTTCTATTGATTTCTGGTATGGAAAGAACACACGAAATAATATTACAGGCGCTGCGTCCCGGTAATAGAACCACTATTAGCACCCCTGATATGCCGGGCGTGAGCTTCATCATTTTTGTTAGCGAGCGTTTCGACGTCCTTTCGATTACCACAGAAATACTTGGTAACCCATCGGCTATTCGCATCGGTGTTAATTCTCAGACGGAGTTAGTATTGGATGAGAACATTGACACATATGATGCAGTTATAGCCATAAATGTCTATGGGACATTATATAAAGAGATTATCCTTCCTGCTGTGGATCAAACGCTTCTCTCAGTTGAGGACTCTTTATTAAAGACATTTAGGCTAAGTTTGCAATTTATTGAAGAATTTGTCCCCATTTTAGAGCGCTTTATTAACGACGTTTTATCACCCAAGGCGATAGAATTACACAATAAAGCGGTGGAACAACAGTCTTGGGATTAAAGCCCTCTGCTAAGTATCTAGTCTTGTTAAACTTCCTTTAGGGTTAAATGCTATACCCATGTCGTTAATGATAGCTTCTTCAATAGGACAAATACTTGCACATTGAGGCACCTCATATTGTGTTTTGCAACCATTACAACGATTCGGTTGAATAACAAAGCGTTTTTCGTTGTTTGGATCTTGATAGACGGCACCATTTGGGCAAACAGTTAAGCAAGCGTGACAGCCGGTGCATTTATCTGTTATGGCATATACCATTAGATACCTCCTTGTCAGGCTTACCACAATATCCCGACTTTTCCTCTAATCGATGGGTTATTTGAGCGAGTGCCTCTTTTGTACTTTGAAACGCAAAATCCACATTCGGTTTAACACCTGCCAGCTCTAGCTTTCGCCATGGCGAAATACCAATACGAGAGCAAACTAGTTCGTCGCAGTCAGAAATACTGTCAATAAGCATCTCTTTGTATTCTGCATCATCCACACATTCACGAGCCCCAGAGCAGTACCGAGATGCGATACGAGTTTCAGTGTGAACAAACTGATTTTTGGATCTCGAATATTCGTAAATGCTAAATTGATCCGCATAGCCAAAATGCGTTTGTACTATGTCAGAATCATCCTTTGCGGTACAAGCAATAGCCACTCTATAAGAAAGCCCTTGTTCTTCCTGCTCTATTGACTCTGGCTCTGCATTGCTCGAGCAACCACCATCGAGAGTGCCTACAGCATCGGCTCTGCATTGCTGGCAGTGAGTCATTTGGGGTATATTGAAGCCAGATTGTCCTCTTGCGATGTTTAGCTCATCTTCGGTAGGGCCACGTTGGCCTGTAAGACCGAAATAGGTGCCATGTTTAGGGTCTGAAATAAGAGGCATGATGTTGTGCAACATGGCGCCTAATTGATTTACCTTTTCTGAAACTGCTTCTATATGTTGGTCATTAACTCCGGGAATAAGCACAGTATTAACCTTGACCAACATTCCCGCTTTTGATGCGGCCTCTAATCCAGCTAGTTGGCGGGATATTAAGGTTTCTGCTGCCTCAATCCCTCGTAAACGTTGATGATTGAAGAACACCCAAGGGTAAATTTTCTTTCCTATTTCGGCATCAATACAATTTATAGTAATGGTCAAATGATGAACCCCAACCTCTACCAGCTCTTCAATATAATCGATTAAAGCGAGACCATTGGTGGAGATACAGAGTTGAGCGTCTGGGTCTTCACTTTTTATTAATTTAAGTGCAGAGAAGGTCGCCTTCGGATTAGCAAGGGCATCCCCGGGGCCCGCTATCCCCACGACGGAAAGGTTGGCCACACGTTTTTTTATCGCTTGAAAATGTTTAAGTGCGCCATAAGGGTCGGTTAAGTTGGATACGACACCAGGGCGAGATTCATTGCTACAGTCATATTTGCGATTGCAATAGTTACACTGGATATTACAAGCTGGAGCAACGGGCAAATGCATTCGCGCGTATTGATGGGCGTTTTTAGAATAACAAGGGTGTTGGGCAATTTTATCTTGAATTTCTTTGCGGAAGAAGTGGCTGATTTTATTCGCGCCATCTTTCTTAAGTCGCGTCTGTTCTTGTTTCTGATTCATTGATTACCTCATCCTTAAGGTTGTTTCTATATTGCTACCTTGCAAGGTCTGTTCCCTTGGTTGTTTGTTTAAAAACAAAGGCTTATATTGCCATTTCTTTTTGAGTTTCAAACAATTGTCGTAAAGGTGACAAAGCGCTGCGTCATATTTGTTTCATTTCGATATCCATTATCTGTATACGATAAGCAATTTGTCTTGGTGTCATATTAAGTAACCGTGCCGCTTTTGCCTTTACCCAACCAGACTGTTCGAGTGCATCGATTACGGCTTGTCTTTCATCATTAGAAAGCATTTCTTTCGTCGCAATAGGTTCTGCTTCCGCTCTAGGGGATAATAGTGGTGCTTTCAAGGGCAATGAACTAGATTCATGTTTGGGGAATGAAATAAGGTCGGGTGTAATAATGCCGGATTCACTTAACACGGCTGCACGCTCCATAGTGTTTTCTAGTTCCCTAACGTTACCAGGCCAGTCATATCCCATCATCGAGCGAATAGCGTTATCAGTAATAGATACAGTTCGACTTTGCTTTTTACTCAGTTTATCTAACATAAATTCGGCTAAATCCGGAATATCTTCGATTCTTTCACGCAGAGCTGGTAGGTACATTGGCATGACATTTAATCGATAATAAAGGTCTTCTCTGAAGTGCCCAAGGTTAACCTCTTCTTCTAAATTTCGATTGGTTGCTGCCACAATTCTTACATCAACGCTGATGGTGTCACTACCTCCAATCCGCTCAAATTCTTTTTCTTGTAGCACCCGCAATAGTTTTGCCTGAAATGCTGGACTGGTTTCACCTATCTCATCTAAAAATATTGTCCCGCTGTGCGCCAATTCAAATCGGCCCTTGCGCTGCTTAATTGCACCAGTAAAAGCGCCTTTTTCATGACCAAAAAGCTCCGACTCTAATAGATTATCAGGCAAGGCTGCACAGTTGAGTTTTACAAATGGAAGGTTTGCTCTAGGCGAATTGTAATGTATTGCATTGGCGATCAACTCTTTACCCGTACCTGATTCACCTCGGACTAAAACAGTAGAGTCCCAGCGAGAAACCAACCTGATTTGATCAAATATTTTGCGCATAGGTTTGGTGTGCCCAACTAAATTATCAAAGCTGTAGTTGTTTCTTACTTTGCGCCTTAACCCATCTCGCTCACTAACCAGTTGTTTTTGTGTGCTTTCTACCTGATGAGCCAACTGAATGTTTTTCGCAATGAGGTTGGCAACCATTTCTAGAAACTGGCTTTGTAGTGTAATTACATGGTCAGAATTACTTTCAGGTTGCGCTGAAAGTGCCCCAATGGTGCGAGACGAGGAGTCTTTAAGTGGGACACATATGAACGGTTTGTCGTAGTCGTAAAGTGCGAGTTTGTCGGCAAATCGTAAGTCGTCACCTAAATTTCGGATGACAATGGAGGATTCTTGATTCAATACCTCCCCAATTATGCCTTCTCCTGCTTTGTAGGATACTTGTTTTTCATCTGTTGCATTGTTTGGGATTGGAGAATGTACCGACTTGACTAGCATGATGTTTCTTTCTGTATCTCGAATCGTCAGCATGCCGCAAAGTAGACTGCATTCATCGTGTAAAATCTTCATAACTTCGCTGGCTGATGCGGTGTAATCCAAACTAACATTTAACTGGCTACCTATTTTGTACATGGCAGCGAGAAGCCTTCTTTCAAGCTCAATAATTGGATATTCACTGGACATAGTAGTGTCTCCTTACTGAACTATTTGGAAAAAATAACAGTGAATTTAGCACCCTTTAAAACTGTGCTTTTTTCTACATGCAACGTGGCAGAGTGTTCGTTAATTACCTGCTGTACAATGGCTAAACCAATGCCTCTGCAGCCAGAGCTGTGCAAAGGTTTGGTACTATAAAAGGGTTGAAAAATTTTAAGGCGTACTTCCTCTTCAACACCGTTACCACTGTCTTCAATGCTCAAAGAGATATCATCTTCAGTTTCTGTTGTTGATATCAGAATCGCACGACTGCTTGATTTTGAAAGTTGTATCGCGTCTATCGCGTTGTCTATGAGTTGTTTAACCGCGAGTAATAATCGGTTTGGTTTAGCGGTTATTGCAGTGAGTGTAGAGGTTAATTGTAAATCGAGTCTTGTAGAGGTCGTTAGTAGCTGCCCAGTACTAATGTTTGTCGCATCACGAAGTAATTGATTAAGGTTTACCGGTTGAAAGGCTTCTTTGTCACGTTCAGGAATGGCTTGTCTCACCTGCTCTAATGCGCGCAGAGCGTTTTCCATGGCTTCGTCCATTGCGGTTAAACCGGGGCAAGCGTGATTGTTTTTTTCAGCATATTGACGGCAGATTCAATCATATTAAATGGGCCTTGCAGCTGATGAAGCGTCGCCATCATGGCTTCTTGCATTGCGTGGACGTACTTATTATCACTTGCCATTAACTTTATAGCGTTAACCCTGCGTTCTTCTAAGTGTCGTTTCTCTTTGGTTCTCTCCGTAATACCGACAACTGTGTAGAACTCATCTGTTGGATGAAAGTACGCTTCTGCGGCTGTATCTGTTACGGGGATTTTAGCGAAGGCGGCGTCAAACCAACGATCAATGCTGGAGTGAGTGCTGTTAATATGTATGCCTTGAGAGTGTTTTTGTTTTGTCCCCATAAAAGCATCAATGGAGTCATATCCGTGGTCGAATTTTAGATATTTACGCAGTAACTGGATCGGTGGTTCACCAAGGTTTGTCGTAAGGTCTTGATACAGTTTATTACTAAGCAGTACTTTATTGTTGCTGTCGATGAGAGCAATGGCGATAGGCGCTGAGTTTAGTACAGCTTCGAACATCGCTGACTGGTTTTTTTGTTGTGTCTGAAGTTGAACTTTTTCAGTGATATCTTTATGAATGGCATAATAGAAACTTTCTCCGTTCTCATTACGAAAGCCAGAAATGGAGATGTCGGCAATATATAAATCGCCACTTTTCTTTTTATTAATTAACTGTCCTTGCCAGTGGTCACCGTTTGAAATGGTTGCCCAGAGGTTGTTATACACATTCTCTGGTGTGGTTTTGTAAGAGAGAATCGAACAGTTTTTCCCCACGAGTTCATCTTCTGAATACCCCGTTATTTCCGTAAAGCATGGGTTAACCATTAATATATTACCCATCGTGTCAGTGATGGTGATAGCGACCGGAGCCGTAAGTAAAATTTGTTTAAATGCATCGTGACCAAAACGATAGTCAAAGCTATCGACGTCTAAGTTGTCTAATTGTTTCATAACCCAAACTTCCTTGTTTGTAACGTCTAACTCTTGGTTATGCATTAACCATTCCATTGCTCGGGCCACGTTGTAGCTGACTATTGGGAAAATAATCAATGTTTGATTTAGGACAATTGACGGTTACAAAAGAGAGATTGTCAGCTTTATGACAATGAGCGTAAGTCCCCCCAACATCACAATTATTCATCACTTCCTTTGTTGCAAAAGGGCATTCTGTCCATTAATGGTGCATAAATCTTCGTGGCATATTCTGTGCAACTGCTCAGACGATTGGAGCAAAAAAGGGATAGGGAAATGTCTGAAGGAATACTCATTTTATTGAGTGCAGCATTCGTTAATAACGTGGTATTAGCGAAATTTTTAGGTTTATGTCCATTCATGGGAGTATCGGGGAAAATTGGTAGTGCTCTCGGTATGGGGATCGCGACTACCTTTGTATTGACGATGGCAGCAATAACAACGTGGTTGTTAGAATTTTTTATATTGGTGCCTCTAAACCTTGAATATATGCGCATTATCGCTTTCATTTTGCTTATCGCTGCAGTGGTGCAACTGACGGAGCTATATGTGAAAAAATATGACCCAGCCTTGTATCAAATGCTGGGTGTTTTCTTACCTCTTATTACCACCAATTGCGCAGTATTAGGCGTGGCTTTGCTTGCTGTACAAGAGCAATTGTCATTTTTTAATACGGTGATGTTTAGCGTTGGTTCCGCGATAGGTTTTACTGTTGTTATCGTACTGTTTGCAGGTCTTCGAAGTCAGTTGAGCTTAAATCATGTTCCTGCAGCGTTAAAAGGGTCACCTATCGCATTTATTACTGCGGGTTTGTTGTCCATGGCTTTCATGGGCTTTTCCGGAATAGTTTGATACGCAAGGAGGCGACGTCATGATTTCCGTTATTTTCTTTATTCTATTGGGCGGTTTTTTGGGGGCAGCTTTGGGCTATGCCGCCATCAAGTTCCGAGTCGATAGTAATCCCTTGGTCGATAAGATTGAAGCCTTAATGCCCGGTGGTCAATGTGGTCAATGTGGAGAAGCAGGGTGTCGACAGGCGGCTGAAGCCATGGTTAAAGGTGATTTGAATCCTGCGTCTTGTCCACCCGGTGGAGCGGCGCTATCCAGTGCCGTTGCAAACATGTTGGGCGTGTCTCTTGAAATGAATGAAGAGGACGTTCAATGGGTTGCTCATATTGATGAAGCTAATTGCAGTGGTTGTACGCGCTGTTATAAGGCGTGTCCGTTTGATGCCATTGTTGGTGCGAATAAACAGATCCATACGGTGATATCGGATGTCTGTACTGGGTGTCAGTTATGTTCAAACGCTTGCCCACAAAATTGTCTCGAAATGAAAAAAGTCGCGCCAGACGTGAGTGTCTGGTACTGGGCAAAACCTAAAACAGAGTTAGCAACTTAAGGGGCGTAAAATGAAAACTATCTTTGGCCGTCCGTTTAGCGGTGGGATACACCCTAAAACTTATAAGTCACTGACTAAACACAAAGGCATAGCGAAAGACTTTTGGCCTAAAAATGTTTACCTATCCATGCAGTTAAGAAATGGCGCGTTATTGAAACCGGTCGTCGAGGTGGGGGATCGAGTGACGCGAGGCCAACTGGTGGCTGTTGGTCGTTCGGATATGATAGCGCCAGTTCATTCCCCTGTGAACGGGCTCGTCACAGGCATTACTAATCATCAAACATCTCATCCCTCTAAAGCGAAATGTGAAACCATTATTATCCGTTCCAATCAAGATAAAACATGGGGGACACACACTACGCCAGGTAATTTCTACGCGCTAGATTCGACAGAAATCATTAGCAAAATCCAGAACGCAGGAATTGTCGGTCTTGGAGGAGCAGGCTTTCCTACGGCAGCTAAACTGAAGTTTGCTAAACAAGCGAATGTGACCACGTTAGTGATTAATGGTGGGGAGTGTGAACCTTACCTTACCTGTGATGATCTAGCGATGCAGCAATATTCTGCTGAAGTGATTGCGGGCATTCGATTAATGTTAAAAGCGTCGGGCGCACAGCAAGCGATAATTGGGGTGGAAGACAATAAAGCAGCGGCATTAGAACAATTAACCTCGTATGCGGATCAAGATTCAAATATACGTGTGATGAGTGTTCCGAGTATTTACCCCATGGGTTCAGAACGTCATTTAATTAAGACCGTTACGGGTAAGACGGTTCCCCTTGGTCAGTTGTCTACGCAAATAGGCATACTGGTCAACAATATTGCGACGGCAAGAGCCGTTTACCATGCGGTTCGTTTTAATCAACCATTAGTGAGTCGTTTGGTAACGGTATCAGGGAAGGGGATCCAGAAACCTCTCAATATTGAAGTGCCGATTGGTACACCCGTTCGCGAGATAGTGGAGTATTGCGGAGGATTCAGCGAAGACACGGAACGACTTATCTTTGGTGGACCTATGATGGGACAAGTGATTACCTCCCCACATATTCCGGTAGATAAATGTGTTGGCGGTATCCTTGCTTTAACTGGGGATGAAGTAAAAGCATCAAGCCAACAAGAATGTATCCGTTGTGGACAATGTGTTCGCGCTTGTCCTATGGGACTGATGCCATTTCAGATGGCGGCATATAGCCGTATCTCAGATTTTACTAAAACCGAGCAGTTGGGCGTTAATTACTGCTTAGCTTGTGGCGCGTGCAGCTATGTTTGCCCTTCTAACATCCCCTTAGTTCAATACTTCCATCATGCTAAAGGGGCGATAAACGCCAACAAGTTAAAAGAGAAGAAATCCGCTCAGGCTAAAGCTTTAACCGAAGCCAGAAAACTAAGGTTAGTTAAAGAAGCAGAAGCGAAGCGTGCTGCAAAAGCGGCTAAAGCTGGACGTCGTAAGCGACCGCAACGAGCGTCAACTAGAAATGAAAAAGTTAAGGAGGTCGTTAATGATTAATTATGAATCTGCAACAGGGCCGTTTTCTCACAGTGAAAATACCAGCGTCCGAATCATGTATATCGTTATCTTAACGTTACTACCAACGGTTGTTTTCGGCGTTTATCAGTTTGGCTTAAATAGTCTTTACATACTATCGACCTGTTGCGTGGTTGCGGTAGCAACAGAGCTATTATGCCTTAAAGTGATGGTTCGCAACCCGAAAGCCTGTATAGACGGGTCTGCATTGTTAACGGCGCTGTTATTGGCCATCAGTTTGCCTCCTACCGCGCCCTTATGGTTATGTGCATTAGGCAGTGCATTTGCAATTATTGTTGGTAAGCAAATTTTTGGTGGGCTAGGTCAAAATCTGTTTAATCCAGCAATGGTTGCGAGGGTTATGCTACTTATCTGCTTTCCCGTTGAGATGACAAATTGGTCAATGCCTGTGCCAATAGACTTCAGTAATAATCAATTGTTTGTGCCACAAGAGTGGTTTCATTTTGATGGCGTTACTGCGGCTACGGCATTGAGTGGTGTTGTGGATCAAACCACGGAATTTACATCGCTGTTCTTAGGCACTCATTCAGGCAGTTTAGGAGAAACAAGCACGTTATTGATTTTGGCTGGGGGACTTTATTTAATCTATAAGGGGATCATTCATTGGGCCATTCCTGTTTCATTTCTTTTGGGAATCGCTATTCCCGCCTTGATTAGCTCATCAATTAATTCGCATGAGTACTTGTCGGTATCTACCCATTTGTTTAGTGGGGCTGCCATGCTTGGCGCTTTTTATATCGCCACGGATTTGGTGACATCACCGACGAGTGTGAGAGGGCAGTTGGTCTATGGCGCAAGCTGTGGTGTATTGATTTGGTTAATCAGGAGCTTCGGGAGTTACCCAGAGGGTGTGGCATTTGCAATATTGATCATGAATTCTGCTAGCCCATTGATTGACCATTACCTGCGTCCGAATATTTTTGGCAGCAAGTCGGCGGTGGGGAAATGAACATGCAAACAATGACGATAAAAAAATCGGTAATAGATAAGTGGAAAGAGAAGATCTCTTATCAGAGTATTTCGTTAGCTATTTGCTGTGGTGTTGCCGCAGTACTATTAGCTACGGTGCAGTTTTACACTACACCTATTATTGCCCAACGTGTAGCAGAGGATCAAAACGCCTTATTGTCTGAGGTGCTTAATGGACAACATTTTTCAAATCAAGTCTTTGCTAACGAGCGTGAAATCGAATACGACGGGCACTTTTACCAGTTGTATGAAGCAAAAGATCACAACGATGAAGTGTTGTTCTATGTTGTTCGTGGAGAACAAGAGGGTTATAGCGGTGCTATTCGTTTTTTAATGGGTGTTGACACACTCGGCACAATTCAAGGGGTTCGTATTCTTAGTCACACTGAAACTCCGGGGTTAGGGGATAAGATAGAAAAAGTGAAAACTGATTGGGTATTGGGCTTTAATCTCCGTTCTTTACAAAACACTCCGATATGGGCTGTTAAAAAGGATGGTGGCGATTTTGATCAGTTTTCTGGGGCAACGATAACACCGAGAAGTGTAGTGAAGGGCGTTCACAATGCATTGTTAGCATTGCAACAAGACAAGGAGAGTCATGATGAGTAACTCACTTAAACTCGAACAATATAAAAAGATCACGAAAGATGGCCTGCTAGATAACAACATAGTATTAAGTCAGTCATTAGCATTGTGTCCTTTGCTTGCTGTGACAAGCAGTGCTACCAATGGGTTAGGATTAGGGTTAGCTACAACAGGTGTATTGATTGCGTCAAACGTTCTGGTCTCTTTAGGAAAAAATCTAATCAGTAAAGCGGTTCGAATACCGATTAACGTTATTATTATCGCGACCTTGGTTACCCTGACCGATGTCATGTTGAACGCGTGGTTGCATCCGTTACATAAGGTTCTTGGTTTGTTTATCCCTCTTATAGTTACCAACTGTGCGATTTTGGGTAGAGTCGAGTCATTTGCGTCAAAAACGACAGTTCTTCCAGCATTTATCGATGGCGTGGCGATGGGATTTGGATTTACGTGGGTACTGGTTGTGTTGGGTGGAATCAGAGAAGTATTAGGTAGTGGAACAATTTTTTCCAATGCGAGCCTTCTTCTTGGGGACAGTTTTTCTTTTCTTGAACTAACGGTTATACCGGATTATCGAGGGTTGTTATTGGTGATCTTGCCACCTGGCGGCTTCTTAATTTTAGGAGCGATGCTTGGTGTGAAACAAAAACTAGAGCTAATGGCAAAACAGAGACGTGACAATTTAAAAGCCGCTCTGACAAATAGCTAGTGAGCACCTCCACAGGTATTGATTTCTACAAATATTATTAGGATTTTCCGTACATTGTTGAGTTCCAACAAGAAGGAGTTGGCTATGAAAGTGAGTGTGGTTTATGCATTACCCGAAGAGCAGGTTTGGTTACCCGTTGAGGTTGAGGAGCATTCGACTTTGATGACCGCTATCCATACCTGTGGAATATTAACTATATTTCCGTCGATTGAACTTGATAGGCAGAAAGTTGGCATCTTTGGCAAGGTATCGTCTCTAGAAGCTTCGCTAAGCGATGGTGATAGAGTAGAGATATACCGGCCTATTGTTTGGCAACCAGACGATGAAGAGGATGACGATTGATATGTCGTCTTTCAGACAAATTGTTCGTAATTCTTCGGGCGGTGAAAATATTATTCATTTAAAACAATAACATAAAGTAAGGCATGGAGTTTGCAAAAGTAACAGAGACAGTAACGTTTTCAAGGAGTGAATTATGTCTAAAGTTGGTATTTTTTTCGGAACAGATTCTGGCAGCACTAGGAAATATGCAAAATTTATCTATAAACAGTTAGGTGAAGATATTGCCGCAAAACCTCTCAACATTAACCGAGTCGATGCATCAGTATTTGATGAATATGATTTTCTTATCTTGGGAACACCTACCTATGGGGAAGGGCTGCTTCCAGGGTTGACGGCTGAGTGTCAAACAGAAAGTTGGGAGGAGTTTGTTCCTAACTTTGATGACATGAACCTTGAGGGTAAAAAGGTCGCGCTATTCGGGCTTGGTGATCAAGTGAACTACCCTAACGAATTTGTCGATGGCTTAGGCGAATTGTACGACTGTGTTGTTGAATGTGGTGCAGAGTTGGTTGGGCGTTGGCCAACGGAAGGGTATGAATTTAATGAGTCCACGGCTGTGGATGAAGATGCTTTCGTTGGTTTAGTCCTTGATAAGGATAATCAAGCGGGTCTCTGTGATGAGCGGATAGCCGGTTGGGTAGAACAAATAACAGCCGAAATGGGGTTGTAAGAAACAAATGTTAGAAATTTTATAATAATAATGATCCAGTAATACAGGCATTTGGTGTTTAGAAATAAGCACCATTTTTTTCTGTTTTGTCTAAATGTCAGATTAATTCATTCATACCACTTCCACAAAATAACCTATAAGATCAAATTCCTTTTTCTCATCTTATTAGTGCTAATGGTATGAAGACGATTCAAATTCAAACAGAAGGAGAAAGCTTGGGCCTGTTTCGATGACTTGCGAGTTGAAAAATAAAGACCAGTATTAGACATACCGTTAATACAGTGCGGCTGCTTGCTAATACGCCTTGCCATCCCCAATTTTGGTAAAATGGCTCAAAGAAAAATACGCCAAGGCTGGCACCTGAATAGTAAAATAGACTGTAAAGCGCTTGAGCACTGCCCTTATCTTTTTTGACACTTCTACCTATGAGCGTACTGCCATTTGCGTGACAAAAGAAAAACCCAACCGCTAAGAAAATCATCCCAAGGACAACTATCGCTAGTTGACCGCTACCAAGAAGAAAGTTAGCTAAAAGCATGGTACTCACGCCGACACATAACCCAGAAGTTTGGCTGAATTTTTTAGAAAATTTCCCGGCAAAAGAAGCGCTAGCAGTACCACCAAGCAGGGTAAGAAACATTAAGCTACGTATGTCACTTGGTAGGTTATAAGGGGCTTGCTCTAGTACCAGCATAAGATAATTGGTTAGATTAACAAAACAACCAAAGGTTAGACCGATAATAATATAGGTCAATACCAACTTAGGACGTTTCAGGTGTGATTTATAAGCTTGAAGGCTGGACCGAATGTGAAAGGGACGAGGTTTAAAATGTCTTTGTTTGGGTAAGCAATAAAAAATCGCGAAAAACAGTACCGTACTGATGGAGGCAATCACATATCCACCAGCCTGCCAACTCCCAAGATATTCGGTGCTTACGCCACCTAATAACCGACTACTGATTCCTCCCATGGTGTTAGAGGCGATATAGAACCCTACAGCAGCAGGAAGCCAACTTTTTCTTAACTCGTCACCAAGAAGGGGGACAGCAACCGCAGGACAAGCAGACAAAAAAGCGCCCTGTAGAAACCTTAGCACCAAAAAAGTGAATAATCTTCCACTAAAGGCAAGAGTAATGAAACACATAGTCCTAGTGCGGTACCAACAAGTAATATAGAGCAACGACCAAATGCATCGGAATAACTGGCGATAAAAAGTAACCCCAACCCCATGCCTAATAACGGTGCTGACATTGCAAAATTGGCTTGTAAGCTGCTGATGTTAAAACTTTGTTGTATGAGAGGAAGTAAAGGTTGTAACCAATAAATATTGGCGAAAGTGACAACGGAGCTAAGACATACAGCAAGAGTGAGTCGTTGGTAATGAGTTAAGTTTTTCACAGCTATTAGCAATTAAATGGACGATTCGTGTAGCATAATTAAGCTTGTCCAATAAATATAATATGTTATTTTTATCTAAGCCATAAATATAATTTATACCCTAGATTTAAGCTGTTGCCAGCATTGATTGGGGAAGTCACCACTGAGGTTGTTGAAATGGAATTAAGGCAGTTACGTCATTTTGTTGCGGTATCGGAAGAAGGGTCAATCTCGGCAGCGTCACGCCGAATGAACCTTGCTCAACCTGCTATCAGTGCGAGTATAAAAAAACTGGAAATGGAATTGGAAATGCCTCTTCTACACCGTCGAGATAATGGCGTGTCGTTAACCAACGCAGGTAGTGAATTTCTGCAGCATGCAAAACAGATCTTGATGTTGACTAATGATGCTAAGTTGTCGATGCAAGCATTAGAAGGTTTAGATAAAGGTCAGGTTGAAATTGGTGTACCGAGTATGATCGGGTCGTATTTCTTCCCACCCATCATTATGGGGTTTAAGAGTGAGTATCCGGGGTTGAGTTTGAATATCATTGATGATGGCACGCAAAATATTCGAGAAAGGCTTATTAACGGGGACTTGGAGTTAGGTGTCGTAGCTGACCATTATCTTAGAGCAGAATTAGATAGTGTAAAACTCATCAAAGAGGAGATGGTGGTATGCATGGCGCCAGATCATCCACTAGCAGACAAAGAACTGATCGAGTATAAAGACTTCCTCGCTCATGAATTGGTGCTGTTTCGAAAAGGCTATTACCATCACTCTTTGATTGAAAGGATTAGTAGCGAAGAGCAGATTACACCAAATATCGCATTTTCTAGTAACCTATTACCATTGATAAAATCGCTTATTAGAAAGGGGTTTGCGATTTCGCCTATGTGGAAAGTGGCGATACAAGACGATGATGAGATTGTCACTC
The DNA here is from genome assembly GCF_028204155.1 of Vibrio algarum. Lineage (NCBI taxonomy): Bacteria > Pseudomonadati > Pseudomonadota > Gammaproteobacteria > Vibrionales > Vibrionaceae > Vibrio > Vibrio algarum. The sequence continues at coordinate 2,327,275 of NZ_JAQLOI010000001.1, read as the reverse complement.
GACCCTTTGCTGATCCTTTTTATATCGAGCTTAGTTTAGCGTGGAGACGTGATAGCTATCTTTCTAGAGCGAATCAGGCCTTTAGAGATTACATAGTCGAGCATGTCCGGACAGGACAATATGTAAATTGACCTAGTTAACAGCACTTGCTGTTTATTTATTTTAATGTCATATAGTCAGCGTGATAACGGAACCCGTGTCGTGTTATCACGCTGTTTTGGTGATGATGTTGGTTTACCAATACTAGCAACACTCCCTAGCGAGAAACGGCCTCTGGTTCACTTAGTTCGTTTCTTTTTAATTGGCTCTGATAGTAGGTTGCATAAGGGGGCGAGTAATATATTTGCCATCTCCCGGTTGGGTTTTAATTTCGCCATTATCCCATGCAACTTTGCCGTTGCAGATGGTAGTGACAGGTATACCGACGATATTCATTCCTTCAAATATACTAAAATCAATTTTCGAGTACTGAGTGTCTACCGAGAGTGTTTTCTCTGCTTTAGGGTCCCAAATAACGATATCTGCGTCTGACCCGACCGCAATCGCCCCTTTTTGTGGATAGAGATTAAATATCTTCGCAGCGTTGGTTGAAGTGACGGAAACAAATTCATTTGGTGTTAATCGCCCTTGGTTCACACCTTTATCCCAAAGCACCATCATACGTTCTTCTACGCCAGCAGTGCCATTTGGAATCATAGTGAAATTGTCTTTGCCCATCGCCTTTTGTTCTGCGCAGAAAGCACAGTGGTCCGTTGCTGTTGTTTGGATTGCGTTACTTTGTAAACCTTTCCATAGCGCATCTTGATGCTTTTTGGGTCTGAATGGAGGGCTCATCACATGCGCTGCTGCCTTACCCCAATCGCTGTCTTGATAAACACTGTCGTCCACAACAAGATGGCCTGCTAAACATTCACCAAAGACAATTTGACCATTTTGTTTCGCGTACTGAATAGCATCAACGGCTTCTTCAGTGGAGACATGAACAAGATAAATAGGCGCACCTAATGTACCTGCGATATTTATGGCTCGGTTAGCCGCTTCACCTTCAACAATAGGGGGTCTTGAAAGAGGATGAGCTTCAGGACCAGTAATACCTTTTTCAAGTAACTTTTGTTGTAAATGATAAACTAATTCGCCATTTTCAGCATGGACAGTCGGGACGGCCCCAAGTTCTAAACAGCGGCTGAAACTTGAAACTAATATATCGTCGGTGGCCATAATGGCGTTTTTATAGGCCATAAAATGTTTAAAGCTGTTTACGCCGTGTTCGTCAACGAGCGTCTTCATATCTTGGTGTACGGTTTCATCCCACCAAGTAATAGCAACATGGAAGCTGTAGTTACACTGTGATTGTGAGCCCCAGTCTTTCCATTGATGATACGCTTCAATAAGTGGTTGCTGAGGAGACGGGATAACAAAATCGATGATGGTTGTTGTTCCGCCAGCCAGTGCGGCAGCGGTTCCGGACGCAAAGTCATCTGAAGCGACTGTTCCCATAAATGGGAGCTGCATGTGGGTATGGGGGTCAATGCCACCAGGCATGACAAGTTTACCTGTTGCGTCAACTATTTCTGTATCCTTGGCAACATCGAGGTTAAGTCCAATCGCTTCTATTTTTCCATCAATACAATATACGTCTGCTGTTGTGGTTTTTTCATGGGTGACGATGTCACCACCTTTGATAAGTAATTTCATATTACATCCTTTTAAAAAAATGGCTTACCAATCCATTGACAGATGCAACGAAAAAGTAAGCCATTAATGTTCTTTACGCTTCTTCAGGTGAGCTGGACATGACTGGTTGAGCCATTACTGTTGACGCTAGGTAATACAATGCTGCTCCAGAGAATGCTCCAGTAAACCAGCCGTAGTTATAAAACCATGTCATGACGTTAAATGTGACCGCAATAATGGTAAAAGCAACAGGCACAAAGAACGCGATAAATCCGGCATAGTTGATAGAAGGGTATAGGTCCTTATCCGAGTAGAGGGCAGTGATGTCTAATGACTGTTTTTTGATCAGGAAATAGTCGACGATCATGATACCTGCGATTGGACCAAGAAGGCTTGAGTAACCAAGTAACCAGTTTGAGTACATGGCTTCTACGCTAACGTCAGACTCAACCCAATGTAGCTTTTTAAGCAGTTCCCAACTCATTAAACCTAGGCCAACTAAACCTGTCAGCAATACGCCACGAGTATGATTAATCTGCTTAGGTGCGATATTTTGGAAGTCGTTGGTTGGTGAGACGACATTGGCTGCGGTATTTGTTGAAAGCGTAGCGATGATGATAAGTATCATTGCTACGATAACCCAAAATGGACTTTCAATTTTTCCTATTAAGGTAATAGGGTCTGAGATGGTTTCGCCAAATAGCGATTGTGATGCAGCGGTTAGCACAACACCTAAAGCAGCAAAGAAGAACATGGTTAAAGGAAGGCCGATAATTTGACCTACAATCTGATCTTTTTGTGATTTAGCATAGCGACTAAAATCTGGAATATTTAATGAAAGCGTAGCCCAGAACCCAACCATTGCTGTTAAACCCGCAAAGAAATAGCTCGCAAATCCAGCTTCTTCAGGTCGGTTTGCTGGCGTCATTAGTATTTCAGAATAGGAAACTTTATCGCTTGCCCAAAACATCAGACCAAACCCAACAGCCAATAATAGCGGAGCAGAAAGGGTTTCTAACCATTTGATCGAGTCTGAACCACGGATAACGATACCGATATTAAGTACCCAGAAAATAAAGAAGCCGATGACCTCTCCAACACTTCCTAGGCTTGCCCAACCGCTGGAAAGTTCAGACAGCAACAGGTGTATTGCGAGTCCTCCAAACATGGTTTGAATTCCAAACCAGCCACAGGCGACGAGGCCACGGATCAAACAGGGGACGTTAGAGCCGAAGATACCAAATGAAGAACGTAGTAAAATTGGGAATGGGATACCGTATTTAGTGCCAGGAAATGCGTTTAATGTAAGTGGCACCAAGACGATGACGTTCGCTAAAAATATGGTGAATAACGCTTCTATGACCGAAAGCCCGAAATAAGCGGTAAGCACACCTCCTAACGTATAGGTAGGCACACAAATGGCCATACCCACCCAGAGAGCAGCGATGTTTGTCTTATTCCACGTACGATCAGACACCTTTGTAGGGGCTAAATCGTCGTTAAAATATTTACTTTCTGATAAATCTTTGCCGACATCCAGTTCGTAGAATTCGCCAATTTTATTTAGTTTAGATTTCATAATGTTTTCCTCATCCAATTGAGATTTATGTTTTTAACAACCAATCATTTAGTTGGTTGCTTCAGTCAGCGCAGCAGCAGATTCCTTTGCAATTCGCGCACTGGCTTCAAGCATGGTGTAAAGCAGAACATTCGCCCCTGCTTCACACTCTTGTGGTGATGTGTTTTCAATTTCATTGTGACTGATGCCGTTTTCACACGGTGTAAAAATCATCCCAGTCGGGACGAGATCCGCCATATAGCATGCGTCGTGGCCAGCACCTGCATAGATGTCCATATGGGAATAACCCAAAGATTCAGCAGCGGCTTTAACGTCATCGGAGGCGTTGAATTCAATCGGGGCGAAATACCAGAAAGGGTCTATATCTATCTTGATTTGACGTTCTTGTGAAACCTTAGCGCAAAATGCTGTAAATTCTTTGTCCATCTCCGCTAATGTGTCTGCATTTGGGTTACGCAAATCAACACTGAACGTTATTTCACCGGGAATAACATTACGAGAATTAGGATATACCTGCATGAAGCCAACAGTACCCAGGCCATTGTCATATCGGTTTGCTAGCTCTTCAATCTCAGAGATAATCTTTGAACTTGCTACCATGGCATCGTTTCGTAAATACATTGGGGTAGTACCCGAATGAGATTCTTGGCCATTAATAGTGACGTTATACCAGCGTATTCCTTGTCCTAGCCGAACCACACCAATGGTTTTGCCTTGATCCTCTAGGATAGGGCCTTGTTCGATGTGTGTTTCAAAAAACGCTCCGATATGACGACTGCCCGGTTTCTCGTCGCCTAGATAACCGATTTTCTCTAGTTCGTCCTTTAGGCGGATTCCGTCGACATCGGTTTTATTCAGTTCGGTTTCTAAATCGAACCGACCAACATAGACACCGGAGCCTTGCATGGCAGGTTGAAAGCGGGAGCCTTCTTCATTGGTCCAGACGGAGAATTCCATCGGAGTTTCAGTAACAATGTTATTTTCATGGAGGGTCCTTAGCACTTCAACGCCGGCTAATACACCAAAGACGCCATCAAATTTTCCACCCGTTGGTTGGGTATCTAAATGACTTCCGGTTGCGACAGCGGGTAGTGAGTTGTCTTTTCCATCACGGCGGGCGAAAATATTGCCCATCTGATCAACGCTGACGGTGCAGCCACATGCTTTACACCAATCAACGAACAGATCACGAGCTTGTCCGTCTAATGCTGTTGCTGCTAGCCGCTTACAACCTCCTTTTTCGGTCAATCCGAATTGCGCCATCTCCATCAAGCTTTGCCAGAGTCGGTCGCCATTTACACGTAAATCTTGCATACAAAATCCTTTTAGGTTGTTCTTATCAGCGCGTCGCTGATCGTTCGTAAATGCCCTGTTTAGCGTCAACAGGTCCACTTTAATTCAAAGAACATTCTCGTTTGGCTTCCGTGCCATTTACCAAATGGTAAAAACTATAGGTAAAAATTTTTCAGGCCCTTATTATTTGATTCACTCCTGTGAATTCTTTATTGAGCCTGAAACTTTTAAAGCTTGTGAATTAAAAACTTGGGAATGAGAACAGTGTTCCGTCTTTCACTCCACCTGAAGGCCATCTCTGGGTAATGGCTTTACGTCTAGTATAAAAGCGAATCGAGTCCGGTCCGTAAGCATGTAAATCACCAAATAGTGAGCGTTTCCACCCACCAAAGCTGTGGTAAGAAACAGGAACGGGTAATGGAACATTAATTCCAACCATACCGACCATAACCTTGTCTGAAAAATAACGGCTCGCTTCACCATCTCTGGTGAATATGCAGGTTCCGTTCCCATATTCATGATCGTTGATTAATTCAACAGCCTCTTCTAGAGTCTTAACTCTTACTACGACTAGCACAGGGCCGAAAACTTCTTCCTGATAAATTGTCATTTCTGGGGTTACTTTGTCGAATAATGTGCCACCAAAAAAGTATCCTGACTCATAATTGGGCACCACGATGGTGCTTCCATCAACAACGGCCTCTGCACCCTGTTCAATCGCTTGAGCAACATAAGCAGCGACTTTATCTTTTTGAGCTGCGGTAATAATCGGTCCCATCTCGTTGCTATTGTCGGTCCCTGGGCCAATTTTTAGTGATTCAATCTGTGGCTTGAGTTTTTCGATCAATGCATCTGCAACCTTGTCTCCAACCGCGACTGCGACTGAAATAGCCATACAGCGCTGACCACATGATCCAAACGCGGCTCCCATAAGGGCACTTGTCACGTTTTCTAGATCGGCATCTGGCATCACAACGGCGTGGTTTTTTGCGCCGCCGAGTGCTTGGCAACGCTTACCGTTGTTAGATGAACGCTGATAAATCGCTTCAGCTATGGGGGTAGAACCGACAAAACTGACCGCTTGTATTTCTGGAGCGTCGATGAGTTGATTAACGACGTCTGGACCCCCGTTAACAACATTAAGGACGCCGGCAGGCAATCCTGCTTCAAAGGCCAACTGAGCGATATAAAGAACACTCGCAGGATCACGCTCAGAAGGTTTTAAAATAAAGGTATTGCCGCACATAACGGCGCTTGGCCACATCCATAGTGGAACCATAGCAGGAAAGTTAAAAGGGGTAATTCCAGCGACGGCTCCCAAAGGTTGGAATTCACTCCATGCATCGACATTCCGACCGACGTTACGGCTATGCTCACCCTTTAAAAGTTCTGGAATACCACAGGCAAATTCAACGTTCTCTATCCCTCTTGCTAATTCACCCTTTGCATCGCTCAATACTTTGCCGTGCTCACGAGTGATCAGTTCGCAAATTTTATCTGAATTTTCTTCAAGTAGTGTTTTGAAGCGGTACATCACCTGCGCTCTGGCGGCCGGTGGGGTATTTCTCCATGCAGGATAGGCTTTGTTGGCCGATGAAATTGCTTGATCAACGGTTGCGGTAGACGCCATTCCTACTACTGCACATTGTGCACCCGTCGCTGGGTTAAATACGGCTTGTGTCTGTTCACTGTCGCAATGTATCTCACCATGTATTAGGTGACCGATATGTTCTGACATGTTTAACTTCCTTTGTTTAATTATTCTGTTGTGTTGATGGCGTCGCCCATCGCATTGATAAGTCTATCTATCTCTTGTTCTTGGGTGATAAATGGCAACCCTAGTTGAATGGTGTCACCACCGTAGCGCACGTAAAATCCTTTTTCCCATAGTGTTTTGGCAATTTCGTAGGGGCGAATAGTCGGGTCACCATCTCTTGCCTCGATGGATAAACCAGCTGCAAAGCCAAAATTACGAATGTCGAGAACGTGTTTAGACCCCGCTAGGCTGTGAATAGACTTCTCAAACAGTGGAGACAGTTCTGCGACCCTTGGAATAAGGGCATCTTTCTCCAGAAGATCTAGCGTTGCCAAAGCCGCAGCACATGAGACGGGGTGCCCCGAATAAGTATAGCCATGGGGAAGCTCAATATTGTGCTCAGCACCACCGGCTTGCATAAACGCTTCGTAAATGGACTCTTTTGCTAATACGGCACCCATAGGGATAGCGCCATTTGTGATCTGCTTTGCTGCGCAGATAATGTCTGGTGTTACACCGAAGGCCTGTGACCCAAAATAGTGACCAGTTCGACCAAAGCCCGTAATAACCTCATCAAAAATCAACAAAATATTGTGTTGATTACAGATTTCTCTTAGCCTTTGTAGGTAACCTTCAGGTGGCACAATGACCCCTGCTGAACCGGAAAATGGTTCAACAATGACGGCAGCGATATTGGAGGCATCATGCAGTGCGACCATATCTAATAATTCATCGGCCATTTCGGCACCGGTTTGTGCCATGCCTCGTGTAAAGGCGAGTTCTGGTTTCAGGGTGTGAGATAGGTGGTCTGCTTCCATCGCCTGACCCCATAATTTGCGGTTTCCACCGATACCACCGAAACTAATACCACCCCAGCTTGCACCGTGGTAACCCTTTGCTCGTCCAATTATTCTGGTTTTTGTCGCTTGGCCTTTTTGTCGCCAGTATGCTCGAGCTATTTTGGTGGCGGTATCTGCGGCTTCTGAACCTGAGTTAACAAAAAAGACTTTGTTGATATCTTCAGGGGCAAGAAGCGCCAACCTTTCAGCAAGTTCAAATGCCTTGCTATGGCCATACTGAAATGCAGGGGCATAATCGAGCTCAGTAAGCTGTTTTGCTACAGCTTGTGCTATTTCTGGACGGTTATGACCCGCACCACAGGTCCATAAACCAGATAACCCATCGAATATTCTTCGCCCTTTATCATCAATATAGTAAGCGCCTTCGGCACCTGAAATCATACGAGGATCGGATTTAAACTGGCGATTCGCGGTATACGGCATCCAGTAGGCATCCATAGATTCTTTGTTCGATTGCAATCCCATTGCTTTTATCTCCTTTGACGGTATTTCCCTTTGAACGAGAGAAAACCAAATGTGTTTTTACTTTAATGAGCTTAATTAGTTTGATAAATTGCAAGTTATCGAACTAAAGATTCAGGTTTATGAAACAATGAAAGCACTTTTAGGTCAGTTGTCGGATTTAGATATACGTCTGTTGCGTGTTTTTATCGCGGTGGTAGAAAGCGGTGGTCTGAGCGCAGCGGAGATGGAGTTGAATATCGGTCGCTCAACGATTAGTCGGCATCTTAAAGACTTAGAAATGCGGCTAGGCTTGGTGCTGTGTCATCGAGGGCGAGCTGGTTTCTCACTGACGAGTGAGGGCGAGCATATTTATGAATCCGCTCAACGGTTGATATTATCCATTGAAGGGTTTCGTCATGAAGTGAACGATTTACATCATAGTTTGAAAGGGCATTTGGTGATTGCCATGTTTGATACCACCGCGACTAATCCTGAATGTCGAGTGCATCAAGCTATTTCGGACTACATCGAGAAAGCCCCAAATGTTCAGATTGATATTCATGTTGTACCGGTTAACGATATCGAAAAAGGGGTGTTAGAAGGGCAGTATCATGTGGGTATTATCCCACCACATCGGCGCTCGGCTAGTTTAGAGTACATGCCGCTGTTTGGTGAACAGATGTATATGTACTGCGGAAAAGGGCATTCACTCTTTGGTCATTTGACAAAGGTAACGGATGAACTGATCATGGCTCAAAAATACGCAGGTTTAAGCTTTAGTAGCCCTAATATGGAAACAGGAAGGGCACTTAATCTGCATAGAAGTGCAGCAGCGACGAATCAGGAAGGGATTTCCACCCTAATTCAGTCGGGGCAATATATCGGTTTTCTTCCTGAACATTTCGCGAGGATTATGGTCGCGGGTGGATCGATGCGAAAAATCGACAATTCACGGTTTGCTTACTATTGCGAATTTGCTGCAATTCACCGAAAATCACCCAAGCCAACACGATTAGTGAAAGAGTTTTTAGCTGCTCTAGAACAGACAAAAACCATTTAGAATAAAAACAGTAAGGTTAAACACCATGAGTAGTATGTCGTCGGAGATTGTTCCACGAGCGAAAAAAATACCAACCCATCGTCTGCAAGGTTGGCAATGGAATCGAATATTTTGCGCGGTGCCGAGGTGGTATTTGCTGAATTTGGCTACAAGGGGGCGACGATGGATCGTATTGCTAGCCAGTGTGGGCTATCAAAACAAAACTTGCTCTACTACTTTTCATCTAAAGAACTGCTTTATCGGGTAGTACTGCAAAATATTATCGATATCTGGTTAGAGCGTATGGTGTTTGCAGAAGATCGAAACGCCTGCCCTGAAGAAGTGATTGAAACCTATATTCGTGGCAAGCTTCAACTTTCACATGATTACCCACAGGCATCGCGAGTGTTTGCTCAAGAGATCATATCAGGTGCGCCAATTATTCGGGATTATCTAAGAAACCACCTTAAACCATTGTTTGATAGGGACGTGGAACTGGTTCGAACTTGGGTGAAAGAGGGGCAACTTAAGGACATTGAACCAGAGCATCTATTTATCTCTATCTGGGCAATGACACAGACCTATGCCGACTTTGCGGCACAGATAGAATTAGTACTGAATAAAAAGAAATTGCTCCAATCCGATTTCGATCGTGCAACCAAATTTTTAACCGCAATGGTAATTAATGGCATTGTTGCCCCAAAATAGACCATTTTAATTTTTTTGGGGGTGTTTTACCCCCATTTTTCCGTTCAAAATATGAACAAGAAATTATCAAAACCTTGTCTGTAAATAATTCGATATAAAATTAGCCAACCTCTTATTAATTCAGGTTTTAAACTTGAATTTGTTCAATGATATTTTAATTATCTAACTACAAAATTTTCTTGTAACTTATTGATTAAATCACCATTTCAGCTCATGTCTGCACCAAAAAAAACATGCACTTAAAGGCTTTACCATTTGGTAAAAAACGTGCTATTTCTAGTTTATACCAAATGGTAAAACTTTGAATTTTCTCCAAGGAAGGAGGGAATATTACAAAACTCAAGGAATAAATATGTTGAGTGAAGATATAGCGAAACAGATGGGAAAAGCTTCAGGCGAGTTTCTGAAAGTGATCTGCCAAGAGGCGAGTGACCGACGCGACAAATACTGGGGTAGAGAGGTGACCTACTCAAGAAAAGTATTTATCCCACTTACCAACATGTGCCGCGATAGTTGTAGTTATTGTACCTTCGTTAAGACACCAGAATCTGGTGAAGCGGAATTGATGACACCAACGCAGGTTTTGACTACCGCCCTTAAAGGACAAAATATGGGGTGTAAGGAAGCACTGTTCAGCCTAGGTGAACGACCAGAAATGCGCTATCAATACGCGAGAGATCGTTTAGCTCAACAAGGGCATGAAACCACGGTTAGCTATCTCTATGAAATGGCTGATTTAGTCCTTAAAAAAACCATGTTGGTTCCACATATCAACGCTGGCGCGCTGTCTCATTCCGAATTGGAGAGGTTAAAGCCGGTTGCTGGTTCTATGGGCATGATGCTGGAAAGTACCAGTACAGCATTAACAAAACGGGGACAGGCACATTATGCATGCCCAGATAAAGTCCCCGCTCGCCGACTCGACACGCTAAGAGCGGCTGGTGAGTTAGGTATTCCATTCACCACAGGTTTGTTGATCGGTATCGGAGAGTCTTGGCAAGACCGCATAGATAGCCTTATTGCCATTAATCAAATTCACCAGAAATACGGTCATATTCAAGAAGTCATCATTCAGAATTTTCGGGCTAAACAAGGCACTAAAATGTCTGGGTTCAAGGAACCTAGTGCGGAAGACATGCTGAGAACGCTTGCGGTATCTAGGCTATTACTCGATCCAAGTATTAGTTTACAAGCCCCTCCAAATTTAGAAGAAAATTATCAATCTTATCTTCGCGCGGGCATCAATGACTGGGGGGATATCCCCCGTCACCAAAGATTTTATTAATCCGGAGCGAGCTTGGCCACAAATTGAATCGCTTGCCGATAATTGTCGAGAAATGGGGTACCGATTAAGAGAAAGACTAACGGTGTATCCAACATTTTTAGAGAATTCAAATAAGGGACCGATGACATTACCGATTAGCCGTATTTGCTCGTTAGCGTCCACAGATGGCCTTGCGTTAGAGCAGTGTCATTAAGAACGAATTTAGGAGATTTATATGTTGTCATGGAAAGACACCCCCGCAAACCAGTCTGTTTCGTTAGTTGGACTTAATCCTGAGATTAAGAACGCACTGAAACAAGCACTTGATGGCAAAGAGATATCGACAAGACAAGCTATCTCACTATTTTCAGCCGAAGGGAATGAGTATCAAGCTCTGCTAAATGTGGCTGATCAAGTAAGAAGAAATGTGTGTGGAGAGAAAGCCACATTTGTGATTACTCGTAATATCAATTTTACCAACGTCTGCTATATGGGTTGTAAGTTTTGCAATTTTGCCAAACCGATTAAGCATGAAGAAGCGGAATTTTTGTCCCTTGATGAAATAGCAAATCGAGCACAGCAAGCGTGGGATAAAGGAGCAACAGAGGTGTGCATTCAGGGTGGCTTACATCCTCAAATGAGTGCGGATTTTTATCGAAATATTTTATTAACGATTAAAGCACGTTTACCAAAATTGCATATCCATGCCTTTTCACCGTTTGAAATTTGGTATGGCGCGCGTAAGGCAAAAATGGAGCCGAAAGCATTTCTTCAAGATCTTAAGTTGTGCGGGCTAGACTCGATGCCGGGTACGGCGGCTGAAATATTGGATGTGGAAATTCGAGAGCAGTTGACCAAAAACAAATTAAGTACCGAAGATTGGGTGAGTATTATTAAAGCGGCCCATGAAGTTGGCATAAAGACCACTTCAACCATCATGTATGGACATATAGACAAACCGTCTCACTGGGCTAACCACCTAGAAAAACTAAGAAATATTCAAAAAGAGACAGGTGGATTTACCGAGTTTGTCCCTTTAGGTTTCGTGCACTATAAAACGAAGCTTTATAACGATAACCCAACATTGGTTCGTCCAGGGCCGACTCGTAACGAGCATTTCAAAATGCATGCAGTCGCTCGATTAATGTTGCAGGGCCAGATAAACAATATTCAAGCATCGTGGGTCAAAATGGGGTCTGATGTTGCGTCACAAATGCTGCGTTCAGGCGCAAATGATCTCGGTGGAACCTTGATGAATGAGAGTATTTCACGTGCCGCTGGGGGAGAACATGGCCAAGAAATAGAGCCTCAAGATATGGTTCGCTTTATTCACAATGCGGGATTGGATGCCGCTCAACGTACAACGCTTTATCGCGACATTAAATCGTATCCAGTGGAAAAAGAGGACTCAAGTTATTTGGTGCTTCCCTCGCAAGAAATTGCTCGATTCGGTACGCGCGTATGAGCAACGTAAAGATCACTTTACTCGCGGGTGGTGTCGGAGGAGCGAAAGCGGCATTAGGCTTAGCCCTTGGCAATTATAAGCAGGGCTTGAAAGTAATAGGGAATATCGGTGATGACCAAGCCTTTCATGGACTTTGGATTTCGCCAGATATCGACACGCTTATCTACACGCTTTCTGGAAAAATTAATAGACAGCAAGGTTGGGGCTTAGAAGGCGATGATCAAAAAGTACTAAAAGGGCTTTCTGATTTGGGTGTAGACACGTGGATGCAGCTTGGCGATATGGATTTTGCTACCCATATATACAGAACTGAAAGACGCCGATTAGGTCATCGTTCTCAGGTTATCGCACAGGATATCGCCATCGCTAATGGAGTAAATGTCCCTATTATTTTGCCAACAGATGACACAATTCAGACCAAGTTAAAAGCTGGCAAAGAGTGGCTCTGTTTTCAAGATTACTTTGTTCGCCTTAGATGTCAGCCGATTATTGATGAAATTCACTATCGAGATAGTGAAAAAGCGAAGGCAACACCAGAGTCACTCAATGCCATTCGTGAGGCTGATATCGTGTTGCTGGCACCAAGCAATCCTCTATTGAGTATCGGAGCCATATTGTCGATAGACGAGATACGAAGCCAATTGATTAAAACCATTTCTCCAGTTGTTGCGATATCACCACTTATAGGTGGCGAAGCGATCAAAGGGCCTGCCGTTAGGTTGATGGAAAGCCTTGGCTACAGAGCCGATGTGGTCGGAATTGCTAATTACTATCAAGGATTGGTGGATGTTTTGGTCATTGATCCAGTTGATGCGCAGTTTGCATCAGAGATAGAAGCGCTCGGTATCCGAGTTCATATACAAAATATCTGGATGCGAACGGACAATGAGAAACGATCGGTCATGAACTCAGTGATAGATGAGTGCTTGAACGTTGAATTGATGAGGGCGAGTTAATGGAAAGTAGACTCAATATTGTAATACCAATGAAGGCACCAATCCGTTCTAAGCAGCGGCTTATGGGTGTACTTACGTTATCCCAGCGTGAAACTTTGGCATCAACTCTGTTCAGAGCAACTCTCGCATTCTTCTCTGAGAATTTCGCACATATTAATCGACTTGTAGTTACCGATTCTGAACAGATTGCTCGAATTGCAAAAGTCTATGGTGCGGATGTGCTATTAGAAGCCGAGAGTACAGGATTAAATCGAGCCATAGGGTCGGCTACCGACTGGAGCTTATCAAACGGATATTCGCATCAAATGGTTATCCCTGCTGATATCGCCAAATTGGAAGTGCATGAAGTGGACCAGATACTGGCGGCAGCCGGAAACAACAACGATGTTGTTATTGCCTTAGCAAAAGATTCAGGCACGAATGCTTTGCTAACAACGCCACCAAATGCTATCGATTTTTGCTATGGGAAGCAATCGGGGCTGGCACATGCTCAAGAAGCCCATAAAAGATCACTTTCTGTCGAGATGCTACACCTTCCGAGTCTTAGCCAAGATATCGATGTACCAGATGACTTGTTGCTGGTGTCCCCAAGCTATCAGACTGAATTGACGGTAAAAGGAGCGCTATTATGAACAATCTTGCGACACTTCCAACAGCAGATCTTGAGCGAAACAGCAGTAGCTACGATGCTATGGAGATGTTCACGATAGGTGGTCTCCCGGATTTTACTCCGGGAATGGATTTGGCTGCTTTCGTAATCCAAGCGTTAAAAAAACAAGGTAGCGAGTTGCAACAAGGCGACATTTTGGTTGTTGCCCACAAAGTGGTTTCTAAATGTGAAGGGGCGGTGGTCAGTATCGACGAAGTAATCCCTACAGATGAGGCTATTGCGTTAGCCGAGACCGTAAACAAAGACCCGAGAAAGGTGCAGGTCGTACTGGATCAGTCAAAAAAATTGTCCGAAGTATAAAAAGGCCGGAGCAGGAAGAGGGCATTTTAATTGCGGAACATAAACTGGGCTTTATATGTGCTAACGCCGCTGTGGATGAATCTAACGCCGAACACGAAGGGCAATTAATCACCTTGCCTGAAAATCCAGATGCCAGTGCTATGAATTTATGCGATGAATTAGAGCAACATTACCATTGTCAGTTGGGCGTGGTAATAAGCGATACCTTCGGTAGGCCTTGGCGATTAGGGCAAACTAATGTGGCAATTGGCTTGGCGAGAGTGCCGGCTATCCAACCCCTTTTTGGTGAAGGTGATGCATGGGGTCGAGAGCTGAAAGTCACTGCCCCCGCGTTTGCCGATGAACTCGCTGCGGCATCAGGTTTGTTGATGAGTAAGGCTGGTAAGTTTCCCATTATTATTTTTAGAGGGCTCAACTGGACAGCGAGTGAAAGTAAAGCAAGTCAAATATTAAGACCAATACAAGAGGATCTATTTCGATGAGTAAGTTAAGTAAATTGGCGATTTTAGGAGGGACCGGACCTCAAGGACGGGGACTGGCAATGAGGTTTGCCAAAGCAGGCGTCTCTGTAGTGATTGGGTCTCGTGATGGTAACAGAGCCGCTGAAATATCAGATGAGATGAATGCGTTGCTACCAGAAGGTAGTGTGCAAATAGAAGGCATGGACAACGTTAGAGCGACTCAAACAGCAGATGAGATGGTGATCTTATCGGTGCCTTATTCTGCTCACAACGCAACCCTAAATGAGTTGAAAGAGACGTTATCAGGAAAGATTTTGATCGATATAGTGGTGCCTTTGGCACCAAAAAATCCAAAAGCAGTGGTGATGCCTAAAGAAGGGTCGGCCACAGAGGAAGCGCAAGCATTGCTCGGTGATGGTATCCCTGTAGTTGGCGCTTTGCATAATGTCTCTGCTGTTACTTTAAACCAACTAGAACAACAAATTAACTGCGATGTTTTAGTGTGTGGTAATCAGCTTGACGCAAAGAAAAAGGTCATGGCGTTAGTCGAAAAGCTTGGCGTTAATACTTACAACGCTGGCTTAGCAGAAAGTGCTCGCTGTATTGAAGCGCTTACCCCAATTTTGATCCGATTGAATATTTCAAAGGAAGTACCGTTTAGTCACGCTGGTGTCACTATCGCGCCACCGGTTCACTAACCTATACAAAAAGGAAGAAAGAAATGGAATTTGGTATTACGTTTAAAGGCTTCGTGAGCCCTAATAGAGCTCGTAATTTAGTCCGTCAGGCAGAAGAGGCTGGGTTTTCTTACTGCTGGTTTTATGACTCCCACATTTTGTGGCGTGAATCTTTTGTCGCCATGGCGATGTGTATGGAACACACCACGAAAATGCGATTTGGTCCTTGTGTGACTAACCCCAATATTCGTGATTGGTCTCTAGCGGCAAGTTTATATGGCAGCTTGGCACTGCAAAGTGATGGTCGTATTGATATTGGCCTTGGTCGCGGTGATTCTTCTATGCGTGTGATGGGAAAAAAACCGGCGCCATTGGCTCGGGTTGCAGAGTTTACTCATAAAGTTAAAGCCATGGTGAAGGGTGATGAAGTTACCTACGGTGAATGTGAAAATCCGGTAAAACTACCATGGGCAGTAGGTTATGACCTTCCAGTCTGGATTGCTGCATACGGTCCGAAAGCTTTGGCGACAGCAGGGGAACACGGTGATGGTTTAATTCTACAAATCGCCGAACCGAAGTTAGTGAAATGGTTTGCAGATCAGGCATTATCCGCAGGTGAAAAAGCGGGTAAAGATATGACTGGCTTTAAGATTCAGGCAGCAGCTCCTGCTTATTTTGGAACCATGGAAGAGTGTTTAGAAAAAACGCGTTGGTTCCCGGCGATGGTAGGTAATCACGTAGCAGATATTGTTGAAAAATATGGTACAGATTCAGGCCTTGTTCCAAGCAGTTTGACCGACTACATTGAACAGCGAAAAGGCTATGATTATTCAAAACATGGGCAAAGTGATAATCCATATTTAGATTTTATCTCTGATGAAATCATTGAAAGTTTTTCTGTACTCGGCAGTCCAGATGATCACATTTCTAAGATCAAACAACTGGAAGAAGCTGGCGTGACTCAATTTAATATTTATCTTGATAACGGTGATGAAGAAAACATCATTGCGAAATATGGTGAGTTTGTTATTCCTGAATTTGAAAAAGAGGAATAACAAAGTAGCCTTGATAAATAACCGACGTTTGAACAGCGTCGGTTATTTATGGAGTGATTAAATAAGAGCTTAACTGTTACCTTCTAGAAGCCGAATGGAAACGCTTGCGGCGGCCGTGCGGTTGTCCACATCCAACTTTTTATAGATTTGCTCTAAATGTTTATTTACCGTTCTTGGGCTCATTTCTAAAATCTGAGCAATTTCCCAATTGGTTTTACCAAATGACAGCCAATAGAGAACTTGTGATTCTCGTTTTGTTACCTTAAATGCTTTCTGAAGGTCTTCTTCATTGCCTATCTTTTTGGGTGTTACTAAGCGAATTAAGGTATGTAAACTATCGTACTCACCCGCATATTGTGCCTGTATGACAGGGGTGAAGTGTTCTAACGCCAAAGGGTTTTCTTTATCGCTTGATAGGAGCCATTTTGCAATGTCTGGCTGAATCATTGCCCATGTCTCTGTAAGATCGCCTTTAAGTTCGCTAATGAGTTCTTGAGCATGAGGTGTCGCCCATTCCAATTCTCCATTTTGCGACACGCAGAAAATATATTGCCCTGCAAAGTCTAGTGCGACCTGAGCAGATTTAGCGAGTTTGGCGTTGTGACTGTGAACTTTTATTCTAGCAAGCACTTCGTCGGGGATGACCGGTTTAGTGATGTAGTCTACACCACCCACTTCAAATCCCTTAATGACATGTTTTGAGTCATTGAGACCAGTCATAAAGATAACCGGTATCGAAGGCAAGCGCTCTTTGAGTCGGCTGCAGGTATCAAAACCATCCATCTCAGGCATAACTGCATCCAGCAAGATAATATCCGGCATCACTTTATCTATAATAGTGAGTGCCTGTGCACCACTCAGCGCGACCAACACAGTAAGACCTGCTTGATTGAGGGTCGCATTTAACATACCGAGAGACTCTGGAGAATCGTCTACGACCAATACAATGGTGTTATTCGTCTTGATAATGCTCATTAATTAACTCATCTATGTTGTGTACGATTTTTGTGAAGTTGCATTGGCTCAAGTCGTTACGTAAAGGATTAAAAAAAGATTCATCGACTGATTCAAGACGTATAATGTCATCAACTTTTTCGCTAAATGCGGACAGAAATCCTATCTCTGCAAAGCTTTTCAGTTTTTCTAGGTTTTTTAGTGAAGGGATGATGTTGTTACTTGCTACCGGGATGGTTTCCGTTGGCTGTTCTTCGACTATCCAAGTAACAGGTAAAAGAGAGACAATTTTAATCAACAGTTGTTCTTTTGAAATCGGCTTGCTCAAATAGTCATTATGGTACTGTTCGAGTACATTGCATTTTTCCAGTTCGTGAATATTGGCCGATAACATCATAATCGGTGTACGGATATTCTGCTTTCTAAGGGAGATGGCAAGTTGCCAACCACTGATCTCTGGCATTGTGATATCGAGAATAAAAAGGTCAACATGATGGTTTTCAACGATCGTTAAGGCTGTATTCGCACTTTCAGCCTGAAGCACATTAAACCCTAATGGTTGCAGTATATTAGAGACTAAGTTTCGTTGATCTAAGATGTCATCGACAACTAAAATGGTTTGTCTTTCCCCTTCATATCCATAAATTCGAGCAATATTGAGTTCTGGTAATTGAATTGGATTCTCTACGGGAGAAATCATTAATTTCATCGTAAAGCAACTACCCTTATCTAACTCACTGATACAAGAGATCTCACCCCCATCAACTCGGCAAGAGCATTGGATATGGTGAGTCCAAGGCCGGTTCCATTTATGTTGTGAGTGTGGTCAGTCTGTATTCTTTCAAAAGGTCTGAATATCTGTTTAATATCATTTTTTGATAGGCCGATGCCGGTGTCATCTACTATAAAGTGCGCCACTTGATTGCGAAAGTTGATGCGAAATGTCACTTTACCCTTTAGCGTATATTTAACCGCATTGTTTAATAGGTTGATGAGTATTTGCCTTAGCCTTTGCTTATCTGTTGCGATGTAAAGGGGGATGTTGGGGCATGGGATATACTCAAATTCTAATCCTTTTTGGCTTGCCTGCATTCGAAATATATCCACCAACTGATTGAGCATCGAATTTAGATTAAACTCATCTCTTTGTAATTCTAATCTGCCCGCTTCGATCTTTGAAATCTCCAACAGCCCTTCCAATAGATCGGCTAGATGTTCTCCGTTTCGCTTTAATGTTTGTGCGTATTCACGCTTAACTGGGGTGAGATCTCTGTCATCAGCTAGGAGTTGTGCGTATCCAAGTAACACATTTAATGGCGTTCTTAGTTCGTGGCTTAAGCCAGCCAAATAACGACTTTTGGCTTTATTAGCCGTTTCTGCGGCTTTCTTTGCTATTTCTAACTCTTCCGTGGTTTTTTGGTGGGCGCTCATTTCTTGGGTGAGTAAAGAAGCATGAGATTGAAGTTCGGTAAACGCTGTTTTACTGCTATTTCGAGCCAGAACTAACAAGCCACTAATCACGCCGACCGGAATCAACAGCATAATAAAGGCTTTTAGCAGTCCGATGGATAGCGAGTCCATATATTCATCAGATAGAGAGGGGATCTGGCTAAACGCGATCATGAAAATAACAGCCATAAAGGCACTAACCATTAGCATTACGACGAGGAACTGACTGGTTGAACCGGAGAGTTTACTTACCCATGTCGCAGGTAAAATAGGTTTCAATGAGGACTTTATCTGTTGCGAAACAGTCGCATTTGGGCGACACATATCTTGGCATCGAACATCTAAAGAACAACATAAAGAACAAATATGCCCGCCATAAGCGGGACAAATAGACATATCCTCATGCTCAAAAGATATTTCGCACACGGTGCATTTAACAATGCCGGTTATTTGTGGTGTATTGGAGCTAGGCGATTGAACAAGATAGTATTTACCTTTCGTCGCGATGGCGATGAGAGGTACGGTAATAAATGGCAGTGCGAAAGCAATATAAGAGGCAAAGGCTTTAATTGTATCGTTAAATGCATCTAGGTGAGCGGCTAAACCAATTGAAGAGGCAATGACCATAGAACCAAACCCTACAGGATTTATGTCATAGAGTTTCGAACGTTTAAATTCAATGCCTTTAGGGCTAAGCCCTAATGGTTTGTTGACGACCAAATCTGCCACTATACTGCCTATCCAGGCCAGCACTAAGACTGAATAAATCTGTAGTGTTTTCTCTAGCAGTTGATAAACACCTAACTCCATAAGCAGTAAGGCGATGGTGACATTAAATACCATCCAGACAACACGGCCGGGGTGGTTATGGGTCAGTCGAGAGAAAAAGTTTGACCATGCAAGTGAACCTGCATACGCATTTGCAACGTTTATCTTAAGCTGAGAGATAATAACGAAAAAACCAGTAATGAGCAGTACTAATTGCGGATTATCGGTAACGTAAGAAAATACCAGTTGGTACATATGAGCGGGGTCAGCAGCTACCGATGCATCTATACCAGCGTTAATCGCGAGCCAAGCAAGGAAACTTCCTAAAGCGAGTTTAGCCGCACCAAAAAACATCCAACCCGGACCACCAAAAAACATGGCAAGCCACCATTTTACTTTGCCACACTTTTCCTGTTCAGGAAGAAATCGAAGAATATCTACTTGTTCTCCTATCTGTGCGACAACTGAAAGCAATACGGCAGAAGCTGAACCAAATAATAGCCAGTTAAACTCAGAACCATTGTTTGTGATGCCACTGTACGCGAGCCACTCATCGAATTTTGCATCAGGGTGGGAGAAGACATAAAAAAGAGGAAGCAGTTGAAGAATAAGCCACAGCGGTTGTGAGTACATCTGGAACCGGCTGATGTTAGTAATACCCAAAATAACCAGAGGAATCACCACCACCGCACTAATGATATAGCCAAGATATAGCGGCACTCCAAGTAAAAGTTCGAGTGCCATAGACATGATTGCGGCTTCTAAAGCGAAGAAGATAAAGGTAAACGAGGCGTAGATAAGGGATACAATAGTTGAGCCAATGTAACCGAAACCCGACCCGCGGCTAAGTAAGTCAATATCAACACCATACTTGGCTGCATAATAACAGATCGGTAAGCCGCTCAATATGACAACCACAGACACAGCTGCGATTGCCCAAAGGGCGTTAACCGAGCCGTAAGAGAGGGTAATACTGCCGCCTAGAGCTTCTAACACCAAAAATGAAACGATACCCAAAGCGGTATTGGCTATCCAGGTCGCAGACCATTTTCTAGCTCGTTTTGCGGTGAAGCGCAACGCAAAATCTTCCAACATTTCGTTGGCAACGAGTTTGTTGTATTTACGACGATTAACAGGGACTTTTTGCATTTTTGTAATCACTTCATCCTTGAAGGTGATGCTTTAAAGCGATGAGTCGAAAAAGCCATCAGTCTAAAAAATCTACTAGCCGACGCATTCCGTGCGTCTTGGATTGATGAGGAATTTAGCAGCCATCATCTATATATACGCGCCAGTATATAACCTAACGTCGACACTGCATATGCGTAATTTGACGTAGTTAATTCGTCTAAATGACGCATATCTACGCAGTACCTTTTATTTAATACTGAATGACATGCCGGATAAGTGTTTTTAGCTGATGGATATCCAGGCAACGATTTGTTCATATCAAAAAGGGAAAAGCAGATGAAAAGGAATTTATTGGCGAGCAGCATTTTGGTTGCTTCATTGTTTGGGGGTGAGGTGTTAGCGGCTGAAGACACGATCAAGGTTGGGGTTCTTCACTCTCTATCTGGCACCATGGCGATAAGTGAAACGACACTAAAAGATACCATGCTGATGCTCATCGATGAGCAGAACAAAAAGGGTGGGTTGTTAGGCAAAAAGCTTGAAGCCGTTGTTGTTGACCCAGCGTCAAACTGGCCGTTATTTGCAGAAAAAGCACGAGAGTTGATTTCGCAGAATGAAGTGGACGCTGTTTTTGGTTGTTGGACGTCTGTGTCTCGTAAATCTGTATTACCTGTTTTTGAAGAGTTAGACAGTTTACTTTTTTATCCTGTTCAGTATGAAGGCGAAGAGTCGTCTAAGAATGTTTTCTATACAGGTGCTGCACCAAATCAACAGGCCATTCCTGCGGTCGATTACCTGATGGACCAAGGTGTAAAACGTTGGGTTCTAGCGGGTACTGATTATGTTTATCCACGTACAACAAACAAGATTTTGGAAGCGTATCTAAAAGCGAAAGGCGTGCCAGAATCTGACATCATGATTAACTACACTCCGTTTGGTCACTCAGATTGGCAGTCTATTGTCTCAGACATTAAAAAGTTTGGTTCAACTGGTAAGAAGACAGCCGTGGTCTCGACCGTTAACGGCGATGCTAACGTCCCATTTTATAAAGAGTTAGGAAACCAAGGCGTATCGGCTGACGACATCCCTGTTGTTGCCTTCTCTGTTGGTGAAGAAGAGTTGTCCGGTATGGACACGAAGCCTTTGGTTGGTCACCTTGCAGCATGGAACTACTTCATGAGTGCAGAATCTGATGTGAATGATGAGTTTATCGAAAAATGGCACAAGTTCATTAAAAATGAAGATCGTGTAACCAATGACCCGATGGAAGCGCACTATATTGGCTTTAATATGTGGGTTGAAGCTGTCGAGAAAGCGGGAACAACAGATCCAACGGTTGTTGGTGATGCCATCGTTGGTGTTGCGGTACCAAACCTAACGGGCGGTTATTCTGCCATGTTACCTAACCACCACATTACCAAGCCTGTGCTGATTGGTGAGATTCAAGATGACGGTCAGTTCCAAACGGTTTGGAAAACTTCTGGACTGGTGGCGGGGGATGCCTGGTCTGATTTCCTACCTGGTTCTAAAGATCTTATTTCAGATTGGAGAGCGCCACTCTCGTGTGGTAACTACAACGTGAAAACAGGTAAGTGTTCAGGACAGAATTACTAATCTTGAAGTCGCTAGGTGGTCGCGCCTTTGGGCGCGGCCAATTCACGAATAGTCCGAGGTATTTCATGGTTATTCCAACCGATATGCGCCGTATATATCTTCCCCATTGCATTGAAAAACCAATGGTCTTTTTGCTGCTTTGCGCATCGATACTTTTTATGGCAACGACTGTTGTTGCTGCTGAATCAGATTCTAACTTTAAAAATGGAATTGATAATCTTCTCTCTTCGGATTTTTCTGACATAGAAAAGGGTGTTGAACTACTGGGTTTAAGTGGCGACGAACGAGCCAATCGAGTACTAAGCCTATTACTAAATGGTGAACTTTACCGCCATAAAAAAGAGAACAAACTGGTGACCATCGTTGCTAAAGAAGGGAGTAAATACACGCTTGCGGACCTTTTTTCTGTGAATGGAGAAACCACACCAAATGTCAGTAAAAGAAAAATAAAACGTGTAGCAATTAATAACAATTTACGCCGACAGATAAAAACTGAATTGGCACTACTAAATATCGCCTCAGCAGATAGCGCGGCTCGTTATCATGCTGTGCAGCAGATGATGGGCAACATTGATGCGGATTTGTACCAACGTTTGTCGTCGAAAGTGGAAACAGAAACGGATGAATCTGTGGTCAATCTGATGCGAACAACGCTCGCGATATATGATCTTCAATCATCTGATACAGGCATAGAACAAAAGAGAATCGCTTTAGAAAGGTTGGGTGACAGCTATCAACCGGAAGCAAGAAACGCCGTAATTCACTTTATTGAAACGGAGCAAGGCGGCGATAAATCATTATTAAAGCAGGCGACCAATGCTTTGGCGCTTATTGAGCAGCGCGTTACCGTTGCCGATTTTGCAGAAACCCTATTTTTCGGGTTGAGCCTAGGCTCTGTGTTAGTGCTTTCTGCTATTGGCTTAGCGATTACCTTCGGTGTGATGGGGGTGATAAACATGGCGCATGGAGAGTTAATGATGTTGGGAGCTTATACTACTTATGTGATTCAAACCCTAATGCCAAATAGTATCAGTGCTTCTATTTTTGTCTCCATACCTGCGGCATTTTTAGTTGCAGCATTTGTTGGTATTTTGATTGAACGAGGTGTTATTCGATTTTTGTACGGTCGACCTCTCGAAACGCTATTGGCGACATTTGGTATTAGCCTTATTTTGCAACAGACGGTTCGGTCGGTCTTTTCACCATTAAATCGCTCTGTATCTACACCAGAGTTTATGACTGGCGTGATTGAAATCAATCCATTATTGAGCCTCACACTTAATCGTCTTTACATTATTGCCTTCTGTTTAATTGTGTTTGCCGTCCTGTTTTTTATCTTACGTTACACACGGCTTGGTATAGAAGTTCGTGCGGTATCGCAAAACCGTGCCATGGCAAGGGCCATGGGTGTGCGTTCCGAATGGGTGGATGCAATGACCTTTGGCCTTGGTTCTGGTATTGCCGGCATTGCAGGTGTGGCACTCAGTCAACTAACCAATGTAGGGCCAAACTTAGGGCAAGCTTACATCATTGACTCTTTTATGGTGGTGGTCTTCGGCGGTGTTGGCAACCTATGGGGAACGCTTGTAGCCGGTATGTCATTAGGTATCGCTAATAAGATTATGGAGCCTTGGGCTGGAGCGGTGCTCGCAAAAATCTTAGTGCTTATTTTTATCATATTATTTATTCAGAAAAAGCCGAGAGGGTTGTTCCCTCAGAAAGGCCGTTCGGCGGAGGGGTAACATGAATAATCAAATAAAGGTGTTAGACCGCTCTACTTCAATTTTTTTAGTGGTATTAGCGAGTGTTATTACCTTGGTCATCGCGCTAAATACCTTCACAACAGAATCGAGTGTACTGCATGTGTCCACCTATACGGTGACGTTAATGGGTAAGTATCTAACCTACGCGTTACTCGCGGTAGCAGTTGATTTGGTATGGGGGTATTTGGGCATACTCAGCTTAGGGCATGCAGCTTTTTTTGCTCTAGGTGGTTATGCAATGGGCATGTATTTGATGCGTCAAATCGGTGATAGAGGGGTCTATGGGAATCCATTATTACCTGATTTTATGGTGTTTCTAAACTGGCAGGAGTTGCCTTGGTTTTGGTATGGTTTCGATAATTTCTGGTTCGCTTCCTTTATGGTTTTATTAGTGCCGGGAACGCTAGCCTTTGTATTTGGATGGTTTGCGTTTCGTTCACGAGTCACCGGTGTCTATCTTTCTATTATTACACAAGCCCTTACCTACGCATTATTGCTCTCCTTTTTAGGAATGAAATGGGGTTTGGTGGCAACAATGGTCTAACCGATTTTAAAGATATATTGGGGTTTGATTTACAGTCTGATTCGACCCGGTTAGTGCTGTTTCTTATGTCTGGATTCGCTTTGGCACTTGGTTATGTGTTGTGTCGATTTATCGTTGTGAGCCGATTAGGTCGTGTCGCCTTAGCGATTCGAGATGCAGAAAATCGGACTCGTTTCACTGGCTATAAAGTAGAAAACTTTAAATTGTGGATCTTTACCTTTTCAGCCGTACTAGCCGGCGTAGCAGGTGCGCTTTATGTCCCTCAAGTTGGTATTATTAATCCCTCTGAATTTTCCCCTCTCAACTCTATTGAGTTAGTCGTATGGGTGGCACTTGGTGGGCGAGCAACCTTGTATGGTGCTGTTATAGGGGCTTTTGCCGTTAACTATGCCAAATCCTACTTAACCGCTGCCTTGCCTGAAGTGTGGCTATTCTTTCTTGGCGCTATGTTTGTCTTCGTCACACTGTTTTTACCAAAAGGCGTTGTTGGTTTAGTAAAAATAGATGAATTAGCGAAGATGAAAGGCCGACTGAAAATGAAAGAGGCTCGTTCATGAATATACTCGATATAGCCCGTCAAACCTTGGATAGAGACCACGTCTACGATTTTATGGTACCTAAACAGTATCCACTTCTCGATGTTGCCCATGGATACTTACTGTATTTAGAAGGGATCAACGTGAGTTTTGACGGTTTCAAAGCGATCAATGACCTTAACCTTTATATCAAAGAGGGCGAACTCCGTTGCATTATCGGTCCAAATGGTGCTGGAAAAACCACCATGATGGACATCATTACCGGTAAGACACGGCCAGATAGTGGTTCAGCATGGTTTGGTCAAAAAACCGATTTACTCGAAATGTCAGAGCCTGAAATTGTTCAAGCGGGTATTGGTCGTAAATTTCAAAAACCAACCGTTTTTGAACTACAAACCGTATTTTGTAATTTAGAATTAGCCATGGCTGGAGATAAAGGTGTGTTAAACACACTATTTGCCCGCTTAACACCGAGTCAGATTGACCACATTGACTACGTCTTAAAACAGATCGGCTTAGTTGAACAGAAAAACTTGCTTGCTGGTGCACTTTCACATGGACAAAAGCAGTGGCTAGAAATAGGCATGTTGCTGATGCAAAACCCGAAGTTATTGCTCGTGGATGAACCTGTTGCAGGTATGACGCATCAGGAAATGGATAGAACCGGAGAGCTCTTAACAAGTCTAGCTGGCCAGCACACCATTATATTAGTAGAGCATGATATGGACTTTGTTCGCTCGTTGGCAAAAGAGGTGACGGTGTTGCATCAAGGGTCGGTATTGGCCGAGGGTTCTATGCAAAAAGTGCAGAGCGACCCTAAGGTGGTCGAGGTGTATCTGGGAGAAGAAGCATGCTAACGATCGAATCATTGAATCAGTTTTATGGGCAAAGCCACACACTTTGGGATCTCGATATGCAGGTTGCTGAAGGAAAATGTACCTGTTTAATGGGACGAAATGGCGTGGGTAAAACGACACTACTTCAATGTGTCATGGGCTTGTTACCAACCAAAAGTGGCGTCATTCGTTATCAAGGAAATGATATTTCGAATTTATCAGCTGAACGAAGAGCGCCATTGGGTATTGGGTATGTCCCGCAAGGTAGGCAGATTTTCCCATTGCTGACAGTGGAAGAAAACCTAAAAATAGGGCTGCCCGCAAGAGGGGATGGATTGAGGCAAGTTCCAGATTTTATCTATGATCTTTTCCCTGTTTTAAAAGAGATGTTGAACCGAAGAGGAGGTGACCTTTCTGGTGGTCAACAGCAACAGCTTGCGATAGGTCGAGCTTTGGTTGTTAACCCAAAATTATTGATCTTAGATGAGCCAACAGAGGGTATTCAACCCAATGTGGTCGCTGAAATAGGCGATATTATTCGACGACTTAATGAAGAGATTGGGTTAACGGTTCTCTTGGTTGAGCAAAAGCTGCCGTTTGCACGAAAGGTAGCCGATAACTTCTGCATACTAGACAGAGGTAGACAAGTTGCAACCGGAGAGATGAGTCAGCTCGATGATAAGTTAGTTAAACAGTACCTGACGGTGTGATGCATATGAATCAGATGACATCAGCTTCTACACTTATCGGTCAGCGTCATTGGCCAGCTTATTTAGCTTTAGGTTTTGATAAAGGGGACGATAAGACTCGTATGCATCAGATGAGCTTTAAAGGCCCACTTCGGGTACAGAGGCCATTTTATCCTGAAGAAGAAGTGTGCCATGTATATCTTCTTCATCCTCCGGGTGGCTTGGTGTCTGGAGATGATTTACAGATTCAAATAGATTGTGAGAAGGATAGCCAAGTTCTGGTCACCACACCGTCAGCAGGGAAAATATACAAAGCCGACAGCAATGGTGTGGTGCAGAAGCAGAGAGTCAATATTCAAGTAGTGGATAGTCAATGCGAATGGCTGCCTATGGAGACCATTGTATTTGACGGGGCGCACGGGGTACTTGATACGAAAATCAATCTGTTTGGTGATGCAAAATTTGTTGGTCTAGATGTTTTTTGTTTGGGACGCCCTAAAAGCGAACGACCTTTTGTGTCAGGGAGCGTCGAGCAGCGTTTGTCTCTTTATCACAACGAAGTTCCGCTGCTATTGGAACGGCAGTATCTGGCTTCAGATGATCCACTTATTAGTGCTATCAGCGGATTTAACAACCATCTTGTATCGGGAACCCTAATTGCATTTGGGCTATCCGATACTGAATCGGCGCTCGACATGCTTCGAACACGATTTGAAAGCAATCATACCAGCAACCTTAGTGTGACATACCGATTAAATACCTTGGTTGTTCGCTACCTTGGTGACTGTAGTGAACAAGCTCAATGTCAACTGCGTGAATGCTGGCATCTTTTGCGTCCTGCTCTAATGGGACGTGAGGCGTGTGTGCCAAGAATTTGGAATACTTAAAGGATTAGATTATGGAACTTTCTCCAAGAGACAAGGATAAGTTATTACTGTTTACCGCGGCACTCGTTGCTGAACGTCGGTTAAACCGAGGGGTAAAACTCAACTACCCAGAGGCTGCGGCTTATATCTCGGCAGCGATTTTAGAAGGTGCTAGAGATGGAAAAACCGTCGCTGAACTGATGAGCGATGGACGGCATTTACTGACAAAAAATGATGTTATGGAAGGTATTTGTGAGTTACTCGATGAAGTCCAAGTAGAAGCGACCTTTCCTGACGGCACCAAACTGGTCACCGTTCACAGTCCGATTCAGTAGGAGGCGATATGAATCCTGGAGAGTATATTTTACAAGAAACCCCCATTGATCTTAATCAAGATAGAACCACGCTGTCTATTTCGGTCATCAATCACGGTGATCGTCCTATACAAGTCGGTAGCCATTACCATTTCTACGAGACCAATACTGCCTTAGATTTTGACCGAGAAAAAACCAAAGGTATGCGATTGAACATCGCCGCAGGAACCGCGGTTCGATTTGAGCCGGGTCAGAATCGTCAAATTGAGCTGGTTGAACTATCTGGGTCAAAAGAAGTATACGGTTTTCGTGGGCTCATCATGGGAAAACTGGATAAGTAGTAGGAGCAAAACATGGTACAGATTTCCAGAAAAGCATACGCAGACATGTATGGCCCAACGGTGGGAGACAAGGTTCGCCTAGCCGATACAGAGCTGTTTATTAAGGTCGAGAAAGATTTCACTACCTATGGTGACGAAGTGAAATTTGGTGGTGGCAAAGTAATTCGAGACGGTATGGGTCAAAGTCAGAAATGCCGAGATGAAGTAGTGGACTGCGTGATAACCAATGCTCTGATCCTTGACCATTGGGGCATTGTTAAAGCCGACATCGGTATAAAAGATGGACAGATCCAATCGATTGGCAAGGCGGGAAATGCGGATATTCAACCCAACGTCACTATTAATATTGGTGCGAGTACAGAAGTCATTGCTGGCGAGGGACATATTGTTACCGCAGGTGCAGTAGATGCACATATTCACTTTATCTGCCCGCAACAGATCGAAGAAGCGCTGATGTCAGGTACAACTACAATGATTGGTGGCGGAACTGGCCCAGCAACAGGAACGAACGCGACGACGTGTACACCTGGTGCATGGAACCTAACACAAATGCTAAAAAGCACCGATGCCTTACCAATGAACTTTGGCTTTTTAGGCAAGGGCAACGCTAGTTTACCAGAACCTTTAGCAGAGCAAGTAGAAGCGGGTGCATGTGGGCTAAAACTACATGAAGATTGGGGAACCACACCGGCATCTATCGATAATTGTCTCAGTGTGGCTGAAAAATATGACATACAAGTGGCGATTCACACGGATACGTTAAATGAGTCGGGTTTTGTTGAGGACACACTTGCGGCATTTAAAGGGCGTACAATTCACACCTATCATACGGAAGGCGCAGGTGGTGGACATGCACCAGATATTATTGTTGCCTGTAAAGAGCCAAACGTATTGCCTTCTTCAACCAATCCGACCCGTCCTTATACGGTAAATACAGTCGATGAGCATTTAGATATGTTGATGGTTTGCCATCATCTCGATCCAAATATTCCCGAAGATGTCGCTTTCGCTGATTCTCGTATTCGAAAAGAAACCATCGCTGCCGAAGATATCTTGCATGATTTGGGCGCTTTCTCAATGATTGCTTCAGATTCACAAGCGATGGGTCGTGTAGGTGAAGTTATTTGCCGTACATGGCAGACGGCTCATAAGATGAAGGTGCAGCGCGGCTTGTTAGCAGAAGACAAAGAGATAGATGCGGATAACCATCGTGCAAAACGTTACATCGCCAAATACACCATCAACCCAGCAATTGCGCATGGAATTAGTCATATGGTTGGTTCATTGGAATCGGGAAAAATAGCGGATATTGTCCTTTGGAAGCCGGCATTTTTTGGTATCAAACCTAGCCTTATAATTAAAGGCGGATTTATTGCAGCCGCTCCAATGGGGGATGCGAATGCGTCAATACCAACACCTCAACCTGTCCATTATCGTTATATGTTTGGTGGTTTTGGCAGCGCAGCTGCAGCCACGTCAGTCACTTTCACATCACAGGCAGCGATTGATAACGGATTGGGAGAATCGCTTGGGCTACAAAGAGAACTAAAGGCGTGCATAGGGTGTAGGAACGTCACGAAACACGACATGGTTTTGAACGATTATATGCCCGATATTACGGTCGACCCTCAAACCTACGAAGTTCGCGCCGATGGGCAATTATTGACTTGCGAACCTGCGGAAGAATTACCATTGGCCCAGCGGTACACCTTATTTTAATAACCTTTAGGGTGTTATAACGCAAAGAATTCTAATCACGCTAGGAGGCGATATGTTAAAGATTACTCACCGTTGCGACCACCATCATGGTGATATTAACGATCAGATTGAACTGCCTTTTGCATTACGACAAAAAGGGCGTTTTAAAACGCAAACCAAGAAAGGAGAAGACGTCGGTGTTTTTTTGGTTCGAGGTGAAGTGCTACGGGATGGGGACTGCCTGTACAGCGAATGTGGACAAGTGTTTAAAGTTGAGGCGAGTGCAGAAGCGGTGGTAACCGCTGTTGCAACGGATTGGCTCACCTTTGCTAAAGCTTGTTATCACATGGGGAATAGACATGTACCGATGGAAATCGGCGAAATGTGGATACGTTTTCAACCGGATCATGTATTGGAGGAGATGGTGGAACTATTTGGTTTGAAATGTAATCACCACCAAGCCAGTTTCACTCCAGAATCAGGAGCATACCACAGTGGTGGACATCATCATTCCCACGGGGAGCATACTCACTAATGAACGTTAAGGCGCTACTTTCTATCTTGCATCTGAGTAGTCCAAGCTTACCTATCGGTGCGTTTGCTTATAGCCAAGGCTTAGAGAATGCCGTGGAATTAGGGTGGGTGAAAGATGAAGAAAGCCTGCAAAAGTGGCTTCTACCTATTTTAACCCATGGTCAAGCTAACCTTGATATTCCGATTCTTGAACGGGTGTACAGTGCCTGGCATCAAGGTGATATAAAAAAGGTAGAACATTGGCAGCAAATATTGATGGCCAATCGCGAGACCGCAGAATTGATGCAAGAAGAGATCAAACTCGGTCAAACCTTGTATCGACTATTAAAAAGTTTGGATGTTGAACTGCCCGAAAAGGCAAAAAAATATAGTTATTTGGTGTTGTTTGCTAAAGCTACACAACATTTTGGAATTGATATACACGGGGCCTGCACTGCATGGCTTTGGACTTGGGTTGAAAATCAGGTCACTGCGGCATGTAAAACGGTACCACTTGGCCAGACCTCTGCACAGAAAGTTCTACTCAGGTTGATGCCAGAAATAGAGCGAAGCGTGGCGCATGGATTGGAGGTTAGCGATGAGGCAATAGGCCTAACATTGCCAAGTTTTGTCATGGTAAGTGCATGGCACGAAACCCAATATTCACGATTATTTAGGAGTTAACAATGAGTACACAATGTTTGCGAGTTGGGGTAGGCGGCCCCGTTGGTTCTGGTAAAACGGCATTACTTCGTCAGCTATGCTCTGCAATGCGTGAGCACTATGACCTTGCCGTTGTAACAAACGATATCTATACCCGAGAAGACGCTGAATTTTTACTGAAACATGAAGCACTTGAGGCTGACCGTATTTTGGGTGTAGAAACCGGCGGTTGCCCGCACACGGCGATTCGGGAAGACGCCTCAATGAACCTTGCTGCCATTGATGAATTACAAGATCGTCATCCAAAATTGGAACTCGTTCTGGTCGAGAGTGGTGGAGATAATTTAAGTGCGACCTTTAGTCCGGAGCTGTCAGACCTGACGCTGTATGTGATTGATGTTTGTGCCGGTGACAAAATACCGCGCAAAGGTGGACCAGGTATTACCAAATCGGATCTTTTGATTATCAACAAAACTGACCTAGCGCCTATGGTAAATGCGTCTTTGGAAGTGATGGATCGAGATGCGAAGAAGATGCGAGGTGATAAACCGTTTGTATTTGCCAATTTGGTTCGTGGCGATGGTGTTGCAGAGATCATTAAGTTTATTGTTGATGAAGGTATGCTCACTCAACAAGAAGTAAAAGTAACAGTGACAGATAATGTATAGGGATATATAGACATGAAAAAAACAGTTGGTTACGTTTTGGTATTACTTTCGAGTATGGTGATTAGCACGTCATGCCTTGCTCATTCTATCCATTCAGGGCAGCATATAAGTAGTTTTTCTGAAGGGTTTCTTCACCCATTAACAGGACTGGATCATATTGCTGCGCTTATTCTAGTCGGTGTTTTTGCGGCTATCAGCGGTAAAAAAGTAGCAAGTAAACTGCTTCTTCTTGTGAGCGCCGCTCTTTTGGTTGGTTTTATGGCGGGTACATCATGGGCTCAAGCAAGTCAGGTAGAAAGCATTGTTTTTGTTTCATTAGTTTTGCTACCTCTCTCACTGATGGCTTATCGTAAAAAAGGAATGATGAATTATTTAGCCACGGCTGCAATAGCCCTGTTTAGTGCTAGCCATGGTTTAGTTCAAGGTGCGGAAGCTCGGGGTACGCTCATCCAGTATGGGATAGGTACGATGTTAGCGAGTATGATCGTTATTGCTCTGACGGTATCGGTTACAAAACTGGTTATTATGACAGCGGACTCAATTCGATTGGCTAGATAATCAGAAAAACCGTCCTTTGAGGCTATGATCGAAGGAAACGAATCAAAGCCGCCGGCTATGTGGGTGGCTTTGATTTAATTAGTACTAATATCTAACGTCATCTAAGGGAAACCATTGTTGGTCAATGTCGTCTAAAAGATATAAATGCCCGTTAGAGTACTTAAGTTCGAACGTCCTATGTTCGCTATCAATATAGGCAAGCCTAATGTCATTAGGTACCGCACTTGTTACCAGTAAATGACTAGGTTCAACACGAGTGATATCGATAAATCTATCGAATGCTTCTTTTACTTGATATCGCATATCTCCTCCTGAGACTCA
The DNA here is from genome assembly GCF_028204155.1 of Vibrio algarum. Lineage (NCBI taxonomy): Bacteria > Pseudomonadati > Pseudomonadota > Gammaproteobacteria > Vibrionales > Vibrionaceae > Vibrio > Vibrio algarum. The sequence goes on along the minus strand of NZ_JAQLOI010000001.1, from coordinate 2,294,848 downwards.
TTACACTTTCAAATATAGATCACAACTCAGCAATGAATCGTGATCCTAATCACTGTATTGCTTGTGATTAACGGAATGTAACATTGCAAAAATAGTTCGTTGGCGAAGCGCTCGACACAGTGATTTATCTCTACTTTAAATGCCAGCTAAGTATTACAGGCTCACCGCTCCAATGGCTAATAGGATAAACAGACCGGCAGTAATTTTTCGAATTAGAGCGAAAGGGAGCTTGTCGGCAGATAGCTTACCAATCAGTACCACAGGTACATTTGCAAGTAACATTCCGATTGTCGTACCCAAGATAACTAATATAAGCGCATCGGCGTATTGAGCGCCGAGTATAGAGGTGGCAATTTGAGTTTTGTCGCCTATTTCTGCGATGAAAAAGGTCATAAAGCTAGCTACAAAAGGGCCTCTATTCGATATGCTTTCATCTTCATCCAATTTATCAGGAATCAGTACCCATCCTGCCATCGCCAAGAAGCTAATCGCCAATACCCATGTAAGCATTTCTGGGCTGATATAGTCTGCAACGATAACACCGAAATATGCCGCCAGTGCATGATTTGCTATTGTGGCTAGGAAGATAGCTGCGATAATCGGAATTGGTTTACGGTATCGACTTGCAAGTAATAAAGAGAGAAGTTGGGTTTTGTCACCGATTTCAGCAAGGGCTACGGTGGTAATTGAAATGGCTAGTACGCTCAAAGTAATCTCTAATGAGGTGGGATATAGTAACCAAAGACAACGCACACTTCCCACCTCGGTTAGTGTTCATTGTCTATGGTCTCACTAAATTCGATGTAAACCGAATCTTGAACGCCATGATGATTTTGCATCAATTATGTTGACGAACAAACCGAGAACGCGAAAAAGGCGTTTAGGCAAGTTACTCCCCAAAGACGGTGCGGATATTAATAAGAAATTAATTTAATTGCAATACCCAAATTACATTAGCCACACTGGTTTAACTGGACCCTATAGGATACAGTTATATTAGAGTTATCTTTAATGCACTATTTATAGCTGCGTTGTATTTAAGAGTATGGATTGCTGTATGAAAAATGTTTTTGTGAGAGCTTACAATCGTTTTAAATCTGCTCCTAAATATATAAGGGTATGTACTTATATATTAATGAGTTATGCCGCCTATGCTGGGTTGGTTGGCCTTGTTTTTCCGGCTGTTATTCAATCTCAGGGCCCTAAGCAATTAACACAAATGCTTGGACGAGAGGTGGCGATTGCTGAGGTTAAAATTAATCCATTTTTGCTACGAGTAGAAGTGAATGACTTTGCCATTTCAGCACGAGAAAAATCAGACCGCTTTGTGAGTATTAAGCAGTTAAAAACAGAGTTTAATTTTTGGCAAAGTATCTCTAACCTTACCCCAACCCTAGAACATCTAACGATTCAATACCCTTATATTTCACTTGCGCGTTTAAGCTCAGACGGTGATAAAACGACCTTTAATTTCAATGATATTATTGAAAAATTAGACGAGAACAAATCAACCGACGCCAATGAAAGTGAGATAAATACAGCACAAGATGTTCAGCAAGTACCAGAAAAATTGTTTGCTTTTAAGGCACACGTTATAAGTTTAAATAATGGCCAGGTCGATTTTGAAGATAAGCCAACAGGTGTAGAACTTGGTTATCAGAATATCAATTTTAGTCTTAGTGAACTGGACACGACAGCGCTTACATTGACAGCACCATCGGGAACCGATACCAATAAAAAAACAGAACCGCTTAATAAAACGGCTAACGTATATACATTTGGTATGAATGGACTCGATAAAAGTCATATACAGACTAAAGGGCAATTTCAACTTCAACCTCTGGAAGTCACTGGTGAGCTAAGCCTAGCAAAGTTACAGTTAGCGCCACTTTGGCCATTTACTGAAAATAGGATTGAAGCTGAATTGGCTTCTGGCGAAGTCAGTTTCGCTGCTAATTATCACCTTAAGCAACAAAATGAACAGTTAGGATTTGTAGCGAACCAAGGGCAGTTCTCTTTAGCGGACGTCGCATTTGAGATTAACCAAAACCCACAAATCAAACTGCCGTCTCTGGATCTTACAGGCATCTCCTTAGATACGACTTCCCAAGTGGTCGAACTAGAAAAACTGTTGTTGGTCGGGCTTTGGGTTGATGCAGACCTAAGTAAGAAAGGACTTGATTTACAACAGCACTTCACACCCAAATCCGAGCCAAACCAAGCCGTTGTTAAAGAGAATTCACCTGCGCAACAAACGCAGGTTGAGGGCAATGTAGACGCTGCTTCGCTTGAAAACAGTAACAAGGAGTGGTTAGTACAACTTCATGCATTTGATATGCAGAAAATGGATATCAATCTTAAAGAGGGATTAATCAGTAACGGCGTACATTGGCGTGTCTATCCACTTAATATTAGTCTGGGGCCTATAACCAGTGAACTTAGCGATCCTATCGACTACAAATTTGATTTTGGTATTGCGTCAGATACGAAAAAGCAGCCGGAACGTGTGCGAGGCACTTTTAACAGTCAAGGTAAACTAGATATCAAGGCTGAAGAATTAAACAGCCAGCTGCAACTATCTGGTTTGGAATTGACACAGTTTCAACCGTATTTAGATCCTCATCTAAATATTATTTTGAGCCAAGGTAACCTCAGTACCAAAGGAGGGCTAACGGCAAATAGTCGAGGGAAGGCTATCTTTAACGGACAGTTAACGATAGACCAATTATTACTTAAAGATATTTTACAAAAAGAACCACTTCTAAAATGGAAACAAATGTCTATCGATTCGTTGATGTTCGATCAGGCCGATAATCGTTTGGATATAAAAACCATACTGCTTAATACGCCTTACGCAAAGGTAATTGTTGCCAAAGATCTACGCACAAATATTGGTGCGGTCTCTAAATCTAGCCCAGAAACAACCTCGACAGCTGAGGAAGAGTCTGGCGCTTCAACGTCGAAGCCTAACAAGACAAACCAAGCAGCGGTGGTGAATAAAACCAGTGAGAGTGGTTCAGATTTCCAGATGGATATCGAAAAAATACAGATCGTAAATGGTTCAGCTTTTTTGCTGACTTTTCGCTGACGCCAAGTTTCGCTTCCGGTATTGAATCTATAGAAGGTTTTATAAAAAATATCTCTACAACACCGGGTACCAAAGCATTGGTCGACATCAAAGGTCATATAGATAAATATGCTCCAGTTTCCCTTGTTGGAGAAATAGATCCTCTTAGTGAATCGCCATCTCTTGATCTCGACTTTAGTTTGAACAGCGTTGAGCTGACCTCAGTTAACCCTTATTCCGGTACTTACGCTGGTTACTATATTGATAAAGGGCAACTGTCACTTGATATTAACTATCGTTTGGAGAACAACCAGCTTGCTGGGACGAATCATATTGTTGTGGATCAGCTAACACTCGGTAAACCGAGTGAATCTACATTAGCTACTAGCCTCCCCATTACCTTGGCTGTCGGTTTATTGCAAGATGGTGATGGTGTTATTGATCTTGGTTTCGATGTTAACGGAGATGTAGATAGCCCAGAATTTAGCTTTGGTGGCGTCATTTTGAAAGCCTTGGTAAATATAATCACCAAAGCGATTACAGCACCATTTTCACTCTTGGCTGATTTAGTGGGAAGTGATGAAGAGCTGAATTTAATTAACTACCAAGTCGGCAGTGCTGAACTAGATTCAGTCGCACAAGATAGGTTATTGAAACTAATAGAAGCGTTACAGGCGAGACCAAATCTGCGTATTAGTGTTGAAGGTTCTGTTTTGTTAGCAGATGACAGTAGAGCGTTAGCTGAAGCAGCACTACAACAAAAACTCCTATCAACGAGTGGTTTACCAGAGCTTCCAGACGACTTGAGTGCAAGTCGAATCCCTAGTACTGGTGCTTTAGCTGATGCATTACAAACATTGTTTACCCAAGAGTTAAATATTGATGTAAACGAAGAGCGGCTTAAAGTGGAAAAGGTGCTTGCTGAATCTGCAGAAGAAGGGGCCGAAATATTGCCAGAACAGGTTGTCACCACGCTGCATATCGGCATGTATAATCAGTTGCTTAAAGCGCAAGAGATCAGTGATCATGAACTAGGAATCTTAGCGGAAGCCAGAGCGAGAGCCGTTAAGACATTCTTGCTTGAGCATGAGATAGACCCCGGCCGTGTGTTTATTGTGGACAGTAAAACCAAACTGGAAACCGAACAGAGTCAGGCCATTATGACGATTGATGCAGGATAGAGGTTGTTAGGAGAGAAGTGGATTATAAACCTATTGGTTTGTAATCCACTTTTTGCTGTTGGTGTTATAGTTATATTGCCGACAGTTCTTGCTTCAGCGCTTCTTTATTGACTTGGTTCTTGTCGTTTTGTAGTAAAGGCATGAACTTTTTATACACGACCTTGCTAGGAATCATATAAGAAGCCAAGTGTTTGTTTAGTTCAAATAAGATTTCTGTTTCGCTTATCTGATTCGGTGCAGAGTAGACTAAAACGATTTCTTCTTCGATTAGCTCATTGTCCATACCAAACACGGCACAACGGTCAATACCAGGAATGTTTTTCTGTACCACGGATTCAACTTCAAATGGAGAAACGCGATAGCCTCTCGTCTTGATCATGTCATCGTTACGAGAAACGAAGTAGAAATAACCTTCTTCATCTTTGTAAACATAATCACCGGTTGCCACAACGGTCTCGTCCACTAATTGGCCTTCTAGGTCGATCACATCTTTTAGAATTGAGACCGATTTAAAACGTTCCGCTGTTTCTTCTGGCGCATTCCAGTAGCCTTTGTAAATGTAGCCACCGCGATGAATCAGTTCGCCAACTTCTCTCGGAGCACACTCTTTACCATCTTCATTGATAACATAGAGTTCTACATCTGGTATTGGCTTTCCAATAGAGTTTGGACGGATCTGCACTTGTGATGGGTCTAGGTAGGTCGAACGGAACGCCTCAGTTAATCCATGCATGGAATAGAAGTCAGCATTACGGAAAGTGCGTTTACAGTCATTTATCATTCTTGCGGTGACATTACCACCGGACGAAGTGATGGTTTTAACACGGTCGAACAGTTCTGCACTTGGAATACGTGTGGATTCTTCATCAAACATCTGTGAGATGTACACAGGCATCACAGGCAGAACCGTCACTTTATCGTCTATCAAATGGTTGAAGAAATCTTCTGGAAGAATAAAACGGTGCATCGCCAATGTTGCTTTCTTGTAGAGTGTACAAAATAGTTGATTTAGACCGTAATCAAGATTAAAAAACAGCACGCCAGAGATAACATCGTCTGTTTTTAGTTGTAGGTATTGAGAAACGACACGCGCGGAATCAATGAGGTTTCGATGTGAAATCACAATCCCTTTTGGTGTGCCTGATAAACCGAAAGAGTAGGTGATAAGCGCTGAGTCGTGGCCACTTATATCGCATTCGTATGGTTTGTTATAGTATTTGTAGATCTCTTCGAAAGAGGCAATCTCTTTGTTAGCCGAATCATAAGAGATGATATGACCTGCAAACTCAATCTCTTCGATGCTCTCAAGTTTGATATTGTCAGTGATAATACACTTGATATCGCAATCTTTGATTATGTATTTAACTTGCTCTGGCTTTAGCATCTTGCTCATTGGTACTAAAATATAGTCAGTTGATAGCACCGCTAAATCGGCAATCATCTGCTCAATGCGCTTATTTGAGTAAATACCAATACGAGTGTTTTTAGGTAAGCCAAGTTCTTTAAGGTAAAGGGCAACCTGATTCACTTTTTTAAACAGTTCAGCGTAGGTAACCTGACTGTCTTCTAACAAAATGGCGGTCTTATCTGCATGTGTCTCAACGGCACTTTCTAGCAGGGTTCGAATACAGTTTATTGACATTCTAATTTTCCTTTTGCGCCAAGAGTCCAAATATCATAGTTGCTGTCTAGAATAGTGACTGGCTTATGATCGGACGTCATAATTTTTTTATAGAAAAAGGCGATGATGTCTTCAATCTCTTCACTTGAAAGTACTTTAGTAATACCGCCAGTGATGACAATAGAGTTAATCGCTAATAACTTGAGATTAATATACGCTTTTCGGTAGTGTGAAATTTTGCACAGGACCAAAAAGATAGAGAGTTGCATTAAAATCTTGGTCGCTTTTTCACTCTGTTCTTGGAAAATGTTTTCCGTCACCTTAAGGTGCATCAGTAGTTCATAAACGAATTCGTTATTTTGTGCGGCGAAGATAAGCGACTGTTTGGATTTATAGACACCTAGCTTTTTAAACACGAGACGGTCGTATTCGTTTTCAGTCACGATATTACCATCGATAACCAAGTCTTTAGAGTAGTGAATATCGGTTGTTGCACCACCGATATCGAGCACAATAAACGGGTCAACCACAGAGTAACTTGCATCTACGTGCGGCAATGCCTGATTGACAATATACGGAGTAGAATAAATCTGATTAGAAGTTATTTGATAGAGGCTCTTAATGTCTTCTTTACCTTCAATATCGAGTTGATAAAGATTGGTGAGATACTCTTTAAGGTTGTCTTCGACAATATGTAAACGCTTATCGATGATATTAGGCAACGTCACCAAATCTTTTAGTTTTTCAGATAGTGCTAACGCGTCCGACTCGTTGCCAACATAAACAATGTTGGAATAATTTAACTGCTCTAGGTAGTTAAAGAGTGGGTCTCCAAAAATACCACTGTTTGCATCAATACCACCGACCACAATTACAACGTCGACTAAATCGCTAGGGACAGAGTAGTCTGCGATGTTTTGGTAAAGAATCGTGTCGATGATGTTAATGCCTGAATTAAAGGCAATATTGGTCGCGTATTTCAGTGAAAAAGACTTTGTTACACCGATGATCAATGTGCTTAGGCCCCCGTTCGCAGAAGAACAGATATGAATGTTTTCTTTTTCATATTGGCTAACCTTCGATCCGCATTTGTGCATCAAGTCATCGAGAATATCTTTATTGAAGTCTCTAAAATGTTGCTCAATGTGCTCTGAATCGGAGACCTTAAAGTAAGTACTGCCGATATCGATAAATAGTTTTTCACTTATAGAAAGCGTTTCTACGTTCTGGCTCATTGCATAATGCCTATATCATGAATTATGTCGTTAACGATGCTTGTGGTGTCTTTGTTGAGATCACATTGGGCGCGCTCATACTCAAAACAACGATCTGGGATCGGTACACCCCCACGGTCGATGATTCGAATGTTTTTGTTCGCATCACGAATAGTAATCATCTTGTTGTGGTTAATGATGTGCGGAGAAAATGGCACATCAATAATACCGCATTTAATACAGTTGAAGACTTTACGCCATAATGTATCGGCCGAGTCGTTAAACACTGCGTCCATAATCGCCATTACTTCAGCTGTTAAGATCTCTTCTTCTTGCTCGTCGACAATATTTGGTAGGCCATTAAGAATACGCAACGTATATTGCGTATCGGCTACGGTTTTAGCATTGGCTTCTTTGGTTGGAATACCTGCGGCTTCTTCACGGGTTTTGGTGATAATTTTATCTGCACCGACCATTGAGGCAATCACAGTCGACATATTAATGAGCTGCTCTGCGTAGCTTTTATTGGTTGGGAATGCTCCCATCCATTGGTGATATACTAAATGAATGCTGGCATCACCGCAGCCAATCGCTTCAGCGTAATGTTTGGCTAACTTCTTAATAACCGCGCCGGTAACAATATCTTGATTCATTGAGCCTTGCTGTGCAAAAGAGACTGAAAAAGACTTTACGCCTTCCTCTAAAGACAGCAGCATCTCTAATAACTGGATAACGATAGTAATCGATGGTGGAACCAACGTTGCCGTTAATGGGCCAAAAGACTCACGGTTAATTGGCTCATTCAGCTTAGAATAGTTAGCACATACACGCTCTACGTACTTCCAATACATAAAGGCTTTGTCTAATGGAAAATTCTTTGAATAAGGCAATAGGTACGTAATTGGGCCACCTTCAATTTCGAAGATGCCAGACGCTATGGCTGTTTCAATCAATAACCTAGCATCAGGTGTTCCGTGTCTTAAACTGACGGGTTTATTGAAATGGGTAATCATTTTACGGGTAGTGCGATAACCGTGATTCACCAGTGGATAACCGTTAAGCATATCGACGTCATTTTCTTCACTAAGTCGAAGCATCTTTTTCGCTGTGCCGTAGTCGTTAAGTCGGGTATTTGAGTCAATGGTAAGGGGAAGGACATCAACGTTGGCATTAACAAAAAACTCGTTTAGCGCAAATTGCTTTTTATAAGTGGGAAAACCACCTCGCGGTTGCACTAACATTTTTTCTTTCTTTTTGAAGTGATGAGAGATAAAAAGTTCTTTGTCTGCGTTGGTTACAAACTCCTTTACTTCGTCAAAGTCAAAGGTGTCTACATACTCATTACTAAGGATTATTTCTCTTTCTTCTTGAAGTAGGCTCATGCTTGACCTCTCTTTTCTATAAAATCTTCTAAAAGGTCAAGGCCGGTATTTAGGTCTATCTGATGACAAACCAAGTCAAAGCCGTATTTCTTGTATTTTTTGACTATTTCGTCTGCATCGCCACTGCCTACGGTTAAGTTGCCACCAATCATCATGATGACATCATCTAATCCTTTGTATTGGGATTTGAGCGCTCTAACTTCGCGGCTCCAACCCTCTGCTTCTCCATTAAGGGAAGAGATGAGCAGCACTTCGGCACCGGTTTCCACTACCGCGTCGAAAAATTCTTCTAGATGCGTATTCACACCTAAATTAAAAACTTCATACCCTCTGGCATCGAGGGAGAGTTCAATGAGCCGATTGGCAACAACGTGGATATCGTTGCCAACTACTCCAGTCACTACTTTCATAAAAATAAATACCTGATTTCCCTATTAGGGTGCCTGTCTGTCTGGGTGAGTATTAAAGTAAACCTTGAACGTGAGGTTACCTATAACTCTTGTACTTCGTGCAAGAAGATAGAAGGTGGCTAGTGCTTAGGCAACACCGATGACGTATTCCATTGTTTCGTCACAATAACCATCTTTAACCAGACGCATGGGCATAATAATCGTTGGCAAATTTTAAATTTAGCTCGTATTTAATTATTATTTACTAGGCGTCCGGACATCTTTTTTGATCCAGTTGCATGCAGCATACCACACTAAAAAAAGATGTAAAAAGCGGTAATTTGGATGCTAGAATGAGAAATTAACTAAAACGATTAAAACTAGTAGAAAACAAGGATGATTTATGGAATTTTTTACCGCAGATATCTGTGATGAGTATCCAGAGAAGACAAGTGTATTAGGTGCTGGTTACCAAAATTTCGGTGGTGCTGATAAATGCCAAGGTGAAGTTGTTACCATTAAATTGGATAAAAATAACTCAGATCTTATCAAGCTGCTAAGAGATGAAGATGGCACAGGTAAAGTGGTTGTGGTTGATGTGGACCAAGAGTATTTTGCTGTTGTTGGTGAAAACTTAATGAAGTTTGCAAATGCCAATAATTACGCGGGCATTATCGTGAATGGTTATATTCGTGATACCTTTCAGATTAAAGACATTCCAGTCGTTCTTTTTGCTTTGGGAACATGCTCAAGAAAGTCTATTCCTGTTACTTCTGGCGAAAGAGATGTTTCATTATCGTTTGGTGGGATTGAAGTGAAAACAGGTGATTACCTGTATGCCGATACTGATGGCGTTATTGTTACAGAAGAGAAGATTGTATAACTGCTGAATTATCTTTAAAAAAACAGTAGTGCTAATGTTATCCCCGGTCAATGGTGATTGATCGGGGATTTTTGTTTAGGTATGTTTATAATGCTTTCAATTAGGATTGTATAGCGGACTCTTTTTGTTCAGCGGCTTTACCCTTCAGTAATTGCTTCTTTTCAAATCGAGAAATCCACCAGTAAGCAATACCAGAGAAGACTGCCGTCATAAATACGTTAACAAAGAAGGCGTCAACTAAGTCGGTTCCCGCAGGGAATGCCGAGGCTGTCATGCTTACAACAAAGATAGTGATAAGCACTGAAACGACCGTCATACCAAATTTGCGAGAACCCATTTGAAATTCACGAGGTGTATCGTCGTATTTCCAACGGAATACAAAGTAAGCCACCATGATAAAGATAGGCGGTAACATTGCGGTACCGGCTGTTAGGTTTATGGCCGTATTCATCATATCTTGCACAGATTCAGAGCCGAATCCATTAACCACAAGCATGAAGAAAACGAAAGCAAACTGCCACCATGCTGCTCGAACGGGAACGCCATGTTCATTCAGTTCAGTTGTCTTCTTACCGTATACGCCTTTTGGTATTTCAGAGAAGTGAATTTTCACTGGTGCGGCTGTCCACATCATCATAGAACCAAACATGGCAATGAATAGAACCACACCCACAAAGCGTCCAACCATTGCTTCAGATAGTTCGAAGTACTGTGCCATGCCGGTAAATATTTCAACCATACCACCGGAGTAGCTTAAGTCTTCTCTTGCAACGAATACGTTAACTAACAGTGAACCAACAGCGTACATGGCACCGATTGCGACACCAGCACCAATGATCACCTTAATAAAGCTTTTTTGGCCTCCTTTTACATCGTTTAAGTAGGCTGCGGCTGTTTCTGCACCACCTGCGGCTTGGAAAATCCAGCACATAATACCCAATGTTGCCCAGTTTACCGTTGGTGTCATCGCCTCTAATGAGATTGGCTCAACAGGGACGTGGTCGCCACCTAAAGCGAGTAGCGCGCCAACAACATAAATGCCAAACAGTGCGAACACGCCATAGGCAACGAATTCTGCAATTTTACCTAACCAAGAAGCACCTTTAGTCGAAATATGTGTAGCTGCAGCAAAAAGCACAATTGATATGATAGACGTGACAATAGGGGAGAAAGCAAACTCGTAACCAAGCATGGCGTAAGACGCATAGGCGATTACGTTTGGCAGTAAAGAAATAAACCAGAACAAGTTAACAAACCAGTACAGGAAAGAGCCTAAATAAGCCATTTTTGTACCTAGGGGTTGTTTAAGCCAGTCATACATTCCTGATTCCGAATTTTTATTTGCTGATACAAACTCAGCAATAATAAAGACGAATGGAATAAAATAGACGACGGTGGCGAGTAGAAAAATAGGCGCTGAACTTAAGCCCAATTCTATATTGTTGTTTACAATATTGCGAACGTTAAATACCGCTGCAAATGTCATCGATAGCAAGGCAAATTTACCTATCGTGCCACGAAGTTGTTCAGACATAATGTTCTCCGAAAGTACTAGTTATTATGTTTAGTTGAGAGGCAAAAGAAAAGTTAAATTCATCTTGTTGCCTCCATATTTGTTACTAACTTAGTTAGTGTGACTTGCGTTATTTGTTTAGAAAGTAACCATCTTCAACGGTGACTCGTAGCACCACTTTACGAACAAGATTGCTCTGGTTAATTCGGTATGCGTTTTGATTGGAATAGATAACAACTTGACCTTTTTTTAGGGTCTTAATCGTTCCGCGACCAAGTAAATATTCTCTGTCGGTTTGATCGTTGTATCGGTTTTGCTCTGTCAGTGACGCTTTATCTGCAAACTCAATACTTTCTTCACCATCTAGGTAGTAGTGAACCTCTAGATATCGACGATTCCCTGTAAATGTTTTTAATTCGTTTGCTTTAACCGGATTGCTGTCCTTACTTTGAATCATGTATGTTAATGAATCGCCAATTGAGTACATTACGCCATCTTTTAGGTTGTTGATGTTGTTGATTGCTTCGACGCAACGGTTCCACTTACGACCATCGCGATATACAGATTTAAACTGTTCTAGGCTGTCTAGAATGATCATCATTCCTCCTCGTTTTTACTTGAAGTTGCGGAAGTAAAGAAACCAGTATCGAAATGGTGGCTTATTAGTTTTTGTGCAGAGCAATCTCCAGAATTGAACGGAATTAACGTTAACCCATAACGGAAGGCATCCATGTATACGCGGTAAGAATCTAGCACTTCACTGCCCCAAGAATTTGACCCTAATCCCATCACTTTGTGGTCTAGATTTAAGGTGATATAACCGCTTCTTGTGAGTTCGTTGGTATGTTGGGCTTGATGTAGATTGTCATTGGTGTAAAGCCATGCGCTAAAATTCATTTCGCGCTGAGGTTTTACAGCTAAACCATTCCCTTGACGAGAAAACAAAGCGGCCCATTTAACGTCTTGACGGTTTCCATTGTTTTGAGGGAAAGGGTAATTCTCAAACATATCGTCTACGGTGGTTTGGTAGATGTCGATGAGGTTTGCTTGCTTACTGTCTTGATAGTTTTCTTCTGGCCCCCGACCGTAATATTGCACTTGGTCAAAATCACCGTTAATACCGAGATCAAATCCAATGACTGGAATTACATGCGGATAGTCACCATACCGGTCACCACTCAACTCAATATTGATATATCCTTGTGGACAGATCTGATAGCGGTAAGTACAACGCATGCCAAAATCGTAGACTGGCGGCGCGATAATGCTGGTGGTTGTGATTTCGACTTTACCTTCTACTAACTCTAGATTTAGTGTACGGAAATGCTCTTGCATAATCTGAAGATGCGCGGGTTCCCATAAACCATCATGTTCTTGTTTATGGTTATCGATCATAGGCTTGAAGAAGTTAAGCTTAGGCTCAGAGACTATTAGCTCTTTTCCGTTCACAAACCATGAGGTGAGTTTTCCGTTTAATTTAGAAAAACAAAGAGCAAAATTGTGGCCGTTTATTCGATATTCTAGGCGAGACTCAACAACTTTTAGCGGTGTGGTATTGTTATGCTCAAAGAGCTTAACGACGGCGGTATTTTCCTTTAATTTAAATTGATACACAGCAATATCGTGATTAGCATCGCTGTAGAGCGTGCGTGAGTTTTTACGTACCGTAAAATTAACAAAGGCCTCTCTGTCGTCGAGTTCTGGGAGGTTCAATGTGAGTTTTCGGCTCGAATTTTCTGCGAGTTCTAATACAACAATCTGTTCAATTGCGATCGTTTCTCCCTCGGCACGAACTTCTGCGGTAATGGTGTAGTCATCGATATTGGAAAACCAAAGTTTATTGTCGACGACAATTGAACCTTGGTTAGCGTCAAAATCGCGCAATTTCACGGGGGCGATCACTTGCTTATATTCTTTTAAACCCGGGCCTGGTGTTTGATCTGAGTAGATCAAACCGTCCATGCAGAAATTGTAATTATTTGGATAATCACCATAGTCACCACCATATTTATAGAAGCTTTCACCTGACTCGTCTTTGGCTAAAATTCCGTGATCACACCATTCCCAAACATAATGACCTTGAATTGACTCGTGCTGATAGAAAACGTTTTGATACTCAGATAATCCTCCTGGTCCATTACCCATCGCATGAGCGTATTCGCAAATAATACGTGGTTTGCCGTGAGGGAACTCACCAAAGTCATTCATCTGTTGTACGCGTGAATACATGGTCGATATTATGTCGACGACTTCTGCATCGCGATCTTCTTCGTAATGTACAAGGCGAGTGTCATCGATAGTTTTTGCTGCTTGATACATTGAACGAATATTACAGCCGTAGCCAGACTCGTTACCTAATGACCATGCGATGATAGATGGGTGATTTTTCTGAGCGTGAATATGACGTTCTATACGTTCAACAAATACAGTCTCCCAAGCAGAGTCATTAGTTATTCTGCTTAGATCATCCACATTGGCAAAACCGTGGGTTTCGACATCGGTTTCCGCCATAACGAATAACCCATAGATATCACAGAGTTCATAGAATCTAGGGTCGTTAGGGTAGTGGGCAGTGCGTACCGAATTGATATTGTGTTGTTTCATCAAAACGATGTCTTTCTCGACCCGATCAATGCCAACAGCGCGGCCTTTTAAATGATCGTTGTCGTGACGATTTACGCCATGTAACATCACGTATTTGTTATTAATGTAGAACAATCCATCGCGTACTTTGATGTCACGAAATCCAACGCGCTGTGGGATCACTTCTAATAGATTGCCTTTATCGTCTTTAAGCGTAAGGACTAGCTGGTATAAATAGGGATTTTCGGCATTCCAATGAGTTGGGTTAATAATGTCAATTGAGAATTGAGTATGTAAGCTGTCTTTAACCAATAAGTTTTCAACACAACCCTCACTAACGACGGTATTTCCATCAAGTAAGACATACTCTAAATTGGTGTAACAATCGTTGTGGTTAAGGTTTTCTAACTCAACGGAACAACCTAGTGTGGCGCTTTGGTAACTTTGGTCGAATTCAGTGCGGACTGTAAAGTCACGGACATGAACAGGCTCTTTGCCTACCAAATAAACGTCTCGGAAAATACCGGCCGTCCACCACATGTCTTGATCTTCAATATAGGTGGAGTCAGCCCATTGCATTACGCGAACAGAGAGTAGGTTTTCTCCTGTATGGACAAAATCAGATACATCAAACTCAGCGGTTAAACGACTGCCTTTGCTAAAACCAACATATTCACCATTTAGATAAACCTCAAAATAGGTCTCCACGCCATCAAATTTAAGAATGGTCTGCTTATCATCCCAACTATCACTAAGAACGAAAGTACGCTGATAAGCGCCTGTTGGGTTATCTGAAGGAACAAATGGCACATCAATAGGGAATGGAAACCCTTCATCTGTATATTGAAGATCACCATGCCCTTCCATTTGCCACATGTTAGGGACGGTAATTTCTCCCCAGCTGGACATATTTGTTGTGTAGAACTCGTCAGGTACCAACAAGGGATTAGTGAAATAATCGAATTTCCATTGTCCGCTTAACAGTTGAAAATGGCTGCTAAGCTCCCGTTGGAATGTCTTTGCAGCATTTATAGAATCATATGAAAAAAAGTAGGCACGAGGTGCCAAGCGATTCTCATGTAACTTGAAGAAATTTTCCCAGTTGTTCACGTTTTCTCCTCGTAAAAATTACTATTTAGATAACTTGGGAATATTTTAGTAAAACTTTTACTAAAATATTTATCTTAAAGTCGATAACTTTAACCTGGTCACCAATTACTGATTATTTAAGTAGAATCATGGAAGCGATTTAACAAATTCAACGTTATTGGGGAGAGGAACCGATAAAATTTGGTTAGTGAGAAAAAATGAAAAAAAGCGCCGAGACTCGGCGCTTTTTAAAGGCGAAAATGAGGATGTTTTATTTAGTTGTATCTCGAAGCTTTAGTTTGCTCGGAACATAGACTTGTATGGGTAATGCTCTACCATCTCTGTCTTTTTCTATCAATAGGTTTACACCCTGAATACCCATCATTTCAGAGTGAATTCGAACGGTTGAAAGGGATGGAAAAGTAAACCGGGCAGTAGGAATGTCATTCACACTGATCAATGCAATGTCTTCTGGAATACTCAATTTATGCTCTTGAATCGCTCGTAAAACGCCAATAGCGATAGAGTCTGAGGCCACAAACAGTGCGTTAGGAAAAGGCACATTTTTGGCAAGCATTTCTTTGGCTAATTTGTAGCCTGAAGAACTGGAAAAGTCACCTTTATAAATGTCGGTCTCAGTAACGACCCCTCTGAGAACGCCATACTCTGTAAAGGCGGTTTCGCGAATGTCAGTATGGTTAGCTTGATCTTGCCCTCCGATATATCCAATGCGGTTATATCCCTGATTAATAAAGAAATCAACGATCTCTTTACTAATGCGTACAAGGTCGACATCGATTGAGTCATAAGGTGAGTTAATATCGTTAAAATCAACATAGCAGATGTTATCGGTATATTGCTTAACCTGTTCAAGAACGAAAGACGTGTTTCGACCGACAAGTAATATACCCGTTACTTTCTTTGCAGAGCGGGGAAGGTCACCTTCGTAGCAATTGGTCAGTTTAACCCCTAATTTTTCGCATTGGGTTTCAATTCCATGCCGAATGGATAAGTAGTATGGGTCATTCACTTCTGCTTGCTGCTTATAGTTATAAACGGCTAAAAAATGGTGCGGGTTTTTTCTTGCTTGGTTCGCTCTTTTCGCACTGCTGGTTCGGTATTCCAGCTCTTCTGCAATTTCAAGAATACGATGTTTGGTTTCATCTTTAACGCTTAATGTAGGGTCGTCGTTTAGTACCCGAGAAACGGTCGCTAATGAAACCCCAGCTTTTGTTGCAATGTCTTTAAGTGTGGCCATTCAATACCATCTCTGAATAAGGCTCACTTCTTGTGAGCAATTTTTTATGTTTTCATTGTAAACAATACTTATATCTAAGTGCCAGTTTTTAGTAAAAAAGGAAAAAGTATTTATATGTCATATAAAACTTGATAACTCTTAAGATGGGAACAGAACCAATACCATCGCCCCTAGCAAAAGAGTTTGACTTAAATTAAGTACATTTGTGCAATCATAGAACTTTGAGACAATGTCTACTAAGAATATATTTCTATTTAGTTATTACTGAAATCGAATCGAATTCAATTCTGAATATTTAAACCTTTATGAAGGCCGCATAACTAAGTTGTTAATAAATCAGCTTATTAATATTGCGTTACAATTGTTTTTCAATTAAGAAAAGCGTAAATTAAATTGATAAAAATGAACATAATTTGCAAGGTATAACTTGATTGGAAGGTTAGCAGAAGTTACAAGAGTGGATATGCCTTTCTGACGACAAGATGTTTAGCTTAAAAGAGAGTAATTCAAGGAGAATATTAGTATGGCAGTGTTATATGAACTTGATCATTATATAGATATTTTTCCTTGGAACGAGAGCTTTAACACTGGCGTAGTAGAAATAGACCAACAACATAAACATTTAATTGATCTATTGAACAAAGTGGCTGGACAAGTCATTTTGAAACACTCTGATATTTCTTTGGATTCCCTAATTAATGAATTAGTCAACTATGCAGTTTATCACTTTAAATGTGAAGAAACTCATTGGCTAGCAAAGTTACCTAGTTTTCCCGAAACAGAGAAACATAGAGACAGCCACAATCTATTTATTACTCGCATTGAGGAGTTTAAATTATCGGCTAACATAACGGCTGAAGATCAATGGCTTGAAGATATGCTCTCTTTTTTAGCCAGTTGGCTAGCATCACACATACTGGAAAGTGATAGATACATGGCGTTGCTTGTTCAAGCAACTACATCTGGTAAATTGCCCGAAGAGGCCAGTCAGTGGGCAGATAAACAGATGCAAGGGGCAACAAAAACAATAATTAAAATTATTCTTTCGGCCTATCGAAACTTGACCTCTAACACTCTTAGTTTGATGCGTGAAATTAAAGCAAGCAAGATTACCTTAGATAAGCTGTCAGAGAGTGAACACCGATTTCAGCGAGCAATGGAATATGCACAAATTGGTTATTGGTCATTTCCGTATGAGGGAACGGTTGCTGATTGGTCCCCTGAAATGTTTCGGTTGTTTGGTATGTCACCGGAGGATACACCAGGACCGAAATCACTTTGCGGGATAATGCGGGCTGAATATCAACAGCCATTTCTTTGCTCAATGGATGAGAGTTTCCAAACGGGTAAAGATCACCATATTGAATACCCTATTATTCGGCCAACTGATGGACAAGAGCGCTGGATTGAATGCCGAGGACGAGTCGCTTATAACGTCGACGGAACACCAGAGAGTATTTCCGGATTTATACAAGATATTACAGAGCGTAAAAAGAATGAAAAGCAAATAACGCAACTCGCTTATTTCGATACTTTAACGGAACTACCGAATAGACGACTA